>CACZSQ010000039.1 GCA_902783885.1 uncultured Bacteroidales bacterium
CTTTGTTCATGTTATTGATGTTTTGTCGCAAAAACAAAGGTAACTAAAAGGTCGGAATCCTAGCGAGGATACCGACCTTAATTTTTTATGGATTATAAGTTTTAGCGGACACCAATAATAACGAATAAACAGACGTGTTATGGCAACAAACTATTTCCCGCGGAAATCAAGCGCCCCGAGATTCTTCTTTGAACCTCGGGGCGTGTTGTTTAATTGCTCAAGAAAGATGGCTGTCAGCGTTGCTCCACCTGCAGGTTGGTGATGCGGCTGCGGAGGTTGGCATCGGTGCGCTGGAGGGGGAACTGGAGGGTGCGAATGCCCTTGAACGGCTTGTTCTTAGGGAAGAGACGATTATCGGGACCCAGGGTCTCGACGAGGCGGCCATCGATGTAGAGGCGGGTCTCGCGGTTGTCGCCCTCGATGGCGATGTGCTCCTTGGCGCCTGCACGCAGGGCGTGGCGGAAGCTAAAGAGGTAGCCGTCGCGAATGAAGCCGAGACGCCCCGTGACGGGGTCGGCGAGATAGAACTCAGCATCGGCGGAACGGAAGAGGGCTGTGCCACGGGCCTCAGTAGCGGGCGTTTCGATGTCGAAGCTGACGCGATAGGGCCATCCGATGAAGGGAATGTCGCGGACAGAACCGGCTTCCACCACTTCTTTTTGCAGGACTACGCCGACGGGATAGCGACCAAGGTCATTGATGCCTGGAGCCTCGCCGACGGCAGCTGCCAGGCGGAGCCATTCCTCGCAGGTGCGCACGGTGTCGGCAGCCCACGTCTTTTCAGCTATCACCTGCAGGGCAGGCATCACACGGTGGTGGATATCAGCCACGGCGATGCCGTTGCCCACGATGTCGTTCCAGACGGCAAACATGCCGCCATCAATCTGCGGGTCGCGCTCGGGGAAGGTCTTGTTGCCAATGACAGCGGGCGTCCAGTTCTTATAGAGGTGGGGAACGTTGAGGTAGTCGTAGTAGTAGCCTGCAGCAGGCACGATATAGTTCAGGCCGTCGGGGATGCTGACCAGCTGATAGCCGAGGGCTCGCATGGAATCGGGCTCGGCAAAGCCGTTGTACCAGCAGAACATCATCACATCATCGACCTTCACGGGTGTCTCGCCCTTGGCATGGGTCAGGGCGCCCCAGAGAACGGCCTGCTTGCCATAGCCCTCGACAGTGTGGATGAAATGGTCGGTGAAAGCACGGAACTGCTCCACGGTCTCCTGGCGGCTGTTGCTGTACTCGTCTGTGCCAATGTGCACGCGAGGGCAGGCAAAGACAGGATTCGGACCTTCGAGATACTCGGCATAAAGACTGTCCATGAAGGGGATGACCTCGGGGTTGGAGAGGTCGAAGTGGTCCATGCCGAACTCCTTGCTGCCGAGGCTGGGACGATAGTGGGCAAAGGCGAGGCTGTGTGCGGGAGCGTCAATCTCGGGGATAACCTCCACGCCCATGGCCGCTGCATCGAGGATGAACTGCCGGAACTCAGCCTTCGAGTAGCTGCCGTCCTCGGCGGTCAAGCCCGGGAAGCGCTCGCTCTCAAGGCGGAAGGCGGCGTAGGTCTCGTCCCAATTCTCGTGGAAATAAGCGGGGAAACCATTGTCATTGAGGTGCACCTCAAGCGTGTTCATCTTGTAGTAGGCCATCGTGCGAACGAGGCGACGCAGGTAGTCCAGCGGGATATACTTGCGGGCGCAGTCCATCATCAGCCCACGCAGGGGATAGTCGGGTCGGTCGGTAATCTTTCCTTTTGGAAGAGACGGATGAGAGGCTTGTGACGTTGAAAGGCTGGAGGTCTTGTCTTTTCTCCCTACAATTTGCAGAAGCGTCTGCACCGCGTGGTAGGCTCCAAGTTCCGTGGCCTCGATGCGGACAGAACGGTCGATGTCAACAGTGTAGCCCTCGCTGCCGAGTTTCTTCTGCGGACGATAGGCGAAAAGGATGTCAGCCTCAGCGGCTTTCTTCCCTTCGGCCACAGGCAGCTGCAAGTCTGTTTCCGTGTGCAAGTCGCGCGCCAAAGCCTCAGCAGCCGTGCGCAGACGGGCATCGGAATATAGGATTCGGCTCTGGGGGGTAAGGGTTATACGCCCCTCCCTACCCTGCCACTCGTGGATGGCAGGAATAGTGAAAGGACGAGGGTTCACGGTAGCATGAAGCGTGGCAGCCAGAGCTACCAAAAGAAGGTTCAGAAAGATTCGTTTCATAGTGGTAAGTTTATGATGTCAGAGATTACGGCCGTGGCAGTTCTTGAACTTCTTGCCGCTTCCGCATGGACACGGGTCATTGCGGCCTGGCAGTTTCTCGGCAGTGAATGGCGTGCGAGGCTGCTGGGCTCGGGTGTCCTGAGCGGCTGCCGCCTGCTGGTTCGGATCATTCAGGTCAGCAGGAGCACCACCCGCATAGTCAGGACGGCCGTAGTTGGGAGCCTGCGTAGTGGGAGCACCTCCCCTACCTGCCTGATACTGTGCACGCTGGGCTGCGGCTGCACGGTCACGGCGCTGAGCCTCATACTCTGCACGCTGCTGAGCGGCATCGTCGGGAGCCTGCACTTGCTGCTCGGGAATCTGACCGCGCATGAGAATCGAGATGGTCTGGCTATTGATGCGGTTCACCATCTTGTCGAAGAGCTTCACGCTCTCTAACTTGAAGACGAGGAGGGGGTCTTTCTGCTCGTAGCTGGCGTTCTGCACGGAGTGCTTGAGCTCGTCGAGCTCGCGGAGGTTCTCCTTCCATGCTTCGTCGATAACGTGGAGCAGGATGGCTTTCTCGAAAGCTGTGACGATGGCACGGCCCTCGCTCTCGCAGGTCTGCTTCAGGGAGACACCACCGATGTTATAGACGCGACGACCGTCAAGGATAGGCACCATGACGGGACGCTCTGCCCACTCCTGCCCGTTGGGGCCGTCGTAGATAGGCTTGAAGACTTTGTAGGCCTCGGAAGCGATGAGATTGGTCTTCTGCTGGAAACGGCCGAGGACTGCCTGATAGGCTTTCTCTTCCAAATCGGGAGCCGTCAACTCCACAAGGTCGCTCTGCACGAACGGCACTTCCATGGCAAACACCTCGATGAACTGCTCTTCCATCTGTTCAAGGGTTGCACAGTTCTCGATGATGGAGCAAACGCGGTCGTAGAGCATATCGGCGATGTCCATACCCAGGCGCTCGCCCATGAGGGCGTGGCGACGCTTCTCATAGATGACCGTGCGCTGTTTGTTCATCACGTCGTCGTACTCAAGCAGACGCTTACGAATGCCAAAGTGGTTCTCCTCAACCTTCTTCTGCGCGCGCTCAATGCTGTTGTTAATCATGGGATGCTCAATCATCTCGCCGTCTTCGAAGCCGAGACGGTCCATGACCTTGGCGATGCGCTCGCTGGCAAAGAGGCGCATGAGCTTATCCTCCAGTGATACAAAGAAGACGCTGGAACCCGGGTCGCCCTGACGACCGGAACGACCACGAAGCTGACGATCGACGCGGCGGCTCTCGTGGCGTTCTGTGCCGATGATGGCAAGACCGCCAGCGGCCTTCACCTCAGGCGACAGCTTGATATCGGTACCACGGCCTGCCATATTCGTGGCAATGGTCACGGCACCGAGGCCATTCGTACTCTGACCGGCAAGAGCCACAATGTCAGCCTCCTTCTGGTGGAGTTTCGCATTCAACACCTGATGAGGAATCTTACGGAGCGACAGCATCTTGCTGAGCAGTTCGGAAATCTCCACGGAGGTGGTACCCACAAGGGTCGGACGCCCGCTGTTACGCATCTTCTCCACTTCAGCGATGACAGCGTTGTACTTCTCTCGCTGTGTCTTATAGACGCGGTCGTTCTGGTCGTTACGGATGACAGGACGGTTCGTGGGAATCTCCACAACATCGAGTTTATAGATGTCCCAGAACTCACCGGCCTCGGTGACGGCGGTACCTGTCATGCCGGCCAGCTTGTGGTACATACGGAAATAGTTCTGCAGGGTGATGGTGGCAAAGGTCTGCGTGGCAGCCTGAACCTTCACATGTTCCTTGGCTTCGACAGCCTGATGGAGGCCGTCGCTCCAACGTCGTCCTTCCATGACACGGCCCGTCTGCTCATCCACAATCTTGATCTCGCCATCTACGATGATGTACTCCTCATTGAGGTTGAACATGGCGTAGGCCTTCAGCAACTGCTGAATGGTGTGGACACGCTCACTCTTGATGGCATAGTCGGTGTAGATCTGGTCCTTCTTCTGGACACGCTCTTCATTGCTCAGACTTGCATCCACTTCAAGAGCTGAAAGCTGGGCCGTGATATCAGGCAGGATAAAGAGGTCGTTGTCGTTGACCTGCTTGGAGAGCCAAGCGTTACCCTTGTCAGTGAGGTCGGCGCTGTTGAGCTTCTCATCGATGACGAAGAAAAGGGGCTCGATGGCCTCAGGCATACGTTTGTTATTGTTCTCCATGTAAATCTCCTCGGTGGCGAGCATACCGCTCTTGATACCAGGTTCGGAGAGATACTTGATGAGGGGCTTGTTCTTGGGGAGTGCCTTGTAAGAGCGGAAGAGGGAAAGGAAACCTGCAGCCGTCTTCTCTTTGTCATCCTCAGCCTGTCCCTCAGCTATCAGCTTCTTGGCTTCCGCCAGATACTGAGTTGCCAGTTGGCGCTGCACGCCCACAAGCTTCTCCACAAGGGGCTGGTACTCCTCGAACATCTGGTCATCGCCTTTAGGAACGGGGCCACTGATAATCAAAGGTGTACGGGCATCGTCTATCAGCACGGAGTCAACCTCATCGACGATGGCGTAGTTGTGCATTCGCTGTACAAGATCTTCAGGCGAAGTGGCCATATTATCACGCAGATAGTCGAAACCGAATTCGTTGTTCGTACCGAAGGTGATATCAGCCTGATAAGCACGGCGCCGGGCCTCGCTATTGGGCTGATGCTTGTCGATGCAATCTACGGAGAGACCATGGAACATATAGAGGGGGCCCATCCACTCGGAGTCACGCTTGGCCAGATAGTCGTTGACAGTGACCACGTGCACGCCATTGCCTGTCAGAGCGTTGAGGAAAACGGGCAGTGTAGCCACGAGGGTCTTACCCTCACCAGTAGCCATCTCAGCAATCTTACCCTGATGGAGCACCGTGCCGCCGAAGAGCTGCACATCGTAATGAATCATGTTCCAGATGGTCTCGTTGCCGCCTGCCACCCAATGGTTGTGGTAGATGGCTTTGTCACCCTCAATATCCACGAAATCGTGACGGGCAGCCAGTTCACGGTCAAAATCGGTAGCTGTGACCTCGACATTCTCGTTCTTAGTGAAGCGCTCAGCTGTAGATTTCACAATCGCAAAGGCCACGGGGCGAATCTCGTCGAGCACATTCTCGTACACCTCGAGCACCTCTTTCTCCAACCTGTCAATCTTGTCAAAGATCGGTTTACGATACTCGATAGGGGTCTGGTCAATCTTGGCTTTCAGTTCATCTATGCGGGTGCGCAAGGGAAGACCCGCTTCACGAATCTGTTCTTTTAAAAATAATGTACGCGCGCGCAACTCATCATTGCTGAGCGCATTGATCTCGGGATAGACCTTCAGCACCTCATCCACGAGCGGCTGAATCTGTTTCATGTCGCGGTCGCTCTTGGTGCCAAACAGGTTACTGATAATTTTAATGAAATTCATAAATTATGGACCCACCCCCCAGCCCCTCCCTTGTATGGAGGGGAGTAGAATGTTTTTTCTAACGGAGAGCTATTAGGGTCATTATCTATTTGGTTTATATTTTATTTTTTCAAATCTTGAAAGTGACCACCCTCCCCCTAAGGGGGAGCGGGGAGGGGGTCCCTCTTTTACTTTAGCACGAGAGGTGCCTCACGGCTGCCGTTGGGAGCACGTATGCGTAGGCAACGGGCCAGCGTAGGCGCTATGGCAGCAGTGCTGACAGGAGTTCCGATGCGGGCTGGCAATGTCTCGCCTCCCATGAAGAACATGGGATAGGACAGATAAGCCTCGCCTTGGTTGACATACGCTGTATTGTCTTCATTAACAATTTTCCAGCCAGGGTTCACCTCAAGGAGGATGTCGCCCGAACGGTTGATGTTCCAGCTGGAACGGACATGGTCGAGACCTTTCACCCAAGCGCCCATCGTCAGGCGGCTGGAGGTATAGACGTCTCTGACACCAGCCATCTGAGACAGGAACTCCTCGCAGCGGGCCAGCACCTCGTTGGTATTGAGCTGGCGCTGCTCCATGAGTTTGCGATTCAGATAGAACTGCTGGCCGCGTGTGCCGTCAATGTACTGCGCCTGTCCGAACAGGGCGGTAAGGTACATGTTCAGGAGCATGGACGCGCGCTGCATCGAGAATGTCCCCGATGGAATGCGGTATTTGCCGAAATTGATGTCATCTGCATCGCTGTCGGCATAGCCCGTAGAAGAGAGGATGAACATGGCCTGTCCCTTGCCGGTTATCGTCTCAACCGAGGTCATCAAGTCCTCCAACACACGGTCCAGTCGCACATACGTGTCCTGCATCTCCGACGGGCAGCGCAGAACACTCTGGTGCTCATAGTTGCCTGCATAGAGACCTATATTAAGCAGATCAGGGACATAGTCGCGGGCAATGTACGAATTCTCCAGACAGCGCTTGACAAAATTCACAGTCTCCTCATTCACGAGAGCTGAGTTCTTGAAAGAACGGAAGCGACCATCGCCCTCAAACGTGTGCTTGAAGTTGGTGGATTTCTCATCAAAAGCCCCTTGAAAATAGTGGAAGGAATGGAGACCGCCGTCATAAATCGGTTCCCACGTCAGTCGGCCGATTTTCTTTGCGAGAGAGTACTGACGCTCATAAGCTGAAGCCCAATTGGGGTACTCGCCATAGTAGTTCGTACCGCACCATGAGCCCGTCTCTTCATTCAGCCAGAATGCGCCGTCAGCCACATGACCGGCCATGAGTACAGCCATCTCGCGCTCTGGAGCGATGCTATATATCACAGAGCACTCGCCCGTGGCGAGCTCCAGTTCATCGGAAACAGTTGTTGTGAGCAGATAGCACGGCGAGGTCTTCTCGAAAGTCTGATGCCCACGATAACGGACATCATCCACACAGAAAACAGGCTGTAAGGTCTCGCGTGAGAGCCACATCATATTCACGATTCCGTGGTCGTAGGGAACTGCGCCCGTTGCCAGGCTGGCAGCCGCAGAAGCGCGGTCGGGGCCTCGGAATGGGACTTGGGCATCGGAGAAATAACGGCCATCAGCCATCAGCCGCTTGAAACCGCCCTCGCCGTAAAGAGGCACAAAGGCTTCCATGTAGTCGGTGCGCAGCTGATCAACCAAGATGTTGACCACAAGCCGCGGCAGATGCGCAGAGTTCTGGGCCTCCACATTCAGCACCGCCAGCATCGCAATAAGCGATGTAAGCCAACGTGTATTATGGGGTGTATGATGTATCACGTTTGTTTTCATTGTCTGAGGTCATGACCGGCGGCGGTCAATGAGAATATGCGTCAATGCCCGGCTCAGCAAAAGGAGTGCCAAAGGCAGGGTCAACGAACTGAAATTCTGCGGGAACCAGGCATAAAGAATCAAGAAAAGCAACAGCAAGAGCCCTGCAACTGTATGGTATGCGCATGGGCGCAGGCGGCGTTCGGCCCTCACAACTGCGACCACGAAGAAAAGAGGTAAAGGGTTCAGCACCCATATCTGCCAATTTGACGCTACTCCAGGATGAGTTGAGAAAAGAGCCATGAAAGCCAACATCAGACCGGCCAAGCCCTGAAGCGTCATGAGGACAGCATCCACAGGCCACAGCGCACGACGGCGACGCACTTCCCAAGCGCCCAATCCTACGCCGGCCAACAGCAGCCCCCAACCGAGAATGACCGGGCTGACAGGGAACGATGGTTCCTCATCAGCTGCGAACTGTTGACGGACAGGGTTTTCTTCAAGCAGAACCCGCCGCGCACGGACCAATGAGTCATAGCGCCCCATGCCACGGTCTATCATAGCGCCATCGACATACTTCATCAGGTATAGAGGAGCGAACATCTCATCGCGCTCATTGATGAGCGTATCGACATCCTCGCCCAGCAGCAGGTCGTTGCCTGCCTCTGCCCAGGCATGACCTACGGTATATTCGCGTAGGAGAGTCCTGAACGTGTGGCGCTGCTGTCGCATCGGATAGATCACATGCCCCTGAATGTGCTCCTCGATGATGTCACGCGCTTTCGTAGTACAGTTATTCCGAAAGATATTGTAGCGATAGACACGGTTGCTGACGTCACAATTCTCAAACAGAGCCTGCGTGAGACGGGATGCCTCCTGGGGTCTTAGATTCAGCACCTGCTCTGTGATGGAGGAGCCACGCGCCTCGTATTCAGACAGGAATATGTCAAAACGATAAGGGTACACGAAATAATCGCATTTGCCCAAAACAAAGCGCCCGATAAAGTTTGGCTGATGGAAATCGAAGACACCGTAGTTGAACACGAAGTCCGACTGATGCCTTTGATTTTTTACGCGGATGGCCGTGTGCCCGTAGAGCTCGTAAACAGCTTGTCCAGGCGAACAGGTGAGAAGACTCACCTGCAACATCGTGTCAACAGATTCATCCTCGAAGGCATCAACCTCCTGAGAATACACATCTGACGCACAGAATGCGGTGCACAGAATCATGAAAAAGAAAAACAGCCTTCTCATAAACGGGCGCAAAGGTAATCATAATTTATGACTTTTGATGGATAAAATCCGATTTTCTACGCTTGCGAACATTAAAAATAAGAAAAAAGGGTTGAGAGGCACTTAAATCATTTGCAAAAGGAGTCTTTTTCATAAAAAATGCTTACCTTTGCGCCCGCAAATGAATCTCGTCATAGACATCGGCAACACAGCCAGCAAATTCTACCTGTTCGACAACGGCCAACTGGTGCGCCACGAGCAGGAGTTTGGCCATGAACTGCGTCTTCTTGGCAAGATTGGTGAAAAAGCTGAAGCCGCCATTATCTCATCGGTCGTAGCCCTGCCTGCAGAAGCAGAGGTCCGTCTTCAGACGCTTCCCTGCCCCGCCATCCGCTTCAACAGCGCCACGGCCATACCTGTCAGCAACCTCTATCGCACGCCAGAGACGCTGGGCTCCGACCGCCTGGCAGCCGCCGTTGGTGCTTGGATGCAAGCGCCCGGAAAGCCACTGCTCATCATCGATGCAGGCAGTTGCATCACGTTCGACTTCGTTTCTGCTGACGGCGCTTATCTCGGAGGTAACATCGCCCCTGGGCTTCATGCCCGCTTCCGCGCCATTGACGACTACTTTCCACGTTTACCGTTAGTGGAACCCGAGGGGGCAACGCCAGAACTGGGCATCGATACCGAGACCGCCATCCGCTCTGGCGTCATCGAAGGTATGCGCCACGAGATTGAGGGCTATATAGACCATTTCAGAGAGAAAAATCCCTCACTTTTGGTTTTTTTAACGGGCGGAGATTTAAATCATTTTGCCAACACAATAAAAAGTCCCATCTTTGCAGACCAAATTCTCGTTCCAAGAGGTTTAAATCATATTCTCGACTACAATATAAGAAGATAACAACCCGACAATGAGCTGTTTAAAATATAAGATTCTCATCTTCTGCTGCCTTTGCGCATGGGGGGCTAGCCACGCCCAAGCACAGTCCAACGGCACCAATTCATCTTATTCGCGTTTCGGACTCGGTTTGCCCGCCGACCAGTCGCAGAGTTTCAACCGCTCCATGGGCGGCGTCGCTCAGGGCTTACGCTCCAGCTATCGCATCAATCAACTGAATCCCGCCAGCTATTCCGCCATGGACTCGCTGACGTTTGTTTTTGACGTTGGCCTTAGTGTTCAGCGCACTTTCATGAAGCAGGACGGTATGAGCAAGACACTCAACAACACATCCTTTGATTTCGTGAATGCAGCCTTCCGGCTCCGCAAGAACTTAGGAATGAGTCTGGGTTTTGTGCCCTACACCCGCATCGGCTACAGTTTCTACACCGACAAGCCAGCAAAGAACAGCCCCCAGATTATTACACATCAGGAGTTTAAGAGTGCCGACCCCACAGGAATGCAAACCACAGGCGGACTGCATCAGGCTTACATCGGTGCTGGATGGAGACCCCTGAAGGGCTTCTCCGTCGGACTTAATTTAGGAGTTCTTTGGGGCAACATCAACCACTATATGCTGCAAACGACCACCCAAAATGGTGCAACGATTACGGGCGACAACATCAAGTCCTACGACACAGCCTCCCTGCTGACGTGGAAAACCGACTTCGGTGTGCAGTATCAGACACTTCTCAACACCAAGAATCGTCTGACCTTTGGCGCCACACTCGGTATCGGCCACACGATTAACAGCGAAGCTACCCACATCGAAACCAACGACACCGCCTACACAAAGAAGGGTTACCAAATCCCATGGACCTACAGCGTCGGCGTTGCCTGGGAGCACGCTGAGCGCCTCACGCTGGCTGCCGACTTCACGTTTGAGCAATGGGGAAATTGCACGACACCACAGTTCGATGCTTCTACCAAGACTCTATCACCTTCGACAGGGACTTACGAGAACCGTTTCCGTATCAATACAGGTCTGGAATACGTCCCTGCCCGTTACGACCGACGCTACTCGAAGCGTATCAACTATCGTGCCGGCGCATTCTACTCATCTCCTTATGTAAAAGTCAATGGGATGCAGGGGCATAGGGAATTCGGTTTGACAGCCGGCATTGGCCTGCCCCTGACGAACACCATCACCCACATGACATTGCTGAATATCTATGCACCGTCATACTTGAACATCGGCGTTCAGTGGACGCATCGCTCAGCAAGTTCTGCTTCTCTTATTACTGAAAATATCATACAGCTGAACGTCGGCGTAACATTCAATGAACGCTGGTTCCAGAAGTGGAAGTTCAAGTAAGATTGAAAAGTGAGAAATACAGATGACCATAGTATAAAGGAGTCGTGTAGGAGTAATGCCCCGCACGCCTCGCTCTCATTTGCTACGCTGCGTTTTCCGCTCTTCACGCTTTCAATCCTCCTGTTTTTCGCCCTTTCCTTTCTCCCCTCGTGTGGTCATAAAGAGCACATTGCGGAGGCAGTCAATCCCAATGACTCGCTTCCTTTTATGACCTCGCACGGTATTTCCAACTTGATTTCAGACTCAGGCATCATCAGTTACAAGATTGTGGCGGAGGACTGGTTTATCTACAACGAACCGCAGAAATGGACCTTTCTCAAAGGCTTATTTTTGGAGAAATTCGACTCCACCTTCCACATCCAATGGCACGTCCAGAGTGACACAGCCTACTGCCACAACAATCGGACATGGGAATTGCGTGGGCGCGTGGTAGTACTCAACCGCGATGGGGACCTCTTCGAGACGGAAGAACTGTTTTGGGACATGAACGAGCACCAGCTGTGGAACACCGTGTTCATGACTATTACCAAGCCGGGGACTGAGCAACAACTGCAAGGCTACAACTTCCGCTCCAACGAGCAAATGACAGACTATCATATCACCAATTCGGCTGGCTATACGCCCGTCAACGATAGCGAAGGCAGCAGCAATGCCGACGGCACCCCGATGCCGGAGCAGGCGCCAGCCCCCGAAAACCGACGTTCACAGCAACCACGATGACCACTCTCATCATAGAAATAATCATTGTCCTGGCTTTTTCGGCCTTCTTCTCAGGCATGGAAATAGCATTCGTGTCGAGTAGCAAACTGCGCTTCGAGATGGACCGCTCGCAGAGCGGTTTCGGAGCTCGCTTTGCCGCGACCTTCTATGAGCATCCCAACAATTTCATCTCCACCCTCCTCGTAGGCAACAACATCGCCATCGTCATTTATGGCATTCTCATTGCCCAGTTGCTTGACCCGCTGATCATCAAGCCCCTCGGCATCGAGGACGAAGAGTGGCTCACCCTGATTGTGCTCACCGTCATCTCCACGCTGATAGTTCTGGTGACGGGCGAGTTCGTGCCGAAAATGCTCTTCCGACTCAACCCCAACCGGACGCTCACGTTCTTTGCCCCACTGGCCTACGTATTCTACATCATTCTCTATCCCATCTCCAAATTCACAAGCGCCATCTCCAAAGGCATCTTGCGTCTGTTCGGGTTGCGGATAAACACGAATGACACAGACCGCGCATTCACGAAAGTGGATCTCGACTATCTCATTCAATCCTCCATCGACCACAGCGAAAATGAAGACGAGATCACTGACGAGGTAAAAATCTTTCAGAATGCGCTTGATTTCAGCAACTGCCGCGTGCGTGACTGCATTGTACCCCGCACGGAAATCGTGGCCGTTGACATTCATGAGAGCTTGGAACAGCTACGCAATCTCTTCATCGAGAGCGGTTGCTCGAAAATCATCGTCTATGATGACGATATCGACAACATCCTAGGCTTCATTCACTCCTCTGAGATGTTCCGTCTGAAGAAGAATGACGACTGGAAAGACCACATCTACGAAGTGCCCATAGTACCCGAGTCCATGACAGCTCAAAAACTCATGGAGACCCTCATGCAGCAGAAAAAATCGCTCGCCGTGGTGGTCGATGAGTTCGGCGGAACCAGCGGCATCTGCACACTCGAGGACCTGGTAGAGGAAATTTTCGGCGACATTGAGGACGAGCACGACCAGCAACAATACACGGCCAAGAAACTGCCCAATGGAGAATATGAGCTCTCTGCCCGTCTCGAAGTGGAGAAAGTCAATGAACTCCTTGGCCTCGAACTTCCGGAGAGCGACGACTACCTCACCGTGGGCGGCCTCATCCTCCATCGCATCCAGCGTTTTCCCAAATTGAATGAGGTCGTGAGCTTCGACCAGTTCGAATTTAAGATTCTCAAGAACACAAGCACCAAAATTGAGCTTGTCAGACTCCGGATTCGCGAAGAATAAGCCCATTTTTCAAGAACTTTCATGCCGAAAAGACAATTTTCGGGGCAAACCTGTGGTTATGTCCCAAATTCTTTGTACCTTCGCACGCTTTTTGGAGTATATTACACCGAATAATAATAAAACAAATAAAACTATAACAAATGGCAACATTACAAAAAATCAGAAGCAAAGGTGCATTGTTGATTCTCTTTGTGGGTCTGGCGCTCTTTGCCTTCATCGCTGAGGAGGGCGTTCGTTCGCTGTCTTCTTCACGTGCCGAAAGCCACCAGCGAATTGGTGAAGTCTATGGCAACTCTATCAACATTCAAGAATTCAACGACCTCGTGGATGAATACGTAGATGTCGTCAAGTTCACCTCGGGCAACGAGAACCTCACCGAGGAGCAGATGCAGCAGGTGCGCGATCAGGTTTGGAACACCTTCGTGCAGACCAGCCTTCTGGAGCATGAGGCAGCAGAGCTTGGCTTGACAGTGACCGATGCCGAGATGCAGGAGATCATCAAGAATGGTCAGAACCCCATGCTCATGCAGACACCTTTCCGCAACCAGCAGGGCAGTTTCGATGTTGAAGCCCTCAACCAATTCCTCACCCAGTACAAAGCCGTCAAGGATCAGCCCGGTCAACCTGCCGAGGCCCTCGCTTACTATGACCAGATGTACAACTACTGGAAGTTCATCGAGAAGAACATCCGTCAGCAGACGCTCGCTGCCAAGTACCAGTCGCTGCTCGGCAAGCTCTTCATCACGAACCCCGTAGCCATCCAGAACGCCTTCGATGCCCGCTACAAGGAAAAGGAAGTGCTGCTCGCTGCCGTCCCCTACTCTGCCGTGAAGGAGGAGGTGAAGGCTGAGGAGAGCGAACTGAAAGCTAAGTTCAATTCCATGCGCGAAGCCTTCCGCATCGACGAGCCGATTCGCGACATCAAGTATATCGACGTTGCCGTCACCGCCAGCAAGGCAGACCGCGACGAGATCAACGCAGAGCTCCTTGAGACCGCAGCCCAGATGCAGGCCGAGGATGCAGACTTTGCCAACATCATCCGCAAGAGCGGTAGCATTGTTTCCTACAACGCACTGCCCCTGCGCCGCTCTGCCATGCCTTCGGACATCGCCAAGGAAGTTGATTCCATGGCTGTAGGCACTCAGAAGGGTCCCTTCCTCAACGCTGCCGACAATACCCAGAACATCGTACGCCTGATTGCCAAGAGCACTCTCCCCGACAGCATACAGTTCCGTCAGATAGGCGTAGGCGGTCTCGATGAGGCAGCAGCACAAAAGACTGCAGACAGCATCATGACGGTTTTGGCTGCCGGCACGCCTTTCGACAGCATCGCACGCAAGTTCAACCAGACTGGCGACGCACAGTGGCTGACCTCTGCACAGTATGAGAACGCCCTTTTGGACGATGCCAATCAGAAGTTCGTCAGTGCCATCACTGCTCAGGCTGCCGGAACGACACAGCAGGTGAAGCTTGGAACAGGCATCGCCATCATCAATGTTCTCGACCGCAAGAATCCCGTGGAGAAATATCAGGTAGCCATCGTCAAGCGCCCGCTCGACTTCTCCAACGAGACCTTCAACAAGACCTACAACGATTTCTCACAGTTCGTTGCAACTAATAAGACCCTCGAAGAGATTGAAGCCAATGCCCTCAAGGCCGGTTATATGGTTCAGCAGCGCGAAGGCCTCTTCAGCAGCGAGCACAACATCGCAGGCCTCAGCGGCACACGCGAAGCCTTCCGCTGGGTATTCAACAAAGACACCAAGGTGGGTGAGATATCTGAAATCTACACCTGCGGCAACAACGACCACCTGCTCGTGGTAGCAGTCACCGCCAAGAACGATGGCAAGTACCGCAGTCAGGAGTCTGTGAAGGATTTCCTTGAGGAGGAAGTCGTTCGTGACAAAAAGGCCAGCATCCTGATGGAGAAGATGGAAGGTTGCGCAGACCTGACTGCCGTTCAGAAACTGGCAGGCGCACAGAGCGACACCATCCGCCACATCACCTTCAACGCTCCTGTATTCATCCCTGCCCTCGGTGCCAGCGAGCCCGCTCTCAGCGGTGCAGCCGCCAAGACTGCCAAGGGACAGTTCGCAAAATGCATCAAGGGCAACATGGGCGTTTACGCTTTCCAAGTCATTGGCGAGAATCAGCCCACCACCAAGCTCGATGATGCAACCCGCGAGAACCTCAAGGGCCAGATTGCCAATCAGAATCTGCGTGCCGCTTCAAGCTATATGCGTGAACTCTTCCAGAGAGCCAACGTGAGCGACCGTCGCTATATGTTCTATTAAATAAACATATACGCACATACGCGTATAATATAAATAGGTGTACTCAACACCTGTCATCAAGGGGAACGTGCCATATTTTTTGCGCGTTCCCTCTTTTTCACCCATCATAGTACCCATAAAAGGTGATAATTGTATTAAATAATGTAAATCTTTGTCCGAAAAAGTAACAACGAATCGGAGAAACACGTATCTTTGCAAAATCTAGATAGTATTTATGCTCTATACCTTATGAACACCCAACTAATCCTAAAACGTCCTGTCCACCTGGCTCTCGAGCAACGCCGCGAGAAAGAGGCCGTGCGCCGTATGCTCACCTTCGAACGATTTGCACGCGACAATCAGCTATGGGACCAGATGCTGACATGCTACACCTCCGATGCCTTCGTCAAAGCCTCCTGGTTTGAAGGAACTGCCAAAGAATTTATCGACGCCTTGGCAGCCCGCACTGACCATATCCCCTACCACATCCACGCCTGCTTGGTTTGGACACACGGTAATCGTGCCGTAGCCATTGTGGAGACAACATTCCCTGTCAAGACGGAAATTGCCGGTGTCACGTTCAACCAGACCGGCGACTCGCAGTACATCTATCGCCTCATCCGCATCAATGGTGAGTGGTATATCAAAACCTGCAACACCATCCTCGAGGAGCTACCCGGCAAAACGCGCCCAGATTATCTGAAAGATCTCTATGAGGAAGCTGACAACTGGCTCCTCAACGGATAAGCTATAGGCCACACAGCCGAAAGCGCCATTCAGCACCTACTGCCGAATGGCGCTTTTCTTTATCGTTGCCATTCTCATTATAACAATTGCAGACAACGTCCCGTTGCACAGTACCTATCTGGAAATCATCATCTTCGCACGCTGCCCAGCCCAAATGTCAGACAAATGTCAGAAAGATTATTTGTCTGTCATGCATGAATGACAGTACCTTTGCCGTTGCGAATAGCAACAATCATTCAAGCATAACAGCAATATGAAAAGACTGATTCTATTTTCAATGGTTTGCCTGTTGTCGAGTCTGACAGAGGCACAAATCGATGGCGGACAGTTGTCACGTGAAAAGAGTGTTACACTCGATGAGGTCACCATAAAGGGGGCGCACATCGTTCAGAAAGTGGATGGACTGTGGATTTACCCAACCACACAGCAGATTGCGACTTCTCCCAACGGCTACTCCCTCTTGGCGAAGCTGACGTTACCTCATATTCGGGTGGACGAGACGGCGAACAGCCTCACTGCATTGACGAACCTCGGCACAGTCCAAGTGCGGATCAACGACATCATCGCCTCACGCGAAGACTTGCTGACACTCGATATGCAGGGCATAGAACATATTGAGTTTATTGACAACCCAGGAGTACGCTACGGGAAGGATATTGCGTATGTAATCAACATCAAGATGAAGAAACCTGTCAGCGGCTATGTCATCGGGACACAACTGACAAACGCCCTGACCGCCGTGAATGGGAGCGAATCTCTATACGGCAAAGTGAATCACGGGCGGAGTGAATTTGCCCTGAGCTATACACTCGACTACTACAATAACAAAGGGCAGTCATACGATGAGCATGCAACCTATCAGCTGGAGAATGGCGATCTCGTTGCCATGCATCGGCAAAGTCGTGATATGCAGAGCAAAGACTTGAGCCACAATGCCCAACTGACATACAGCTTAAGCGACAGCAGCTATGTATTGCAGGCTAAGGTTAGCGAAAGCACAAATATCCAGCCCCAAAGGAGTGATGCCATGATGATGATGAATGGCAGTCCCTACGAAGATTGTTCCTCCTTGCGCACCTGTTCACCCGCACTCGACCTTTATTATCATCAGGATTTCCTTCGCCACCAGTCGCTGACAGCCAATGTGGTGGGAACATTCATCAAGACACGAGGCGAGACCCAAAACAATGAGGGCTCCGCGTACAAATACACTACAGATGGCAAGACCTGGTCGTTGTGGGGTGAGGCCTTCTATGAAAACCGTCTGAAGCCCTTCACGCTCTCAGGCGGAGTGCAGTATTCACAGCGGCACAGCCATAACGTGTATCAGGGCGACAGCCATGCCATCAACGAAATGCGCACGTCAGGAATCTACCTCTTTTCCCAATTGAAGGGACATCTTGGTAAGCTCAGCTATATGGCAGGTATTGGTGCCAGCTGTCGCTTCTATCGGCAAGGGGAAACACACAACAACTTTTGGCTCTTCCGCCCGAAACTCACAGCCAGCTATCCTTTGACTAATCAATTGAAGGTGAAGTACGACTTCGAGGTCTCACAACATGTATCGCAGATAGCTCTTGTGAGCGATGTCAGCATCAAACAGAACGCGATGGAGACCATCCTCGGCAACCCTGCCATACGTCCGAACCGAGTGACCTCACATCAGCTTTCGCTCTCCTATTCCACGCCTCAATTCACATCCGAACTTCAAGGCTACTTTCGCCTTAATACACATTGCAACATGGAAAAATACATCCGCAACGAAGGACATTTCTTCCAGACACAGACCAATGACGATAACGAATGTAATTTCTTCTATATTGATAGCTATAACCAATGGGACGTGATACCAGAAAAGCTGGCAGCAACCATCTATGGCGGCATCTATCGCTTCTTCAACTTTGGCGAGGATTATACCCACACCTACACCTCGTTCAACGGAGGCTGTTCACTGCAGGCTTATTTAGGCAAATGGTCCCTTGGGGCATACGCTGACAATGGATGGAACTTCATGGAGGGCGAGCATCGTGGACACCAGGCTCCCGCCTGGTATTTCACCTGTAACTATCAGGTAAATGAGATGCTCACCCTCTCACTTTACGCTCAGCATCCGTTCAGCCGGAATCCGCTTACCAGCAAAACGGAAGTCGTGAGCCGATATGTCCAGAAAGAAGTCTCACGGCACAACCGCGACTACGGCAACATGGTCACTTTCAAGCTCTCTTATCGCCTCAATCGAGGTCGTAAGTATCACGATATCCAACGAACTATCAATCATAGCGACCGTGAAACCGATATCCTGCAAAGCAAGAAATAAGGCCGAATAGAAAGAGTTTGAACGTGCGAAAAAGAAGAATAGAATATGCGAAAGAGAAGATTTGAGTATGCGGTAGAGGAAATATGAGTATGTGGTAGAGGAAATATAAGTATGTGGCAGATGAAATATAAGTATTTGGCAGGGCCTATTTAGGAATAGGACGAGAGCAAAAGCCCTATGTATATCGATTGCACAATCATGATGAAGCAATTGCACAATCATGATGAAGCAATTGCACAATCATGATGAAGCAATCAAAAGATATAGGGCTTGCGAGCCAAAGATGCGGATGTATCGGACAGATTACCTTGGCAAAGTTCAAACTTCAGCTAATCGTTGATGAGAGAAAGCCTCAATAATAACGGTAACAATCACTGGTGCGGGTAACGTTTTAGCGGACAGCAATCGTTTTTTTTCATGGTTCTGTGATATTATTCATTAAAGATTATGTACCTTTGCGGCCAAGCATTTAGATTAACGGACTTAAGAATATGGCAAAAGCGAAATGGATTGGAGGCTTCCTCGGGCTGCTCTCAGGCGGGCCGATTGGGGCGCTGGCAGGCTTTGTGCTCGGCGCGCTGTTTGACACTGTTTCAGAAGACAACGGCTTCACAGCTGAGATAGGCTCGGGCAACAGTTCTGAGCAGGCAACAAACGCCGGCACTCGCAACGGGTTCCTGTTCTCACTGCTTACGCTGACCAGTTACATCATCAGAGCTGACGGCAAGATCATGCACAGCGAGATGGAAACTGTGCGCAACTTCCTGCGCGTCAACTTTGGCGAGATTGCTGTTGAGGAGGGTAACCAAATCATGCTGCGCCTGTTTGAGCGTCAAAAGCAGGTGGAGATGCAGCAGCCCGGGGCATACCATCAGACCATCATTGATTGCTGTATGCAGCTGGCTACTGTGCTGAGTTTGGAGCAACGGTTGCAGCTGCTGAGCTTCCTCGCGGCTATTGCCAAAGCCGATGGTCACGTTGCACCGGAAGAGGTTCAGGCGCTGCGTGAAGTGGCAGAGAACCTGAAACTGTCGGAAGCAGAACTGAACTCAATGCTCGGCCTGGGCAGCACCTCACTCAAGGATGCTTATGCCGTTCTGGAGATTGACGAGAACGCCACGGACGAGGAGATTCGTGCCGCCTACAAGCGTATGGTGGTGAAGCACCATCCCGATCGCGTAGCCTCTCTCGGCGAGGACATCCGCACGGCAGCCGAGAAGAAGATGCGCGAGATAAACGAGGCCAAGGAGCTCATATACAAAGCAAGAGGGCTATGATTGGCTGTTGGCTGTTAGCTATTGGCTGTTAGCTATTGGCTGTTAGCTGTTGGCTGTTAGCTGTTGGCCATTGGCTATTGGCTGTTGGCCATTGGCTATTTGCTATAGGAATAGATAATTGTGCATTGTGAATTGTGAATTATGAATTATGAATTGTGAATTGATCCTTGCGAATTATGCCTTGTGAATTGAAAATTGAGATCTCAGAAGAATTGAGGGAGCGGTGCCCAGAGTTTGTTGGTGCAGCTGTTTGTGCGGACGTTCAGAATAGTCCTTCAAGCGCAGCGCTGTGGGACGAGATAGACCTTTTCATCAATAATTATCGCTCACGCTACACCGTGGATAGCATCAAGGAGATGCCAGCCATCCAGGCCACGCGCGAAGCTTACAAGCGCTGCGGCAAAGACCCCAGCCGCTACCGTCCATCGTCGGAGTCGCTCATCCGCCGCACACTAAAAGGCAACAAGCTCTACCGTGTAGATACCCTTGTGGATCTCATCAACCTTGCCTCCATAGCTTATGGCTATAGCATCGGCGGCTTTGATGCAGACAGGATCAAGGGAGACAAATTGGTGCTCGGCATCGGGCGCGAAGGGGAAGCATACGAAGGCATTGGGCGCGGGGCTTTGAACATCGCCGGCCTGCCCGTGTATCGCGATTCTATTGGTGGTATCGGAACCCCTACCAGCGACCATGAGCGCACAAAACTGTCCCTCGACACCAAACACCTGCTCACCATCGTCAACGGCTATGACGGCAACCGCGAAACAACCCTTGCCTGCGCCCGCTTCCTCCAAGAGTTGCTCAGGAAATATGCGTTCAGCAACGGCGGAACAATTATTGAATTTCCGACACATAACACATAATTTCTCATGGGAAAAACACTTTTTGACAAGATTTGGGATGCTCATGTAGTACAAGACATCCCCGACGGCCCCACACAATTGTACATCGACCGCCTCTATATGCATGAGGTGACCAGCCCGCAGGCTTTCGACACTCTGCGCGACAAGGGCATTGGTGTGCTTCGCCCCAGGCAGATCTATGCCATGCCCGACCATAATATCCCCTCTGAACCATCGAAAGATGGACTTTGTGAAAGATTAACCATCACCGACGAGAAGGGGAGAACACAGGTGGAGACACTGAAACGGAACTGCGAGGAGTTCGGCATCACACACTTTGACATGGGCTCCAAGGACAACGGTATCATCCATGTTGTAGGCCCCGAGAAGGGGCTCTCGCTGCCGGGAATGACCATCGTTTGCGGCGATTCTCACACCTCAACGCACGGTGCTGTCGGAGCGCTGGCCATGGGTATCGGCACAAGCGAGGTGGCACAGGTGCTGGCCTCGCAGTGCATTCTGCAGCAGAAGCCAAAGACGATGCGCATCAACATAGAAGGCCGGCTGCCCAAGGGTTCAACCGCCAAGGATGTGGCCTTATATATCATGGCACAGATGACCACCAGCGGTGCCACGGGTTACGCTGTGGAGTATGCCGGTTCCACCATCCGCGAGATGTCAATGGAGGGACGCCTGACGCTCTCGAATCTCTCAATAGAGATGGGCTCGCGTGCAGGGCTGATAGCCCCGGACGAGACCACCTTCACCTATCTGAAAGGGCGTGAGTATGCGCCGAAGGGCAAGGACTGGGACGAGGCTGTAGCCTTCTGGCAGACGCTGAAGAGCGACCCCGACGCTGTATTTGACAAGGAAGTGACCTATCGTGCCGAAGATATTGCACCTCGCATCACTTGCGGCACAAATCCGGGAGCCGGCATAGCCATTGACGAGTGCATCCCCGACTCCACACCCGACCTGGCCTACATGGGCTTCAAGCCCGGACAACGTCTGCTTGGCACGCCCGTTGACTATGTCTTCCTCGGAGCCTGCACCAATGGACGCATCGAGGATTTCCGCGCCTTTGCCTCAGTGGTGAAGGGTCACAAGAAAGCGCCCGGCGTGGTGGCTTGGCTCGTGCCTGGCTCCTGGGCTGTGCGCCAGCAGATTATCGAGGAA
Organism: uncultured Bacteroidales bacterium; assembly: GCA_902783885.1. Classification (GTDB taxonomy): domain Bacteria; phylum Bacteroidota; class Bacteroidia; order Bacteroidales; family Bacteroidaceae; genus Physcousia. The sequence continues at coordinate 21,541 of CACZSQ010000039.1, forward strand.
GGCATCGACAAGATTCTTGAGGAGGCCGGCTTCGAGCTTCGTATGCCCAGTTGCTCTGCCTGTCTGGCCATGAATGCCGACAAGGTGCCCGCCGGCAAGCTCTGCCTCTCCACCTCGAACCGCAACTTCCAAGGCCGCCAAGGTCCCGGCTCACGCACGATTCTTTGTTCCCCGCTGGTAGCCGCTGCCGCTGCTGTTACAGGTGTTATCACAGATCCGCAGGTTCTCCCCCCTACCCCTCCCATTAAGGAAAGGGAGTCAATACCTTCGGAAATAGGGGACAAAGAGAATATTAATCCTGTTTTCACACCATTAGGATCCACCCAAGACCTCATTGCTCAAACAGATATTACCCCCCGCCCTTCTAAGGAGAGGCAAGTGGGAGAGTCTTGTCAGTCTTCCTTCTCTGTCGTCACCTCCACCTGCATCCCCATTGCCATTGAGAACTGCAACACCGATTTAATTATCCCCGCGCGTTATCTGGCAAGCACAACACGCGACCCGAAATTCTTCGGCGATGCCTTTATGCACGACCTGCGCTACGATGCCAACGGCCAGCCAATCAAGGATTTCGTGATGAACCAACAAGCGTTTTCCGAGGCGCCACACGAGGGCGTTCACGAGATCATCGTGGCGGGCGAGAACTGGGGCTCAGGCTCCAGTCGTGAGCACGCGGCTTGGGCCATCGCCGGTTACGGTGTGCGCGTGGTCATCAGCAACCGTTTCGCCGACATCCATCGCAACAACTTGCTCAATTGCTTTGTCCTGCCCGTTGTCGTCAGTTCTTCCTTCCAGCAGGAACTCTTTGCCTGCATCGCCTCTGATCCGCAGATAAAGGTGTGCGTGGACCTCCCCAACCAGACGGTCACAAACATCGCCACAGGTCATGCGGAGCACTTCGACATCAACGGCTACAAGAAATACTGCCTGATGAACGGCTTGGATGATATTGATTTCCTCGTAGAGAGCTTAAAGACTCAAGTACTCCCAGACTCTCCCTCCGCCCTCCCTATCAGGGAGGAAACTGATACCTTTCAAGAATAGAAAATATGGCAAAGAATAAGATAACAAATAGTCTATTACATACCGCTCCCTCCCTGATAGGGAGGGCGGGAGGAAAGTCCGTAGAGATCATGGACACCACCTTGAGGGATGGGGAACAGACGAGTGGAGTGAGCTTCATGCCGCATGAGAAACTGATGATCTGCAGAGCCTTGCTGGAGAGCTTACATGTGGATCGTGTGGAGGTCGCTTCAGCGCGTGTTAGTGAAGGAGAGATGGAGAGCGTGCAACGCATCACACGGTGGGCTGCCTCCAAGAACATGCTTGATCGTGTGGAGGTGTTAGGCTTTGTAGATGACGGTAAGAGCCTCGACTGGATTGAGCAAGCAGGAGTCCGCACGATAAACCTGCTCTGCAAAGGCTCACGCCGCCACTGCGAAGGGCAGCTGGGGAAGACGCTGGAGCAACACGTGGCAGACATCCGCAGGAATGTGGAGATGGCCGCAGCCAGAGGCATCAACGTGAATCTGTATCTGGAAGATTGGAGCGGAGGAATGAAACAGACTCTCCCCCCGCCCTCTCTATCAGGGAGGAAGCAATTACCTTTGGAAGCAGATGGTAATGAAAATAATAACAACTATGTTTTCAAGTTATTGGATTCTCTTGCCGACCTCATTGCTCAAACACATCTCACTCCCCTCTCCCATAGGGAGGGTCAGGGGCGAGAATCTGGGTGGATATCCCGCATCATGTTGCCCGATACGCTGGGGATTCTGAATCCGCTGGAAACGTTGGATTATACACGGCAGATGGTGGAACGCTACCCTGACGTGCATTTTGATTTCCATGCTCACAACGACTATGATCTGGCTGTCAGCAATGTGCTGGCTGCTGTCTTTGGGGGTGCCAGCGGATTGCACACTGCCATCAATGGTCTTGGCGAGCGTGCAGGCAATGCGCCACTGGCCAGTGTGCAGGCAATCCTGAAAGATCATTTCAATGCCCAAACGAATATCAACGAAGTTGAGTTGAACAGAGTAGCCCACATGGTGGAGAGTTATAGCGGCATTGCCATTCCACCCAACAAGCCTATCACCGGCTCTGCCGTATTTACGCAAGTGGCTGGTGTTCACGCCGATGGAGACAAGAAAGAAGGACTCTACCAGAATGCATTGAAGCCCGAGCGCTTTGGCCGACGCCGCGAGTACGCGTTGGGTAAGAGCAGTGGTAAGGCAAATATCCGCATGAATCTCGAGGAGCTAGGGCTCGACCTGAGCGAGGAGGACATGAAGAAAGTCACCGACCGTATCATCGAGTTAGGCGACAAGAAGGAACTTGTGACGCAGGAAGACCTTCCGTTCATCATCCGCGATGTGCTCCGCCACAGCGATGACGAGGAGCGTGTGAGCCTGCTATCCTATATGGTATCAACGGCCTACGGCTTGCGCCCCATGGCACAGGTGCGCCTGCAGATTGACGGCGAAATCTATGAGGAGAGTGCACAGGGCGATGGTCAGTATGATGCTTTCGTGCGCGCTGTGCGGCATATCTATCGCGACCGCCTCTCACGCAATTTCCCCTGGCTCAGCAACTACAGCGTCACGATTCCGCCAGGTGGACGCACGGATGCCCTCGTACAAACCACCATCGAATGGGTGTTCCGCAACCAGACCTATCGCACCCATGCTCTCGACGCCGACCAGACGGAGGCCGCCATCAAGGCCACGATCAAGCTCCTGAACATTATAGAGCCCCTTTTCGCGCAGTAAGTCTATCTATTAACAACATTCATGGGGTTGCCCGCGATGAAAGCCTGGAGGTTCGCAGTTGCTGTTTGTATCAGGCGGCTGCGAGCTTCTTGTGTAGCCCAAGCAATATGAGGCGTGATGTAACAGCGGGGTGCCGTGAGCAACGGATTGTCGGCGGCAGGCGGCTCGGTGGAGAGGACGTCGGCACAGTAGGCGGCCAAGCTGTTCTCGCGAAGCGCCGCTGCCACGGCCTGCTCATCGACCAAAGGGCCGCGTCCCGTGTTGATAAGGATGGCCGTGGGCTTCATCTGCTTCAGGGAGTCCGCGTTGATCATTGCGCGGGTTTCAGGTGTGAGAGGACAGTGGAGCGAGAGCACATCAGCTTCGCACAACGCCTGATTCCACGACGCTTTCACGATGCCTGCGGGCAGGGCTTCTTGTGGGCGGCTGCTGACAGCGAGCACTCTCATGCCAAAGGCAAGGGCGATGCGCGCCACCGCCGTGCCGATATTTCCAAAACCATAGATGGCGAAGGTCTTCCCGGAGAGTTCTGTCAGCGGCGTGTCCATCCACATGAAATCCTTTGACAGCGGCCAATGCGCGCGCTCGGCGGCATAGTGGGCTACACTGTTGGTGACATTCAGCAAATGGGCAAAGACGAGTTGCGCCACAGAATCAGTGCTATAAGCCGGGATATTGGTGACCACGATGCCGTGCTGGCGGGCCGCCGCGCAGTCAACCACATTATATCCTGTGGCCAGCACACCGATATAGCGCAAGGTTGGCAGAGCGTTCATGACCTCTGCCGAGATGACGACCTTGTTCGTCAACACAGCATCTGCATCAGCACACCGCACGATCGTCTCAGAAGGGCGTGTGCGCTCATAGACAATGACTTGAGCGCCTAATTCCTGAAGGGCGTTCCAGCTCAAATCGTTCTGGGTGACGGAGAAGCCGTCAAGGATAACAATTTTCATATACTATTTGTGTTGAGGGAACATAATTTGGCACAAAAATAGTTATTATTCTTTGAAAAGCTGTACCTTTGCACAAACAAACTTCGTTTGAACTATGAAAAAACCTGTCCTGCTTACCTGCCTAACGTTGTTTGCACTTATGGAACCATTGATTGCACAGCCTATACCCTCAGCCTCCAGCTATGCGCTGAATTTCGACCGTAGTCTCCTGCGCCCACAAAATGACAGGATGCTGAATGCCGTATCACTTGATGCGACTTCGATTGCTAACTCACAGCCAAAACGAATGTATAGTGATCTCACGTCACGGTTGTTTGTGGTGCGGGCAGGACAGGCCGTGCAGCCCGTGGTGAACTTTACAGGAGCATGGATGCACACCTATATATACATAGACCTCAACCAAAACGGCCAATTCGATGTTCAGACGCCAGGGCCGCAGGGACAGTTGCAGGAGGACAATGAGCTGGACGTAACCTCGGTGCCGCTTCACCCCGCCATCCTGGCATTTATATCGTGAACGGTCACAAACGCGTCGTACGTTAAGAAAGGCGAAATAAACACGAAAAGTTTTCTCCTTACGCAGAAAATGCCTACCTTTGCACCTTGAAAAATTAAAAGCGCAGTTTATCATGGCTCAAAAACCAAGCATTCCCAAGGGGACACGCGATTTCGGACCTGCCGAAATGGCGCGTCGCAACTATATTTTCGACACCATCCGTAGCGTATATGCTCTCTACGGCTACCGTCAGATTGAAACACCGGCGATGGAGAACCTTTCAACGCTGATGGGCAAGTATGGCGAGGAAGGTGACAAACTATTGTTCAAAATTCTGAACAGCGGTGACTTTATGAAAGGTGTGGAGCTGAGTGAAACAGACAGCGGCTCACCGAAACTTGCCGCTCTGATTTGTGAGAAAGGCCTGCGTTACGACCTCACGGTGCCCTTTGCACGTTACGTGGTGCAGCACCGCGATGAACTGACCCTGCCATTCCGTCGGTTCCAGATTCAACCCGTCTGGCGTGCCGACCGCCCGCAGAAAGGCCGCTACCGCGAGTTCTACCAATGCGATGCTGATGTCGTCGGCTCCGACTCGCTGCTGAACGAAGTGGAACTGATGCAAATTGTCGATGAGGTGTTCAGCCGATTCGGCATCCGCGTCTGCATCAAAATCAACAATCGCAAGATTCTTTCCGGTATAGCTGAAATCATCGGGCAGGCTGACAAGATTGTGGACATCACCGTTGCCATCGACAAACTCGACAAGATTGGTCTCGACAATGTCAATGCGGAGCTCGCTGAAGCTGGCATCCCCGCCGAAGCCATTGAGAAGCTGCAACCGATTATCCAATTGGCAGGAACGAACGAAGAAAAGATCGCTACCATGCGTGAGGTGCTGAAAGACAGCGAAATCGGGTTGAAGGGGTGCGAAGAGATTGAGTTCGTCATATCCCAACTTTCCGCTCAGTCCCAAGGGTCATCCACGTCAGCAGCACTCAACTCTCAACTGGAGTTGGATCTCACGCTCGCCCGTGGCCTCAACTACTACACTGGCTGCATCTTCGAGGTGAAAGCCTTGGATGTCGAGATTGGCAGCATCACTGGCGGCGGACGCTACGACAACCTGACAGGCATCTTCGGAATGCCGGGCATATCGGGCGTGGGCATCTCTTTTGGTGCCGACCGCATTTACGACGTGCTCAACCAGCTGGACCTCTACCCCGAAGCCATCACCACCGCAACGCAGCTGCTCTTCGTCAACTTCGGAGAGGCCGAGGCCGCCTATTCACTACCGGCCGTGGCTGCTTGCCACAGAGCTGGCATCCGCACGGAGATATACCCCGATGCAGCCAAAATGAAGAAACAAATGCAGTACGCCAATGCGTTGGGCATTCCCTTCGTAGCCCTTGCCGGAGAGAGTGAAATGGCTGAGGGCCGCTTCACACTCAAGAATATGCAGACAGGCGAGCAGTCCACCGTCAGTGTTGAGGAGCTGATTGAAAAAGTAGTGTAAGCAGTTTTTTCGGAACAATATGGCAAAATATCTTTTCATGGCAGTAGCCATGTTTGGTTGTATGTCAACAACGGCTCAGACATTGAGCCTCGACAGTTGCCGAGCATTGGCCATTCGCAACAATAAGGAATTACAGATGAGTGCTCTCCGTCAGGAGGCCGCTCATTGGCAGCACAAAAGCGCTGTAACCAACTACCTTCCTAAGATTACGGGAGTAGGAACCTATCAGCACACCTCGCGCCAGATTTCAGTACTTAGCGACGAGAATCAGGAATCGCTCAGCAAGATGGGCACAGGAACCAAGATGACCATCGCCAAAGAATTGAAAGGCGTCATGGCAAACAACCCGTCACTGGCGCCCATGGTCACAACCCTTTCTCCAATCTTCGAAGGACTTCTCAATGGCGTGGGCAACTCTATGGACATGATCGGCCAGAGTCTTGTGGATGCCCTGGACACCGATACTCGTAACCTGACGGTAGCAGGCGTCATGATGACCCAACCGCTCTACATGGGTGGCAAGATTCGCGCTTACGACAAAATAACACGCCTGGCTGAACAGGCTGCCGGCTACCAGCATACCATGGAGGAGCAGGATCTTCTGGTGAGCGTGGATGAAGCCTATTGGCGCATCGTCTCATTGCAGAGCAAGAAACAGTTGGCCGAGAGTTTCCTGACGACCGTACAGAAACTGGATCAGGATGTCGAACGTGTCATTGCCGAGGGTATGGCAACGAAAGCCGACGGACTATCAGTTAAGGTAAAGCTCAATGAAGCCGAAGTGGCTAACATCCAAGTGGAAAATGGCTTAGCGCTTTCACGCATGGCTCTTGCACAGCTCTGCGGTCTGCCACTTGACAGCCAATTCACGTTGGCTGACGAGGCCGGTACAGATGTATGTTTGCCGTCAATGGCAAAACAAGAGGAGAGCGTGGAGACCGCCCTGCAGAACCGCGCTGAACTTCAGGCACTGGACATTGCTGCTCAGGTAAAGCGCCAGCAAGTGAACGTGGCCCGCTCTGCGTATCTGCCCAACCTGATGTTGACAGCTGGCTACACAACCATGAAGCCTAACTTCTTCAATGGTTTCCGACGTAAGTTCGACGATGTATGGAGTGTGGGTGTCATGCTCAAGGTACCCATCATCACTTGGGGCGACCGCATTTATAAAGTGCGTCAGGCCAAAGCAGAAGCTAAAATAGCTGAAACCCGTCTGGCCGAGGTGCGCGAGAAGGTGTCCCTGCAGGTGAACCAGAACCACCAGAAGCTACAGGAAGCTCAGAAGCGTTACGCAACAGCATTACGCAGTCAGGAACAAGCCGATGAGAATCTGCGCATGGCCAATCTGGGAATGCGCGAAGGAGTCATCCCTGTGTCAAATGTTCTGCAGGCACAGACAGCGTGGCTCTCTGCTCACTCCACACTCGTGGAAGCAGAAATAGATGTCCGTCTGGCAGATCTTTATCTGCAACGCTCGATGGGGACTTTGAGAAGATAATCATTAGAACAAACTCGCATAGTAAACGTAAAAGATAATGGCAAAAAGAAGTAAACTGAACAATTTGACCATCATAGCTATTGTGCTACTGGCCGTAATGCTTTTGGTAATCCTTGTCGGAATCTTCCTGCCGCGTCCTGAAGAGATTATTCAAGGTCAGGCAGAGACATCGGACTACCGCGTATCAAGCAAAGTTCCAAGCCGTGTGAAGGAACTGCGTGTGCAGCGAGGCGACAAAGTGAAGGCTGGCGATACGCTCGCTATCATGGACTCGCCCGAGGTAATAGCAAAGATGGCACAGGCCGAAGCGGCAGAGGCTGCTGCAAAAGCCCTTGAGCAAAAAGCTCAGAACGGAGCCCGGCAACAGGAGATACAGGGCGCTTTTGAACTTTGGCAGAAAGCACAAGCCGGTTTGGAAGTAGCAGAGAAAACCTATACACGCGTAGCTCGCTTGTATGACGAAGGTGTGATACCTGCACAGAAGCGTGATGAGGCAGAGGCCCAGCTGAAAGCCATGCAGGCCACGGAGAAAGCAGCTCGCAGCCAATATGAGATGGCACGCGAAGGAGCACGCCGTGAGGATAAGGCTGCTGCTGCCGCACAGGTAGCTCGCGCGCAGGGTGCTGTATCTGAGGTGCAGGGTTACATGAAAGAGACTGTGTTGCTGGCAACGGCTGACGGCACCGTAACAGAAATTTTCCCTGAGGTGGGAGAACTCGTGGGACAAGGTGCACCAATCATGAACATCGCCAAGGACAATGATATCCGCTTTGTTTTCAACGTACGTGAAGATTATCTTCCTCAGTTCCAGCTCGATAAACAGATAACAGTCTATCTGCCTGCCCTTGACCGTCATATCAACATCTGTGTCAAGAGTATTAACGTGATGGGCAGCTATGCCACATGGAAAGCTACGAAGGCTCTCGATCAGTACGACCTCAAGACCTTCGAGGTCACTGCTCTTCCTATCAACGATAAAGATGTGCAGGGAGTTTTGGCAGGCATGACCGCTATATATAAGGAATAAGTAACCATTGCAGATGCTGAAAGACTTTTGGCATATTACACTACGTGAGATACGCGCTTTCGGGCGCCGCCCCATCTTCTTGATGATTATGTTCGTGGCGCCTCTGACGTTTCTGTGGATGTTCACGTCCATGATGGGCGCTGGCCTGCCTACAAAACTGCCGGCTGCACTGGTGGATGAGGACAACACACATGTGACACGTCAACTCACTCGCATTCTCGGCACGATGGAGGAGACAGATTTCGTCATCAAGACAAATAGCTTCACCGAGGCAAGGGAGGCAATGCAACGCGGCGAGATATATGCCATCTTCAGAATCCCCAAGGGAACAACTGAAGCCGCTCAGACACAGCGGCAGCCCACCGTAAGTTTCTACACCAATGACAGCTACTACGTGGCTGCTTCCCTGCTGATGAAGGACATGCGTAAGCTAAGCGAGATGGCCGGACTTGCCATCACTCGTGAAACCATGCGTGCAAAGGGCTATCGCGACGACCAGATAATGGGTGTACTGCAACCCATCGTCGTGGAAAGTCATCCTCTTGGCAATCCATATCTGAATTACTCTGTTGTGCTCACGAACATGATCGTGCCTGGCATCCTGATGCTTCTCATCATGCTCACAACGTCGTATGCTCTCGGCAATGAATGGAAGCGCGGACAGCAGAAAATACTCTACGAGATGGCAGGGCAGCGCGTGTGGGTAGCAGTCTGCGCCAAACTGTTTCCACAGACTGTCATTTACACCATCATCTTCTGGTTCATTGACTTCGTGTTCTACAATTATCTGCAGTTTCCCTGCGCCTGCGGCATACCACGCATGATGCTGTGGGGGTTCCTGGCTGTATTAGCATCCCAGGGGTTCGGACTTTTACTCTTTGAGGCCTTCCCCGGCATGATGCGCTTTGCCATGTCTGCGTGCTCACTGCTGGGTGTGATGCAGTTCTCGCTGGCTGGCTTCTCATTCCCCGTCACTGCCATGAACTCTGCTTTCGAGTGGTTGGCAAACATCTTCCCGCTACACCACTACTTCCTTGTTTACGTTAATCAGGCGCTCAACGGATATCCTATCAGCTATGCATGGGCTAATGTCGCATTTTTGCTGCTCATTGCATTACTGCCATTTCTGTTTACACACCGGTTGCGCAATGCTTTTCTCTATAAAGAATACCGAGCATGAATAAGCCTAAGTTCCCGATACTCCATGTGTGGCTCGACGAACTGAGCGAACTGGTGAAAGACGAGGGTATCCTCATCTTCCTGATTCTCCTGCCACTTGCTTATCCGCTTCTTTACGCGATGATTTATAACACAGAGGCGCAAAGGCAGCTGCCCATCTGTGTAATAGATGATTGCATGACAGACCGCAGCCGAGCATTTATCAGGCGCGTAGATGCCACTCCGGAAGTGAACGTTGTAGCCCATTGCACCGATATGCCTCAAGCTCAAGAACTGATGCGACGTCGCCAGGTCTTTGCCATTTTGCGTGTGCCGGCTGAGTTTGACCGCGATCTGTGGCGTGGCAGGCAGACGGTAGTAGGCGTGTATAGTGATCTCACCAGTATGCTGTACTACAAGGTCGTCTATCTCGGCGTCATCAACGTGGCGCAGGAGATGAATCGCAACATCAAGGTAGAAGAACGTCAGAACAACATCTCACGGCGCGAGGAACAACTAGCACGCTGGCCCATCCGCTTTGAGGAAGTGAAACTGTATAATTCTGCCGGAGGCTTCGCATCATTTCTGATACCACCTGTACTCATGCTCATTCTTCAACAGGCACTTTGTTTGGGCGTAGGTATGTCTATGGGACGCTCACGCGAACGTTTCCGCGGTTTTGTCATTCCGCCCACAAAGCACTACAAGAACACCTTGGCTATCGTCCTTGGCAAAGGTCTCGTCCACTTCCTGCTCTTCATGCTCATGGCTTTTTATATGGCCATCTGCGTGACTCGCTGGTTTGGACTTCCACAGCTGGCACATTTCTGGGATTTGCTCGGTTTCTTCGTCCCCTACCTGGCAGCCTGCACCTTCATGGCTATGTTCTGGTCGCATTTTGTCTATCGCCGAGAGGACTGCATCCTGTTGTTCGTTTTCATGTCCGTCCCCCTGCTGTTCCTGTCTGGCGTGAGCTGGCCGGGAGCCTCTATCCCAACACTGTGGAAGGTTGTAGGCAGCGTGTTCCCCTCGACATGGGGGTTAAATGCTTATGTCCGCATCTCAGGTATGGGCGCATCGTTGGGCGATGTGCGACATGAAATCATGATTCTATGGATTCAGGCTGGCGTTTATTTCCTTCTTTCATGCCTGTTTTATATGCAGGAAATCCGTAAAGCTGTCGGGCGTTCTGTGCTCAACTGATTTCTCACTGCAATTGTTTCTTTCCATAGTTCGGATCTATTCGGATGAAAGCCGAGACTACAAAAGTAACAAAACAACATCCCACAACCCACCAGAAGAAGTTTTGATAACCGAGATGATCGGCCATCCATCCTGCAATCATACCCGGAAGCATCATGCCAAGTGCCTGCATCGCAGTGCAAATACTAAACACAGCAGTACTACGCTCGCCTTGAGAAAAAAAGACAAGATAGAGCATATATGCCGTAAAGCCGAAGCCGTAGCCGAATTGCTCGATGAAGACACAGCAATTGACGATCGGCAGTGATGGTTCAGAAGCGTACGCAAGATAAACATAGACAAGGTCGGGCAGAGAGATAGCAAGGACCATAGGCCACAACCAACGCTTCAGGCCATGACGAGATACACACCATCCACCGAGCAAGCCACCTATCGTCAGACCGATAATGCCCACAGTACCATAGACAAAGCCAACGGCCTCTGTTGACAAAGCAAGTCCTCCCACTTCTGTGCCGTCGAGGAGGAATGGGTTCGCAATCTTCACCAGTTGTCCCTCAGGGAAACGGAACAGAAGCATGAAAAGCAGAGCGGATACAATATGCGGCTTGGTAAAGAACGTTTTCAGAGCAAGCCAGAAATCGAGGAGGAGCGATTTATTATTCGTCTCTGTCCTTTCCTCTTTCAGCGGTTTTGGCAGCGTCACTTGATGCCATAGCCAAAGCGCAAGGAATAAGCCGGCAAGAACGAAGAAAGAGATGCTCCAAGCCATGGGGATTGTCTGGGAACGTTCCAGCCATCCAGCAAATATTACCAGAAGGCCCTGCCCGAAGATGTTACCTATGCGGTAGAAGGTACTCCGAATGCCCACGTAGAGACTCTGGTCATGACTGCTAAGGCCAAGGATATAGAGTCCGTCAGCTGCTATATCATGAGTAGCGCTGGCAAAAGCCAGAATCCAAAAGAAAGCCAACGAGCCTTGCAGCCAGAATGTCGTAGGCAACGTGAAAGCGATGCCAGCGAAACCGGCACCGATGAGTAATTGCATCAGCAGAACCCACCAGCGTTCGTCCTTGATGGCAGCTATGAAAGGGCTCCATAGGGGTTTGATGACCCACGGCAGGTAAAGCCACGAGGTATAGAGAGCCAGTTCCGTGTTCGAAAGGCCCATTCGTTTGTACATCGTGGTAGCAATAATCATTACTGCTACATAGGGAAGTGCTTCAGCAAGATAGAGGGACGGAACCCAAGCATAGGGACGGGAGGAAGAATTCATATGGATTTGTAATTTTTAATTTTCATTGTTCCCAGTCGTCCTGCAATAAGTGCAGGAACAGCCATAAAAGAGTCAACAGCAAAGTAATGGGGAAATCCGAGGTAATCCACCAGCCAGCCAGAAACGCTGAAGGGAATCAGCATCACGAGGGCGACAAGAGGAATATATAGATAGTTGATAGTACTACGATAGCGCTCACCGGAGATATAGCGCACATAGGGAATACAAGCGTTCAGTCCGAAACCGAAAGAGATTTGTGCCACAAAGGTCGCCATACAAAGCAGCCAAAGGCTCTGCGGTGGCCACTGCGTCATCAACCAATAAACGAAAGGAGAGAGGACCAGCATCACACAAGCTGTCGGGATGGTTGAGAACACATGGTGACGACGTTCCAAACGATAGCCATAGCCGAGCCCCAAAGAAAACGCCAACACCCCCACAGTTCCCTGTGCCAAAGCAATCCATTGGAGGGAGCACCCCAATCCGCCTTCTGCCGGTGAGGCATAAAGGAAGAGAACGCGTGAATGAAACAATAGCGCCTGCGGCAACAGCATAAGAAACAGGCACACCACCACAAGCAGCCAATGAGGCTGATGGATAATGCGGTCGATTGTACGCACCTCAGCACGTACGGCACCACCAATCGTTTGCGTTTGACTGCGGTCTCCCACATGAGCCGGTTTCAAGGTAAACAGGTTATAAATCAGCAACAACAGATAGATGCCAGCCAACAGATAGATAGAAGTGCTCCATGAGAGGGCTACCGCCTGATGACGATTGTGATAAAAAATCTCTAACCCGCCCACGACCAAGAGCATCACCCCATAGGTGATGATGACAAAGCACTGCGAAAAGAACATCTTCGGGGCATTGTACAGGCGCTGTTCCCGGGGTCGGAGCATACGCTCGTAATACATCCGCGCCGCCAACTCATGCCAGGCACAAAAGAAACAGATAAGAAAAAGTATCCCATAGATGTGCCCCACGCGATATTTGCTGATGTTAAAGCTGAACGCTAATGCCACAAGTGAGAAGAAAAGACACACCTCTATCAGTCGCAGCACATGAGCAAAACGGCCATGACGCCTCACTTTCTCACGGAGAAAGGACTTCAACACCCATGGCAAGGTGAGCAAACCACAAAGGAGCGTGCTCTTCCCCCACCCTTCGCCCAGCTGCACAAACATCAGCAGCGCCACAAAGGTCACGACTGCACTGGGAATCGCCTCAGCAGCAAAGAGTGAGGGAAGCCACTTCATTCTATTAGTAGGACCGAGCTATGAGAACACGATATTTGGCTGGCTTGCCACTGACCATATCTGTGCCAGGAGTCTGTTCAAAAGCGAAAGGCACGCAACGGATGGTCGCCTGGGTTTCTTCCTTGATCTGAGCCTCCGTCTCAGCGGTGCCGTCCCAGTGGCAAAGGAAGAAGCCGCCATCCTTGATGCGTTCCTTGAATTCCTCATAGTTCTCACATTCGTAGATACGCTCGTCACGGTACTTACGTGCCTTCTCGAAGATGGCAACTTGAATGTCATCAAGCAGTTGCTTCACATACTCGACAATACCATCACAGCTGCGTTCTTCCTTCTCCAAAGTATCGCGACGCATCACTTCTATGGTGTTATTCTCCAGATCGCGTCCGCCCATCACGAGACGCACAGGAACGCCCTTCAACTCATAATCGGCAAACTTGAAGCCCGGGCGCTTCTGGTCGTTATCATCAAGCTTCACGCTGATGCCAAGCGCTTTAAGCTCATCGGCAATACCCGAGAGCTTCGTGCGAATAGCGTCGAGCTGTTCTTCCGTCTTATAAATAGGAATAAGCACAACCTGTATAGGTGCCAAGGCGGGAGGCAACACAAGGCCGTTATCGTCGGAGTGAGTCATGATGAGAGCACCCATCAAACGCGTTGACACGCCCCAGGACGTTGCCCATGCGTATTCGGGCTGGTTGTCCTTGTTGAGGAACTGCACTTCGAAAGCCTTACCGAAGTTCTGCCCCAAGAAGTGGCTGGTGCCGCTCTGTAGTGCTTTTCCGTCCTGCATCATGGCCTCAATGGTGTAGGTGTCGAGGGCACCTGCGAAACGCTCTGTCTCACTCTTGACACCCTGCATGACAGGAACGGCCATCACCTTCTCAGCGAAATCAGCATACACCTTCAGCATCATGCGGGCACGCTCTTCTGCCTCCTCACGGGTAGCATGGGCTGTGTGACCCTCCTGCCACAGGAACTCTGCCGTGCGCAGGAACAGGCGTGTACGCATCTCCCAACGCATGACATTGCACCACTGGTTCACCAACAAGGGAAGATCACGATAGGAATGAATCCAATTCTTAAACGTGTTCCAAATGATGGTCTCCGATGTCGGACGGATAATCAGTTCCTCTTCCAGTTTAGCCTCGGGATCCACTACCACGCCATCGTGCGTCTCATTGGTCTTCAGGCGATAGTGTGTCACGACGGCGCACTCCTTGGCAAAGCCTTCCACGTGCTCTGCTTCCCGGCTGAGGAAACTCTTGGGGATGAGCAGGGGGAAATAGGCGTTCTGCACGCCAGTCTGCTTGAACATATCATCGAGGATGCGTTGCATCTTCTCCCAGATGGCATAGCCATAAGGCTTGATGACCATACAGCCTCGCACGTCGCTCTGCTCTGCGAGGTCAGCCTTGACAACAAGTTCATTATACCATTGCGAATAGTTCTCGCTGCGTTTTGTCAGATTCTTCAGTTCTTTTGCCATATTGATAACGGGCATACCCGCTGTTTAAAGTTTAAGGTTTAAAAGTTCTAAGAGTTATTCACTCATTTTGGGTGCAAAATTAGTAAAATATCGTCAAAGAAACGCACAATTTTTGCGCTTTTGACACATCATACACGGATTTTGTGTACATTTGCAGCAGAAAAGGTACAACCCAAACTCTATTTATTCATTAAACAACAAAAACAATGAAAGGATTAAAGTTTTATGCACTCGGCCTCTGCGCCGTTTTGATGTTGCATTCATGCGGTAACATGACCAACACAGCCAAGGGTGGTATCATCGGTGGTGGTGGCGGTGCTGCTCTCGGTGCTGCTCTCGGTGCACTCATCGGCGGTAGCGGCAAAGGCGCACTTATCGGTGGCACGATTGGTGCTGTTGCCGGAACTACAGCCGGTGTCCTTATCGGCAAGAAGATGGACAAGGCTAAGGCTGCTGCCCAACAGGTTGCCAATGCCCAGGTAGAAACCGTCACCGACGGCAACGGCTACCAGGCTGTGAAGGTTACCTTCGACAGCGGCATTCTCTTCCAGACAGGCCAGTCTGTCCTCAGCGCCAGTGCACAGAGCTCACTCTCCAACTTTGCCAACAATGTGCTGAAACCCAACGCTGACATGAACGTGGGCATCGTTGGCTACACTGACAATGCTGGTTGGAAAGGTAGCTCCGCAGCTGAAAGCGCCCAAAAGAATCAGGCTCTTTCCCTGCAGCGTGCACAGGCTGTAAGCGGTTATCTCCTCGGCCAGGGCGTGATGAGCACTCAGATTAAGGAAGTGGCTGGTCTCGGCGAAAGCAACCCCGTGGCTGACAACAGTACCGTTGCAGGCAAGGCTCAGAACCGTCGTGTGGAGGTCTTCCTCTATGCCAGCGACCAGATGATTCAACAGGCTCAGGCTGGTACTCTCCAGTAAGCCTTTTATAGACACAAAGAGCCCCGCCGAGTGGCGGGGCTCTTTGTTTATTTACTCCTCTATACCTTTAATATAAGGAAGTGCCCAGTGGTACTTGACAGCCAGCATACGAATGGCAATAGCCACTGTGCAGGACAGAAGCGCACAGCCCTCGGGAGTCCATCCCCAATGCAGGAATAGCACATAGACAATACCTCCCGCCAGGCAACAGGTGGCATAGATTTCTTTACGGAAGATGAGCGGCACCTCGTTGATGAGGATATCGCGCATCACGCCGCCGCCCGCTCCCGTAATACATCCGAGACAGATAGCCGCCCACGTTGGGAAACCGAGGCCCAATGATTTCTCGATACCGATGACATTGAACAGCGAGAAACCGATACAGTCGAACAAAAACCATGTGTTGTTCTGTCGCACAAGCACCTTACGGAACAGGAATACCCACAACAAGCCGAAAAGGCAGGCCAACAGATAAATAGGATCTTCAAGCCAAAAGGGAGGCTTGCCAATCATCAAGTCGCGGATGGTGCCACCTCCGCAAGCCGTGGCGATGCCTACAATCAACGCACCAAAAAGATCGAAATGCTTGGCAGAAGCCAATCGGGCACCCGACACAGCGCCCGCCAATGTACCAATCACCTCAAGGATGACAAATGACCAGGGGATGCTGAGCATCGCTCCCATTTCCTGAAAAAAGGTCTTAAAGATTTCCATCATTATCGTTATTATTCATTTGCTCTTCAAGCGCCATTACAAACTGCTATGCACCGCCTTAGCACCCACAAGCGCATCGTAACGTGCTCCTTGCGGACGATGATAGACAAGAATCAAGTACTCGTTCTCCGTCTGATAGAAGTCACCCTCTGTACGGGCTGTACGGCCTATGCCATCAGCATCGAGCTGACGAAATTGGTAGTTGTAGTAGCCCTGCTTCAGCAAAACGCCGCATTCGTAAGCGTGCCGTTGCTCGTCATAGCGCATTCGACAGTTCGGGTCGGGGAAGCCACCGTCCCACGTGCCGCAGACATAAACGTCGCCACCGGGCAGACGGGGCGTCTGCAAGAGAAAGTGCACAAAAAGATATTCGCTTTGTGTGTCATTGTCCTCATCGCCGCTGTGACGGATAATATACGCACCGTCAGCATCGGTGTCAGAAGTATAATTATGCTGGGGTTGAACAGCAAAGAGTGTCGCATGGTAATAAGGTTCGAACCACTCCATGCGATCAACATTCATGCCATTCAGCCGCACATCCAGAATCTCAAACTTGTGGAATTCAGAGCCAGCGTCGAAGATCAGTTCCCGTCGGTGCGTCCACTCAGCCCCGACAGCCGTCTGAACGTTCGGGGGCAGATTGATGACTGCTGTGTCCCACCTACGGTTCTGCATCACAACAGTCTTCAGTTCCTGCTGTGGATTCACCACGCGCCGCGAACCATAATTGAGTGCATAGGTCACCTGCTGATGAGTCTTGTTGAAATCCACATCTGTATTCGAGCTCACCTGTGCCAACACATTCATCTCTGGCGCATAAAGCGCAAAGCAGGCTTCCAGCACAGGCGTATCACTATCTTCCTCAAAGACACGCAAACGATAGTTGCCGGGCAGCTTCAGTCTCAAGTCCTCATTGGGCAGCAAAATGCGATAGTGGGTATAGAGCACGGTCGTGTTGAAGCTCGTCTCAGCATCCTCTATCGGACGACCGTTGAAGCCCTCCATCCAGTCGCTCTCAAAAAGATCCACAGCGGGCGTCCAGTCGGCATGACAGAACTCCACCTTATATATATAGCGCGTATATTCGTGTGTCAGTTCGTCAAAGCCAATCTCCACCCTACTGCCCAGACGTGCTACAGGCGGAGCCACCGGATTCTCGTTCATGATTACCTGCACCGTACGGATGTTTTCCGCGAGACTACGCGTCTGCTGTGCTGTCATCGTCATTGATGACAACATCATTCCGCAAGCTATCAATAAATTACTCCTCATTGTGTCTTCCGTTCATCAGTTAATGTGTTGATGTGCTTCATCTGTTTCAGGATCCAGGATTGGCGCCGAAGGACATAGGGGCTTGGCGTCTGACTGCTGAAGCGCAGTGGGTTCGGCAGCGTAGCAGCAATGAGAGCGCACTGCTGCCGTGTGAGCTGAGCAGCTGTGCAGTGGAAATGCCATTGTGCAACAGCCTCAGAGCCATAGATGCCGTCACCCATCTCGATAGAGTTCAGATAGACCTCCATGATGCGTTGCTTGCTCCAGCATAGCTCTATGAGGGCTGTGAAGTAAGCCTCCAGCCCTTTACGCAGCCAGCTGTGAGCGGGCCAGAGGAAGACATTCTTCGCCGTCTGCTGGCTGATAGTACTGGCACCGCGTTGCCGTTTGCCACGCTGGTGGTCTTTCCATGCCAGACCAATCGCATTGAAATCAAAGCCGTGGTGCGTCATGAAGAGCTGATCCTCCGAGGCCATGACAGCGACGGGCATATACTTTGACATCTCCTCAAGCGGAACCCAATGATGGCGCAAGCGTATCTTTTCTCCATGTCCTGCCTGCTGTACACAGCGTATGAGCATCAACGGGGTCACATACACCGGCAGCCAGCGGTAAACCACTACGGCTCCGATGCTGCTGACAAAGAACAGGATTACCAGCCACCGGAAGCACCTCTGTATGGTTTTCAGGACGTTCTTCAACTTACAGTTCCCTGCTTGCTTTCAACTTGTCACTCTGCCATGCCAGCTCCACGCCAGTCCTGCATCGTCTTCTCTGCATCACGGAGCGCAGTAGCCTCGTCCACCTCATACTCTTCGGTCAGCAGGCGAGCCAGCATAGCGGCATCAAAATCCTGTCCCTGCACTTTATGCCACAGATAGGCAGCACTCTCATTGAGGCTTATGATCTTGGAGAAATCTATGTTTCCCCGACCATGGGCTACCACGACATGTTCGCCGCAGATATCTCTCAGTTCAAATCCTTCTTTAATTCGCATGATTTTTATTATAAGTTAATCCTTTTACGCTCTTTCATCAATGGTCAGCCGATAGAGGAAAAGCAGTGCGCGACGGATTGGCAGCAGACGACGCCACAGACGGATGCGCTTCTGCAGTTTCTTGTCACTGGCATAAAGCACATGGCCGTTTGGACGCAGGTATTCAGTGACCACGCCACACACATCATCTATCGTACACGGCTCTGTACCACAAATGTTTCCGTCACCCATAAGCGTCAGCTCACGACCCTGGCGAATCTCTATGATACGATGCAACACGAAATGTCCAGGCGCAATCTCAGCCAGCACAGCATCGCCCACTTGCAACTCAGTCCAAGGAGACAGCTTCACGCGGTCGCGCAGATGTTCCAGGAACGGACGCATCGAATAGCCTTTTACGGAGATAATCACATGCTCTCCCTCGGCCACATACTGCCTCACGAGCGGCAGCAACTTGTCATTAGGCAACTCCATTCGTGGCGCAGTCACCTCCTCCGCATACCGTCTCTGTTTGGCCCGCCTCCAAGGGGCAGCCAAACAACGGCCTACAGCATTTATGACAGTTTTTATAGAACTCATATTCTCCTTCAACTCACCCCCTCACTCTCACCGCTTCGTAGCAAACGCGGGCAGCCTCCTCATCGGGGCGGCAACCCAGCCAAAAGACAGGTGTCAGAGATAGCAGCTTTGAAATCGTGTCACAGATGCCCTTATACACGCGGGCATCCCATTTCATCGAGCTGACAGCTGGCAACAGATTGGCGAAAGCCTCCACGGGTGCCATGCGCCGGATGGTGTTCTCGGGACGCTGCTCTATTCGCGTGATAGCGCCGACAGGTGCCCAAATGTTCCTGTAACAAGGTGTCTTCCCGCTCCAAGGAGAGCCGAAGATGATGGTCTCGCCATCTACGATTCGAACAACCGGGTTATCATCGTTCATCAGGTCGCAGCCCGGAATGTGCTTGTACCACAGATGGGTATGCGTGCTCTTGCCTGTACCACTGGGAGCAGTGAACAGGTAGCCATAGCCGTTGTTGCGAATTACGGAAGCGTGCACCAGCAGCGTGTCTTTCTCGGCAGCCGCAAAGGCAAAGGCCATCATCAGGGCGTTGTTCAACCCGAACTGCTGCTGATGTGACGGAACCCTCATGAGCACAGCACGGCAGCAAGTGAAATCAGCGTTCGTCGTGAGACAGCAACTCAAGGCACCGCCGTCGCAGGTCGGAAGGCTAATCTCAAAAGCATAGCCGCCATCCACTCCCTGATAAACACCATGGTTGGCACCTCCGCAGTCGAACTGTCCGATTTCATCCATCCGGCTGAAGTCGGGGGCGCTTCCTTCACATACGTCCATCTCTAAAAGAGTACTCCCCCCTGCCTCGCATACGAACGGCGAGAAGGAGGGAATCAGCGCATCCGCATCAAGACCGTCGGCAAAACGAACCGACAGAAGATGCCGCGCAATCATATAGTATCTTACGTTCATTCTCCGTCCTCGTGAATGATAATTGGGCGATATTCCTCTGGTTTGAAACGGAACTCTGTCAGCGGAACAATCTTGAATCGCTGGGCTTCTGATTGGGTGTGACGCTTACGAATCTTTTCCCATTTACTTTTCAGCGAACTTTCTTTCTTGTTGAACAGCACGGTGCAGACAGCGTTCTTCACACCTTGGTGCTCCATGAAATACTGGAGCTGCAAACTGTAGAGTGAGCGGTCTTCCAAGAAGTTGCGGGAGGGGTTCACCCATACGCTGTCCAGAACCTGTATCTCGGTTTCATACACCACAGAATCCGTGAACGAGATACCGACACCGAACATCGCTATCGTCTGCATCTTAGGCGTCTTCCCGCCGCCAGCCATCACTGCTAACGGCTGAAGGCAAGAAAAGACCAGCAGGAACAATATAGCTCTCATTTTTCTCATAATTCTCTTTAATCAATGGAGGCTTCATGGGGCTCATTGGGCTTATAGGGCTTATAGGGCTTATAGGCCTTATGGGGTTCATAAGCCTGCCCATCACCCCAGATAGGATTTCAGCAATTTGCTCTTGGAATTGTTGCGCAAGCGGCGGATGGCCTTCTCCTTAATCTGGCGGACACGCTCACGGGTGAGGTTGAACTTATCGCCAATCTCCTCCAGCGTCATCTCCTGATGATTAATACCGAAGAACATCTCAACAATCTGCTTCTCGCGGTCGCTCAGCGTGCTCAGTGCGCGATCAATCTCACGGCTCAGGCTCTCATTGACGAGCGTCTTATCGGCCATGGGGCTGTCATCGTTGACAATGACGTCCAGCAGCGTATTGTCCTCGCCCTCCACGAAAGGAGCATCTACAGAGATATGGCGTCCGCTCACCTTCAGCGTGTCTGAGATCTTATCCACGGGAATGTCCAACTCCTCGGCCAGCTCATCGGGGCTCGGGCGGCGTTCGTTCTCCTGCTCGAACTTGGACAGGGCTTTCGAGATCTTGTTCAGCGACCCCACCTGATTCAGCGGCAGGCGCACGATGCGGCTCTGCTCAGCCAATGCCTGCAGGATGCTCTGGCGAATCCACCAAACGGCATACGAGATGAATTTGAAACCGCGCGTCTCATCGAACTTCTCGGCAGCCTTTATCAGTCCGAGGTTACCCTCATTAATCAAGTCGGGGAGGCTCAATCCCTGGTTCTGGTACTGCTTGGCCACACTGACGACAAAGCGCAAGTTGGCGCGGGTCAGCTTCTCCAAGGCCACACGGTCGCCCTTGCGAATGCGCTGAGCCAATTCCACTTCCTCCTCTACGGTGATGAGGTCCTCACGACCGATTTCCTGAAGGTACTTGTCCAGCGATGCGCTCTCGCGGTTGGTGATGCTCTTGGTAATTTTTAGTTGTCTCATTCCTTCTTTTTGGTTTTAAGCGTGCAAAGATAGACATAATATAGTACGCGAGCAAAAAAAATTCAAGATTTTGCTCAAAAAAGAAGCGAAAGACGCAAAGAATTCATCTTTCTTTGCGCCTTTCGGTTCATTTAACGGGTTTGGCCTGCTTTTTGCAGGGCGCCTATCAGCCATATAGGCCCCATAAGCCTTATAATCCTTATTTTTTCTTCTTCTCATCGCTGAGGTCGATGGCGGTAGCTACACGACGGCCGCTCGGAGTGATAGCGCGTATCCAGAGCACACGGTCGCTCGACTGGTTTGCAGCCTTCACGGCATTCTCGAAGTCCTCCACCGTACGCAGTTCCTGATTGTTGACCTGAAGCAGAATCATACCCTTGGCGATACCGGCCTCTTGCATCTTACCCTTCTTGATGGCCGTGACCTCCAAGCCATAGCGCAGAGCCAGTGCCTGGCGGTTCTCATCGCTGAGAGGTTTCAGCTGAGCGCCGAAGATGTCGATATCCACTTCCTCCATCACCTCGGTGCCGCCCTGCGTGTTGCGCAGCGTTGCAGTTTCGGTGCGACTCTTCTTGTTGCGCATGAAGGTCACCTTCACCTTGTCGCCCGGGCGGCGCTGCGAGAGTACTTCCTGCAGCTCAGCCATCTTCGTGATGGTCTTTCCGTCGATGGCGGTGATGACATCGCCTTCCTGCAGGCCCAGTTCCTCGGCTGTTGTCTTGGGTTCCACATCCTTGACATAGATGCCCTGATTCGTGCCGAGGTCAACCTCGTTGCCTTTCTCTTTCTGCGTATCGATATAGATAGTCACATCCTGGCCCATCACGCCCAGCACAGCACGCTGCACCATGCCGAACTCCTTCAGGTCGGCAACCACTTTGTTCATGATGGTAGTCGGGATAGCGAAGCCATAGCCGCTGTAGCTGCCCGTCTGACTGTAGAGCATCGCGTTGATGCCCACCAACTCACCACGTTCGTTCACCAGTGCACCGCCCGAGTTACCGGCATTGATGGCAGCATCAGTCTGTATGAAACTTTCCACGCCATTAGCGCCCAAGGAACGGGCTTTGGCAGAGACGATGCCGGCGGTGACCGTGCTTGTCAGGTTAAAGGGATTACCCACGGCCAGCACCCATTCTCCAATCTTCAGATTATCAGAGTTCCCGATGACGATTGCGGGCAGGTTCTTCGCCTCCACCTTCACGAGGGCGAGATCCGTCGTAGCGTCCAGTCCGATGATGCGGCCCTTATACTCCGTATTGTCATTGAGTTTCACAAGAATCTCATCAGCACCCTCCACCACATGGTTATTGGTGACGATGTAGCCGTCGGGGGAGATGATGACGCCCGAGCCGGCACCTTGACGCTTGGGCTGCGTCTCTATCTCCTGCTGTCGTCCGCGACCACGGTTGCCATAGCCGAAGAAGTCGCCGAAGAAATCCTCAAACGGATCGCGCACGGTCACCGTCTGGCGCTTGGCATTCTGCGTCACCTTAATATATACGACGGAGTTCACCGAGCGCTCGGCAGCGGTCGTGAGGTCCACCAGACCTGCCGGAGCGGCCACGGCAGAGGGAGACTGTGCCGTAGCCAGAGCCGAGGTATCGGCAGCCGTGGCCGTGGTTGCAAAAGTTATCCTGTCACTCATAATAGCGCCTGTCAGCAGGCTGCTGCTCAGCACCAGCGCAGCTGCGCCGAGCCATGTCTTCTGTTTCTGTGTCATCTTATCCAATTAATAAATTTGACAATTTAGTTCTTAACTCATTTGTCTCATGAGGCTCATAGGGCTCATAAGCCCCGTCAAGCTCCCCGAGCTTTGTTTTTCGGACACAAAAGTAGTGCTAAAGTTTATTCCGCTGACAATTTGGCGCCCATTTTTGCTTTCTTTTAACACCACGGCCCCTTGGCTTAACCGCTGTTAAGCCAAGGGGCTGACAAATTTACATTTGTTTAAAGAAAAGAAGGCAGTGGAACTGTAAGCCGGGTTCTGTACCCGCCGAGGCGGGCGCTTGCCATTTATCCACGACGCCGCTCTCGCGACGCCTCTATCGTTCTACCCTCCGGCTCGGACGGGTCGCCCTCTCCCACCCTTACGCCCCGCAGGAGCGCAGTCGGTGCGTCGCCGGTTTACGCGAACTTTCAACCTCCGGTGTGCACAGCACGTGTGTCGCCACACGCCTGGTGGGCTCTTACCCCGCCTTCTCACCCTTACCGAGCTTTGTCTAACCGACTCCGCGCGGCGGTTCTTTTCTTCTGCACATGCAAGCCCTCGCGGACTTCTACCTGTTAGGTAGCGGAGTGCCCTATGTTGCCCGGACTTTCCTCTCGCCTCAGCCCGAAGGCCTCAGCCAGCGGCAAGCCGTTCCACTGTCTAACCGAACAAGCGTTGCCAGAAGCTCTTCGGCTTCGGAGGCTCGCTTTGTAGTTCCTCCAGCAGTATCTGCTCCAGCGTCTTGCGGTCGTGAATCATCTGGTAGATGGTACCCCAGTCGGGCAGCCCACCCACATTACGGTCATCGATGAAGAGGTCCACCTTGAGCTTGCGTGAGAAATGCTCGTTCAGCTGAATATCTTCTTCCGGATAGTCACGGTTCACGGCATAGAACTCCACACCTCGCTGGCGGCACCATTCCACGGCCTCGTCCAACAGCTTTCCTTCGCGCACCGACCAGAGGATGAGCTGGTGGCGCTCCTCGATGAGCTTCTTCAGCGTCTGAGTGGCAAAAGGAATCTCCTCGCCGATGGCCGGATAGCGGTGGCGCACGATGGTACCGTCGAAATCTACTGCAATGGTCATACTTTATACCTTATTTATAATCTATAGCGGGGCAAAGGTAGTGAAAAAGCATCACAAAAGTGTCCTTTTACACTATTTTTTTGCATTTTCCTTTTGTTCGCTCAAAAATATATCCTACTTTTGTCACGATTTAAGCGTAAATCAACGAATTCAACTAATATCTATTACTAACTAAATTTATTAACAATGAAACAGCGTTTACTTTCATTCGTCGCCATCGCCGCACTGAGTTGCGTCGCTATGGCACAAACATGGACGGAGCCTGTGAAGCCCACGAATCCCGCATTAGGATTCCTGGAGATTGCAGCAGACCCTGTCAATGGCGGAAACTTCTTCCTCATGAATGTCGGTGAAGGTCAATTCCTGACGGGTGCCAATGTATGGGCTACACAGATCAGTCTTTCTGCTGACGCTATTCCGTACATGCAGTTGACCACCGTTGAGATTGAAGAAGAGTCCGGCATTTTCAAGCTCCGCCGTACCAACGACGCCAATGACAAATTCTACGGTGATCATGATCGTGAAGGCGGTTACAATCCTCCCGCTGGCCGCAACCTCCTGTTCCGTGGCGGTGATGATGGTTATGTGGATGAGAACGGCCAAGGAGGCGACAGATTTGTGTTTAACAAAAGCGACAACAACAACTACTACTACTTCCAGTCAGATGTGACCGAAGGTAAGTTCGCCGATGCTGAAAACCAATATGCAGGCAGCACCGGAGCCGGCAAGTACGTCAGCTTTACTAAGGCCAAGACCGATGATAACATCGAGTGGGTCTTCATTCCTGTAGATGAGGTGGTCATCGCTGAATACAAGCCACTTGCTGATGCCTATGCTGCGCAGATGCTTATTTACGAAGCTCGTCTGGCGCTGTACAACACCTTAGTTGATGCCGCCAAATACGGTGTAGATTATGCCGATGCCTCGACTGTATATAATAACCCCGATGCCACCGTTGACCAGCTGACAGCCGCACAAGAAGAGCTACAGCCCGAAGTGAACCATGCCGCGCTGATGGCAGCTATCGCCGCATCCAGCGAAGAAACCCCCTATGATGTCACCCAGTATGTACTCAAAAACCCCTCCTTCGACGAAGGCGATAAGTACTGGACCATCACACCAGGCATGGGACAGAACTTGCAGGTACAAAGCCAAAAATATACTTATAATGATGTCACCATTCAGAACTTCATCGAGGCTTGGAGAAGTACAGGCAACGGTCCTCTGAGCGATGGTGTCATCTGCCAGACCGTCACAGGTCTTCCCGAGGGTCGCTATCGCATCGAGGCTGATGTGATGGCCGTATGGCAGGGTGCAGCCCTGAGCGAAGATCCAAAGGGCATCTACCTGTTCTACAACAATGGCAAGTTTACCCTCCACAGCGAGTCTCTGGCAACTGGTGACGGCGAGCCCGAGCACTTCACTTTTGATTTCGACTACGACGGAGCCGCTGAAATGACCATCGGTCTGATGGCAGAAAAGACAAACCAGAACTGGATGGGCTTTGACAACCTGAAGCTCTTCGCTATCGGCGAAGTGCAGACGCCTCCCTCATTCTACGCCCTGTTCAGCGAGGTGGAGACTTCTGAGCCCTACAACGATGAGGGTGACGATCTCATAGCCAATGCTGGACTCAGGACCTCTTTCCAGAATGCATTCAGCGCAGCATACAAACTCGCAGATGACCAGAATCCAACCAAGGAAAAGGCTGAAAGCTACGAAAATGCTTATCAGGCATTGCACGATGCCCGCGTAGCACTCGAGGCTTCTATCGAGGATTACAAGAACCTGAACACACTCATCGAGCGCATCCAGAGCGACTATGCCGCTTACGAAGGACAGAGCATGTACGAAGACCTGCGCACACAGCTCAACAGCATGATGGAAGAGTATCAGGGTGGTTATGAGAACGGTTCCTATACGAAGGAACAGATTGACGCATTCATTGCCGCTTACGACAATGTCCTTAAGAACTATGTCCAGGGCCTCTTCGACAAGGCCGCAGAAGATGCTAAAAAGAATATCACTCTGGATGATCCCATCAACATCACAAGCCTCTTCGAGCACATGAGCTATGAGTACTCTACAACAGCTGTTGACAAGCGCACCGAAGGTTACCCCAACGAGAATCCTGTTTGGATTAACGAGACAAAGTCAGAAAAGTTCAAGACGCAATACAGCACTGCCGAAATATGGAACGACAGGCCCTTCAGGATTTCCCGCACGTTCGAGGACCTGCCCGCCGGACGCTATGAGATTCGTGTTCATGGCTTCTACCGCATGGCCGCCAACAATGAGAATTACAACAACTACATTGCCGATGCTTATGTTGGCAACGAAGGGGCCTTCCTGTTCGCAGGAAACAAAAAGACAGCCTTCACGAACGTAGCCGCTATCGCCGAAACAGTGGCTTTCGAAGATTTCGCTGAAATCAAGGATGGCGAAGGCGACGAAGCGCCCATTCTCTGCTATGTTCCCAACTCTCAGGCCGCTGCACACAACCTCTTCTCTGACGCTGGAGGTAAATACGGAGACAAAACCGAGCTCTGCTACATCGCTGCTGCCACCAACGTCAAGGACGGCACACTCACCGTGGGTGTCGAGGGTAACGACAATCTGCAGGCCAATCAATGGACGGTATGGCAGGACTTCGAACTCTACTATTA
Organism: uncultured Bacteroidales bacterium; assembly: GCA_902783885.1. Lineage (GTDB taxonomy): Bacteria > Bacteroidota > Bacteroidia > Bacteroidales > Bacteroidaceae > Physcousia. The sequence goes on from CACZSQ010000039.1 coordinate 48,439, forward strand.
TGGTGCCGCTGATGCCAGCGCCCTCGACGAAGAGATCGAAGCGCTCATCGCCGTTGCACGACCCATCAGCGAAGCTGGCGGTGAAGGTGATTATCTCATCGTTGTTGAAACCATTATCAATGACCTGAAAACCGCTATCAAGCAAGGCGAAGATGCTATAGGCGTTGAAGATGCAACCGTACAAAATGCCGCCATCACAGCCCTCGAGGATGCCATTGCCGCCGCCCGCGAGAATATGAGCGTCTTCACAGAGATGATGGCATTGTATGAGTCACGCGCCACTGCCATGGAGAATCTCACAGAATACAGCTTCGAAGATACAACTTATCCTGACTTGCTGAATGAAGTTATACAGCGTTTGGATGGCATTTTCTATGATGAAGAGCTACAAGAAAATGTGTCCTTCGACTCTCAGGAACAAATGGTGACCTATCTCAACCGCATGAAGGACGAGTGGTACACTTACCTCTTCTCCCTACAAGGCATTGATCAGGCCACTGAGGACGAACCCATTGACCTGAGCTACCTCATCACCAACGCCACATTCGACGACATGACAGGCGCCACTAAGGCTGATCCTCAAGGTTGGACATGCGAGTATGAGAGCAAAGACGGTGGTGGTCGAGAAGGCGTGGCCGAGTTCTGGAATGCCAGCGCCTTCAACATCTATCAGGAGATTCCCACACTGAAGGATGGCTACTGGCGCCTGAGCGTTGATGCTGTGTATCGTGCAGGCAATGCTGCACAAGAAGCTAAAGACGACAATGGCAACTATAAGAACGATGAGTATCTCTATGCCAACGATTTGACAACCAAGATCATCCAATGGAGCGATACAAAGCGTGGAGCCATCAAGCCAGACGATCCAGAGACTTACACCCCGATTCAACAGCTCTACACTCAGGACGGCGTACAGTTTGATGCGCCTAACAGCCAAGCAAACTTCTTGCAGTTCATAGAAAAAGGCCGATATCACAATGTATTGATATTCGGATATGGCGAGGGCATCGAAGACGCATTATCAGGCAGTATCACCATCGGTTTGAAGAAGACTATTGCAGTTGCCAACGACTGGTGCCCCTTCGACAACTTCAAGCTCGAGTACCTCGGCATTGAAAAGCCGACAGCTGTTGAAGGTCTGGGCGCTAAGACTCCTGCCAGCGCAGCCATCAGCACCATCTACAGCATCGATGGTCGCCAGCAGAGCCAGCTCCGCCGCGGCATCAACATCGTCCGCACAGCTGACGGCAAGGTCACAAAGGTGCTCGTGAAATAACCGCACACCCTACACCTTATTATATATAACATAAGGCATAGTGCCTCGGCCCCGTGGTCGAGGCACTTTTTTGTCTGACGTCAACGCCATATGGTGCAGACCTTACTATCGATGCAGGTCTTACAGCCATAAGATACAGGTCTTATTCACGTAAGTTATATGATTCAAGTTTCGGATGTAGGAAACTCACTATCTATAAGTGATTTATTGCTATCAAGAATTAGAGAATTAGAGAAGTTTTCTCAATATGCGCTACTCTATCATATGAATTGCTGAGAATGAATAGAAAGTTTTTTGCTTGCAAAAACAAGTATAATCTCTAATTCTCTAATTCTTGACAAAAAAAACACTTCCTAAACTTGAATTATATTACTAACGGCAAAAGTATAGTGAAGCGACCATTGAGGGCTTCATAGACACCCTTAAATGTTAATTATCCTTAAGAAAACGCGAATTTAACATGAAAACGAAGGCGGCTAATCGTATTAAGTGTACTTTTGCCACCAAATAAGCTTTATATTGGCTTTATATCTCTTTTTTGAATCACATTACTAACTCATTTATTAAAAATTTGCTTTATGAAACACTATCTACTCTCTCTCATGGCTCTCACTACAGCCATGCTTACGAGTGCCAGTGCTTGGGCACAGACAGAACTGCCTGACCCAGTGTTGCCGGTGAAGCCTGCCTATCCTACGGTAGAGGGCAATTGGGTTGCACCTGCTGCTAATGGCATCTTTTACATTTACAATGTAGGTTCTGGACAATTTCTTGGAACAGGTAGAGAATATGGTTGTCGTTCTATCACAACCAATGAACATCTACTTAAAACCACTGATGCAGTATGGGCTGTTAAAGAAAACAGCAACACCATTGTCCCTTACCAACTCATTCTCATTAATGAGGGCGCAGCTATCGATGGCTACGAAGGTCCCTGGTATTATATGCAACGCCAAAATTGCTCTGGCGGCCAAGGTCCCTACCTCTGCCATGAAGGCAATGCAGGTTGGGCTGATGGAACAGAAGGCCGTCGCGACCAAGACAAGAACGGCTATTGGCGTATTGAGCAAACCGAACAGGGTTATATCCTCCGTCCATTTGATGTTATCACCATTGTTGACGAGGAAGGATCTCCTATTCTGGATGGCTCTGGAAATGAACAGCATAAAATTACCGATAACGCTTTTGGTCTGCATAACACCAACATGACAGACAAATATGCCTACACTTGGACAGACCGCCCCGTTGACGCTACTTCTTATGTTCATTGGAAGTTCATCGACGCTAGTGCTCCAGAAGATGCTGAGGCAATATTGAACAATGAGGAAGCCAAGGCTCAATACAAGGCTGCAATGGAAGTTTACGATAGCGAATTTGCCATCTACAACGCCAAGCTCGCCCTGAAGGCCACCATCGCTCAGGCAGAGGAGGTTAGCATTGATGTTACTGAAGCTATCAACATCTACAATTCTGCCGAGGCCACTCTCGAACAGGTGCAAAAGCAGAACAACCATCTGCAAGCTGAAATGGCTGGTCTGAAGTACAAAGACATCTCTGAATTCAATATCGCTACAGACGACAACCCGCAGGATGTCACAGAATACGTGCTGATTAATCCTGACTTCGAGAAAGATTATGCAGCATGGAAGAGCTATACCGAAGTGGACGGATGGGATATCACCATCGCAGCTCAGAACCGAAACCTGCAAGAAACTGCCGGCACCACCAATGAAGAGTTAGGCTATGTGAAGATTGACCACTTCCTGGAAGCATGGAATGGAAGTGCTCTGGGCGACGGCACTATCTCCCAGACAATTTACGGTCTTCCTGCTGGTAAGTATGTGCTGGAATGTGATGCCTTCACGGGACAGGGCACAAAAACCTTCGAAGGTATTTATATCTTTATTCAGAGCGATAACGGCATCGAAAAGAAGCGCATGAATACGCCCGACGGACAGCCCATGCACTTTACTGTCACCTACCTCAACGAGGGCAGTGATTTCCTGACCTTCGGTCTGATGGCTGAAAGCACAAACGCCAACTGGATTGGATGCGACAACTTCAAGCTCACCTTCTACGGTGCAACCACCAAGACTCAGGCACAGTTGGATTTGGAGGCTGCCATTGAAGCCGCAGAGTTATATCAGGAAGAGGTGACTGACAAATACTACAACGCTGCTGTCAAGACCGCGTTCGAAAAAGCCATCAGCGATGCTCAAGATGTAGCAGATGGCACCGACGAGGAGTGCGTGACAGCTAAAACGAAACTTGAAACTGCACAGGCAGCTGTGGCCAACTCCATCGAAGCCTACAAAGTACTCCTGAGCTATCTCGACCGCACAGGCGGCAAGAACCTGCTCGGCCAATACTACGATATTGCCGATGGTTGCGGCATGACAGAACTGACAACGAAGTGGCAGGATTGGCTGGATTCTTGGGATGATGCCTACGAAGAAGGCACGATGACGGATGAGGAGATTTACGAAAAGACTGCAAGCATCTATCCCGATCTGAAGGCTGCATGGCTCAACGTGAATGTTGAAAACGTTAAAGTTGGCACAGACCTGACCTGGTTGATTGAGAACGCCGACTTTGAGGAAGGCGGTGTCTATACCGCTGGTTCTGGCGGCTCCATCCCTGGTTGGACAATTGTCAGCGGTGATATTACCCGCAAGGACCACGTCATCGAGGCCTACCATCGTCTATTAGACTTCCAGCAGGTCATCCCCAATATGCCTGCCGGTGTGTATGATGTAACTTTGCAAGGCTTCGTCCGCCACGATGACCCAGAACAAAATGATAACAAGAGCACCATTTTCTATGGTGGTGATTCTAAAGCTACGCTTATGCAGCGCAGCGACCAATGGCACGCTACTGGTTTCTATCTGAGTAATAGCCAAGGAGATCCCTGCGGCGGTGCCAACAAGGATCAGGATATCACCAACAGCCATGGTGAAGCTGTCAAGGTGCCCAACGGCATGAGCGGCTTCTATTTCTGGGAGGATGAAGAAAACACCGGTGGCGAGACTATGGATTATGCCAACTGGAAGCCTGGCGACAAGTACTACACCAACCATATCAAGGTCATCCTGAAAGCAGACGGAGACCTCACTATTGGTCTGAAGAGCCTTGACACCCACGACTGGATTATCTGGGACAATTTCGGTCTCTCCTATCTGGGACAGGATGCCAACATCTATGACGAGATGATTCAAGATAAAGTAAAAGAACTTGATAAGGTTTGCGATCCCGAAACGATTATCATCACCTCCGGCGGCCAACAGAAGGTTGATGACCTCAAGGACGAGATTAAAACTAAAGAGGGCACACTGGATGCTGACACCGAGGCTGAGTACGAGGACAAGATTGACGCCCTCATCAACTACCTGAACGAGGGTCACAAGCTGGCCATCAGTCTCCGCGACGACTTGAGCGATTACAATGAGATTCGTCTTGTTAGTCAGGATTTATTCTCTGACGATGAGAATGGATTTGTATCTTGGGTGGGCGATCTGTTAGGCTATCTCCCAACTGACGACTACGGTATGCTGCCCGCAGAAGATGACATAAAGGATGATGCGTACAAAGGCACCATCAATAACAACGAGGCCCTGCAGGCAACGACTATAGACATGAACCGCCGTATGGCTGACTATGTGATGCAGTTTGCTGCCGCAAACCCCTACAAAGAGAATGAGGGAACCTTCTATGGCAACGCTACTGAAGCTATCTTCAACCCACGCTATACCAAATACGCCGACGAAAATCAGACCACTAGAGGCTGGACCATGGAAGTAGCCGACAGCATCAAGGGCAAGGTCATTGGCCTGGGCAACAGCTACGCTGAGGTATTCGACTGCTCCAACTTCGTCGTCTCTCAGACCGTGAGAGGTCTCTATCCCGGCTGGTACCTGCTGACCGTAGATGGCTTCTATCGTCCCGGACTGCCCAAAGAAGAAGACACAAAGAAAGTGTTCACCACTGAGGACGCACAGAAACAGTACGTGGAGATGTTTGCTGAGAGCGGTGACCTGAAGTACAGCCACCCGCTGATGAACATCATGGCCAATGCTCAGACCATGTCTATTGTTGGCGGCGATATCAATGTGACCATCGGTGAAGAAGAATTATATATTCCTGATAATATGGCAAGCGCTGCCACCTACCTGCAGCAGGAAGTAGGGCACCTTGTAGGAGAGCAAGAAGTCTATTACCAGATTGCTGTTTTGCCCGAATTTGGTACATTTAGCTATAACTCCGTCTATCGCAACGGTATGCTTGTTCAGGTGGATGAGAGCGGCGAGATGACCATCGGCCTGCGCAAGGAAGATCTTTGGGTTTACCATGACTGGACATTCTTCGGCAACTGGACGCTGACCTACTTCGGCGACGAGGAGAACATCCCGACCGCTGTGGAGACCGTGGAAGCCAAGAGCGCCAAGAACATGATTCAGGATATCTTCACCATCGACGGCCGTCAGGCACAGCGCCTGCAGCGCGGCATCAACATCGTCCGCACATCCGATGGCAAGATCCACAAAGTGCTCGTAAAGTAATACCCGCACAACATCATCAATATGAGCCCTGCGCAAACTGCGCAGGGCTTTTTCTTGTCTTTTCTTTGGCGAAATGAAAGAGAAGTCGTACCTTTGCCACATGAATAACAAAAAAGTGGCAGATAATTCCACAAAACATAGGCACAAGAATGAGCAGAGTACCCTTCACTATGAAGCTGGTAAATTCTGCCTTGACATAGCAAAACTTGTTTTTGCAGGTGTCATATTAGTAGGATTAATGAAACAAGATATGGAGTTTTCTATTCAATTCTCCTTAGGTCTTTTCGCTGTTGGTGTTTTTTGCTTTTATGGTTTTCTACTTATTTACTCGTCAAAAAAATAAAGACAATGGAACTTGTAATCTTATTTGCCGCAATGTCCGTCATCGGCCTTATAGGCATAGCGATAGAATTATACAAATTAAGACAACATTCTGTTGATTAATCCCTTTGAGATAATGAAAGGAATCGTTCTTGCCGGAGGGTCAGGCACGCGCCTCTACCCCATCACCAAAGGTGTGTCGAAACAGATGCTTCCTGTTTTTGACAAACCCATGATTTATTATCCCATCTCCACGCTGATGCTGGCCGGCATCCGCGAGATTCTGATTATCTCCACGCCTACGGACCTGCCGGCGTTCCGACGCCTGCTAGGCGACGGTTCGGACTTCGGCGTGCGCTTCGAATATGCTGAACAGCCCTCTCCTGACGGACTGGCACAGGCTTTCATCATCGGCCGCGACTTCATCGGCGACGACTGTGCCTGCCTTGTATTGGGTGACAACATCTTCTATGGTGCAGGCTTCAGTGCCATGCTCAAGGAGGCTGTGCGCACAGCCGAAGAGGAGCAGAAGGCTACCATCTTCGGCTATTGGGTCAACGATCCCGAGCGCTACGGTGTGGCTGAGTTCGATGCCGCCGGCAACTGCCTGAGCATCGAGGAGAAGCCCGAACACCCGAAAAGCAACTACGCCGTGGTGGGACTCTACTTCTACCCCAACCGTGTGGTGGATGTGGCCACAACCATCAAGCCCTCGGCACGCGGCGAGCTGGAAATCACGACCGTGAACCAGCGCTTCCTGAGCGACGGCGACCTGATGGTGCAGACGCTGGGGCGCGGCTTCGCATGGCTGGACACCGGCACTCATGACAGCCTCAGCGAGGCCTCGACCTTCATCGAGGTGATTGAGAAGCGCCAAGGACTGAAGGTGGCCTGCCTCGAGGGCATCGCCTACCGCCGTGGCTGGATCAGCGCCGAGAAACTGTGCCAGCTGGCTGAGCCGATGAAGAAAAACCAGTATGGGCAGTACCTGCTGAAGCTGGCAAGCGAAGGACGTTAACGTCAAGTTCTTAACGATAAATCATAAGCAATAAACTATAAACAATAATCACACTGACATGAAAAAGATTTCCATTCTCACGCTGATGGCTGTGGTGGCCATGTGCCTCTCCTCATGTGTCAGCAGCAAGAAAATCATCTATTTCCAGGGCGCAGACTCCATCTACGCCCAGGCTCAGCAAATCCAGCAGAAGTACGAGATGAAGCTGAAGCCCGCCGACCAAGTGCTCATCAAGGTGACCTGCGACAGCCCTGAACTGTTGGAGCTCTTCAACTCCGACGTCATCATGGGCTCCAGCAGCCGTACCGGTAGCTCGTCCAGCTACGCTTCCGGCAGTATGACCAACGCCTACGGCTACACAGTGGACAACAACGGTTTCCTGACGCTGCCTGTCATCGGCAAGGTGCAGGTTGAGCACCTCACCTGCGACGAGGCTGCCGTTGTCATCGAGGACGCCATCAAGGCACAGAACATCATCAAGGATCCTGAAGTGACAGTGCGCCTGCTGAATGCCCGCGTGACAGTGCTCGGCGCTGTCAAGGGGCCGCGCGTGGTGACGCTCACCTCTGAGCGTAACACCGTGCTCGACGTGCTCTCGCAGTGCGGCGACGTGAGCGACCAGGCTTTGCGCCAGAAGGTGACACTCTTCCGCGAAGAGGACGGCATCCGCACCATGTATCACATGGACCTGACACAAGCAGACATCTTCGAGAACCCTGCCTTCTACGTGCAGCAGAACGACCTCGTCTATGTGCAGCCCAACAAGAGCCAGAACGTGAAGAGTTCCGCATTCTCCACCTTCCTGAGCTCTGCTGCCAGCATCGTGGGCTTCGTCACCAGCCTCACGGCGCTCATCATCAGCCTCTCCAAGAAGTAAGAGATTATCTCTTGACAACTCCCGAATATCATCCGCAATGTCGTCATGGCATTGCGGATGATTCTTTTTGTGCACTAGCTTTTGCAAGCAAAAACAATCCAATTCATTTGATTGAGTAATGCATATTGAGAACAGTACTCTAAATCTCTAATAGATGTTTCGGATGTAATTCTCCACCACAGATTACACGGATTACACTGATTCTTGTCCTCTGGATTTCAAAATTTCATTCTATATTACACAGATTCTTGGCAACACGCTACGCAGGTGTTGAGTGCAGAACAGGCCTAAGTGACCGCGTTGAATGCCATCGAGACCCGCGAAGCGTCTCGCGCAATAATCTGTGGAATGAGTAACCAGAATTCATGATGGCCAATAGCTTTGAATCTGTGGAATCTGAGAAATCTGTGGTGAGATTAAACTTCCGAAACATGAATTCTCTAATTCTTGATTGTAATAAATTGCCAGAAAGACAACAAGCTTCAACATTCAAAGCCTTAGGGCAATGGACCAAAACCCTTAGGGCAATAAGCCTAAACCCTTAGGACAATGAGCCAAAAGCCTTAGGGCAATGGGACAAAAGCCTTAGGGCTGTTAGCTTACACCCTTGGGGCTGCACCATTGTGATAAAAGAGTTAGGGGCTGTGTCGTTCGATTCGACACAGCCCCTAACTGTTATTGATGTCTGAGAGAGCTTACTTCTCTACGTGAACCTTGTGCTTGCCAGAGGCATCGCCGTAGTTGCCGTAGGAGCCGTAGTGACCATAGCGACCGTAATAGGTGCCGTACTTGTGGTAGCTGGAGTACTTGCCGTAGCCATAGTAGAAGCCGTACTTTCTCTTCTTCAGGTCCAGACCATTGAAGACGATGTTCACCTTCGGGAGCTTCTGCTCGTGAACTGCACGGTTAATGAGTTCAATCTCAGCCTTCGTGGTCACCTCGTTGCGCACAACAAAGAAGGTGACGTCCACCAGGCGTGCCAACTCATAGGTGTCGCTGACGAGGCCCACAGGAGGCGTGTCGAGGATGATATAGTCGTACTTGGTCTTCAGGTAGTCAATACCCTGGTCCAGCAGTTCACGCGTAATCAGCTCACCCGGGTTGGGCGGGATAATGCCGGCAGGCAGGACATCGAGATTGGGGTTGAGGACGCCCTTGGAAATCTGTTCTTCGAGCAGGTCGAAGTCAGCCTTATTACCTGCCAGATAGGTGGTGATGCCATGCTGGCTGGCTGTGAGGCCGAAGAGGCTTACCAGACGCGGTTTGCGGATATCGAGACCGATGATGATCACACGCTTGCCCAGCAGAGCCAGGGACATGGCCAAGTTCGTAGCCACGAAAGTCTTACCCTCACCCGGCACGCTCGACGTGCAGCAGATGACCTTCTCGTCGGGTCCCAACAGGAAGCGCAGATTGGTGCGGAGTCCGCGGAACGACTCTTCCATCATGTCGTTCTTGTTCTCCTTCACCACCACAGCACGCTTACCGTCGATAACCTTCTCGCTCAACGGGATATCTGCGACAACGGGAACCTTCGTGAGTTTCTCAAGATCGCCACGACCTTCGATGCGGAAGTGCAACAGCTCGCGCAGATAGAACAAAGCCAGCGGCAGGAAGAGACCGAGCAGGAAGGCAGCCAGCAGAATGAGGCGGCTCTTGGGGGCCACCTGTCCGTCAATCTGAGGCATATCGATGATACGAGCCTTGTTGGCAGTAGAAGCCAGAGAGATGTAGTTCTCCTCGCGGCGCTCGGCCAGCATCAGATAGAGCTGAGCCTTGATCTGCTGCTGACGGCCCATGTCGTTCATGGCGCGTTCCTGTGTAGGACTGCTGCCCATACGGCCGGCGAAGAGGTTGTACTGTTTGTCGGTGCTTCTCTTGCGGATAAGCAGATCCTGGTAGATGCTGCGCAGGTTCTGCCCCACAGCATCCCACATGGCCTGAGCCTCTTCCGTGATCTGCATCACGGCAGGTGAATCCTCAGAGGAAGAGCGGACCATACGGTTACGTCTCAGGATTAACGCATTGTAATCTGCCACCATCTTGTTGTTCTCGGAATTGGTGATGCCGATGTTCACGGGGATGATGGTGAGATTGTTGGCGGGGTTCTGCATATAGTCGATTAGCGACTGCACCAGACTCATCTGTGTCTGAATCTCCACCTGCTTCTTCTGGAACTCGGTCGTCTGTGTGACGGCCTGCGAAGCATCGGTGGGCAGATTCACGAGATTGTTGCGGAGTTTGTAGCGCTCCACACGCACCTCGGCCTCATCCAGTTCGCCCTGAATCACATTGATACGCTCGTCGATGAACTCCTTGGTCTTCTCGGCCACCTCGTTCTTGTCCTCGTTGGCATCGTCGTTGTAGGCGTTCACCAATTCATTCAGGTAGTCGAGCGCGCGTGCAGGATGTGTATCCAAAATGGAGAGAATAGCCACGGTGGTCATCTTCGACGTGGGCTGCACATTGAGTCTGCCGGCATAGGAACGTCCCACCTTCACGGGAGGAGTAATCACAGCCGTGAGCTTACGCTCGGACAGTTCCTGCCCGGGATTGCGGGCCAACATCACCTGACCGTACCTCGTGGGAATGAGTGCGGGGAACTCCGTAATCTCGCGTGAGAACGTTTCAGGTTCCTCAGCACCGGGCATGAACACCTGGAAGTCGGCCTGCACGCTCTCCTCGCCAGTCTTGTTGAATTCCACGACGATGGGAGAAGACATCTGCTCCAGCTTGCCGTCCTCCATATCCACCAGGATAGGACTGTTCTTGTAGAGTTCGGACTCATGGAAGCGTCCTTCAACATAATAAGTGACATAGAGCTTCAGCTTCTGCACGGCACGTGTGGCCACCGCCGTGGAGCTGATAATCTCCATCTCATTCTCAAAACCGTTTGAGTTACTGATGAATCCCAGCTGGTCCAGGGACATCTCGCCCTGCGACTTGCCGGAATCGTCCTTGATGAGGATCTTTGTGGAGTTCTGGTAAACAGGGTTCTGATAGCGCAGATAGACAAATGCTGCAGCTAAGCAAACCAGCACGGACAGGATGAGCCAGTACCAGTTCAGGACAATAACTGACCACAATAAGCGGTAATCAAATCCTGATGACTCTTCCGCCTCAACTCTTTCTTCGTCAATGTAATCGGCCATATTTATATACTTTTTAATTATTTCAAGCGCGCAAAGGTACATATTAAATTCCGAAAAACCTAAACGAAAGCACAAAAACTGCCTTTTTCTTGTTTAACCATTAAAATAACGCTACCTTTGCACCGTTTTTTTAACGTTTTATATCAAATATATATGTCATTCCTCAACAAAATATTTGGCAGGAAAGCCAATCAAGAGACTGTAAAAGTGGGCGGCATGGAAGATTTCATGACCCTCATCCGCGTCTATCTCCAAGCCAGCATGGCAGCACAGGTGGGCATCACCAATCTGGCTGCCCTGCCCGACCTGCGGGTGTTCAAGCAGACGCTGAAAGTGCCCACACTCAATAACAAGCTCGGCTTAGGCGAGAAGAAGCGCTGCGCCAAGATGCTCTCCGAGGTATATGGCCTAAGCGACACCTTCGGCACAGAGATTGATGCCAGTGTCAAGCGCCGTTGCAAGCGCCTGCAGGACGTGCAGCCCTATATGCTTCAGTTCCAGGGCTTCTCACAGGACCTGATGATGCTCATGGGAAATATCATGCAGTGGAAATTCCGCCTGCCCTCATTCATGCGCAGCGCCCTGCGCAGCATGACGGAAAAAGCCGTACACGACGTCATGACCAAGAACGACTGGAAGGACGACAACGTGCGCCGCACAGCCGCCCAGGTGCGCCACTACCAGCAGACACTCGGCTTCTCCGAAGCGTGGATGACAGAGTTTGTCCACACCACCGTCATGCTGGCCAAGAAAGAGAAACGCGCCGATATTGACGATGAGAAATTGAAAAATAGCTAAAAACTTGCATAAACCGAAAAGGTTCACTACCTTTGTGGCGAAAATGTCGCAAAAGCGACCATAAACAGGCTTCCAATGACCGCCGAAGAAGAGAAAACCATCAAGACACTGGAGACTCGTACGCGGCAGCTCATCCTGAAATTCCAACAGCTGAAGGAAGATCACGAAGAGTTGCTGAACGAACTTGTTGCCAAGGACTCTGAACTTCAGGCCGTCAAGCAGCGTAACAAGCAGCTCGAAGCCAACTATGCAACCCTCAAGATGGCCAAGATGCTGGAGGTGGGCGACACCGACCTTGCCGCCGCCAAACAGCGGATCAACCATCTGGTGCGAGACGTAGATAAGTGTATCGCCTTGCTCAAGGGCATGGGCCCCGAAGCAATCACGACATAGAAGAAGACGATAAATGGAAATCAGCGATACCTTTCAGATAACCCTCAAATTGGGCGGGCAGAACTTCTCCATCACCATCAAGCGTGACGAGGAGCTCCACTACCGTAACGCGGAAAAGCTGATCAATCAGCGCTACAGCTACTATGCCAACCGCTTCACCGGACAGCCCGTGACCACCTATCTGCTCATGACGGTGCTCGACATAGCCGTGCGCCAGCAGAAGCAGGAAGCCGCTGGCAACCTCCAACCCATCATGGCCACCCTCAACGGCCTGGTGAACGAGCTGAACACAGCCCTGAAATAGAGACATCTGAACACACGATACTACCGACGCACCATCCCCTTGCCGATACCCCCGAACGGAGGTGAGGCTGTGGTTGGCGCGTTATCTTTTTATATTTATTAATCATTAAGCTACCTTATGACAATCATTGGATTAATCATCACCATCGCCTCCGCTGTCATCGCTATTGCGCTGATAATCTATCAGGTGGTCTGGTATCGACATACAAGACCCAATAAGATGAAGGAATTGAATGAGGAGGCCAAGAAGAACGCCGAGGTCATCAAGCAGAAGAAGCTGCTGGAGGTCAAGGAGAAGTTCCTCAACAAGAAAGCCGAGCTGGAGAAGGAAGTGCAACAGCGCAACCAGCAGATTCAGCAAGGCGAGAATCGCCTGAAACAGCGCGAGATCAGCCTGAACCAGCGTCAGGACGAGCTCACCCGCCGCAAGAGCGAACAGGAAAACGAGCGTAAGCGCCTGGATCAGCAGCAGGCCCTCCTCTCCAAGAAGGAGGAAGAGCTGAGCCAGCGCCTGGAAAGCCTCATCACCCAGGAGCGCACACAATTGGAGAAAATCAGCGGCCTCACCGCCGAGGAAGCCAAGGAGCGCCTCGTGGAGACTTTGAAGGACGAAGCCAAAACAGCTGCCGCCAGCTATATCAACGAGATCATGGACGATGCCAAGATGACAGCCAACAAGGAAGCCAAGCGCATTGTCATTCAGACGATACAGCGTGTGGCCACCGAGGCAGCCGTGGAGAACAGCGTCACCGTGTTCCACATCGACAACGACGACGTGAAAGGTCGCGTCATCGGACGTGAAGGCCGCAACATACGTGCGTTGGAAGCTGCCACCGGAACTGAGATTGTGGTTGACGACACGCCCGAAGCCATCGTCATCAGCGGCTTCGACCCCGTACGCCGCGAGATTGCACGTCTGGCCCTGCACCAGCTGGTGGCCGACGGCCGCATCCACCCCGCCCGCATCGAGGAAGTGGTGGCCAAGGTGAAGAAGCAGGTGGACGAGGAAATCATGGAAGTGGGCAAGCGCACCGCCATCGACCTGGGCGTGCACGGCCTGCACCCCGAGCTCATCCGCATCGTGGGTAAGATGAAATACCGTTCCAGCTATGGTCAGAACCTGTTGCAACACGCCCGCGAAACCGCCAACCTCTGTGCCGTCATGGCTTCTGAGCTGGGCTTGAACGCCAAGAAAGCCAAGCGTGCCGGTCTGCTCCATGACATCGGCAAGGTGCCCGATGAAGAGCCCGATCTCCCACACGCCATCTACGGCGCGAAGCTGGCCGAGAAATACAAGGAGAAGCCAGACATCTGCAATGCCATCGGCGCCCACCACGAGGAGATGGAGATGACCTCGCTCATCGCCCCCATCGTGCAGGTCTGCGATGCCATCAGCGGTGCCCGCCCGGGTGCCCGCCGCGAGATTGCCGAGGCATACATCAAGCGTCTGAAGGACTTGGAGAACATCGCAATGAGCTATCCTGGCGTCACCAAGACATACGCCATTCAGGCCGGACGCGAGCTGCGCGTCATCGTCGGTGCCGACAAGATTGACGACAAGCAGATAGAGACGCTCAGCACGGACATCGCCACGAAGATCCAGAACGAGATGACCTACCCCGGTCAGGTGAAGATTACCGTCATCCGCGAAACCCGCGCCGTCAGCTACGCGAAGTAGTCTTTGACAAAAACATATAAAACACCGCAGAGGTGTTGGTGCTACGCACCCGATAAAACGGCTCCTTTTTTCTATGTGAGAGCAAGCTCTCCCAGACTAAAGGAGCCGTTTTTATCATCCTTTCAGGACAAGCACCTCTATAGCTATAAACAAAAAAAGAAAATGACCTATCATCTTTCGATCCGACATTGGCTCATGATTTAAAGCAGTATTGCTACGAACTAAATGGTTGCTGCCAACAGGTACATAAAGAACTGGGTCCCTTTTTGAATGAATATATATATCAAGATGCTTTGGAGATTATTCTACAAGAAAGAGGGATTTCTTATAAACGAGAATTCTATTTCTCCATTGAGTTCCATAGTCATCAAATAAAACACACGCATTTCGTGGATTTCTTTTGCCAGGATAAAGTGTTCATCGAGTGCAAAGCTATAGATTGCCTTGGAATCGCACAACGGCAGCAACTTTGGAACTATATGCGACTAACAAAAGTGCCCATCGGTATCCTTTATAACTTCGCACCTATTCGTGATCAAGCTGAGCATTATTTCTTTGATGTTAAAACGAATACCATGTTCCTTTTCTAGTCCGTAACGCTCTGTTTTTGAGCGAAGCGGTGTTTTTGCCATCAGGCAGGGAAACGACCGAAGGCGAAGGGTTATCCGCATCCTATCAGAAAGCTAGCTTTCAATGATTGGAGGCAGATAACCCTTCAAGGCATGAATATGCCTACCTGTCTGATGGGGTTTTGTCGGTTTTTGTAAAAAAAGTCAAAGAGAGTCTTCTGTTAGCAGGCGCATGAGGGCCTCCTTGCGATGTACGACGCTGAAGGCAATGACGAAGAACAGCATATACAGCGTCACATCAATGAAGAAGATGATAGTCAGCGGCACCTGCATATCATCCAACAACAGGTTGCCCAGTATGAAAGCCAACACCATGGCGAGAATAACCCACAGCGCCTGATGCATCGTCAGTCCACAGCGCATCAGCACATGATGCACGTGGCGCTGGTCTGCATGGAACATCGGTTCACCGGACAGCACGCGCGTCAGCGCCACACGGATCAGGTCGAACACCGGCACGATGAACAGGGAATAGGGAATCAGGATGGGACAGATCTCGGTGTAGATGTCCTGTTCGGTGAGCATCATATACTTGATGGCCAAATACGACAACACATACCCGAGGATGAGACTGCCCGCATCGCCCATGAAAATCTTCATACCTCCTACCTTGCCAAAGACATTGAAAAAGAAGAACATGAGCACCGAGCCCAGTAAGGCCGCCGAGAGAATCATGAACACAATGACGCGCAAATCCAGAAACAAATAGATCAGCACTGCCAGACAAATGATGGAGATACCCGAAGCAAGGCCATCAATGCCATCAATCAGGTTTACCGCATTCACAATTGTCATAATCACCAGCACCGTCAGCGGGTAGGACAGCCACAGGGGCAGCTCATAGAGGCCGAAGAACCCATAGAGGTTGTCCAAATACAAGTTGCACACCGGCAACATGGCCGAGCCAATCGCCAGAATCACGAATTTCAGGTTGGCAGAGAGATCCAACAGATCGTCAAGGATGCCCATGAGATAAACGACGGTAGCGCCAAACACCATCAGCACCGAGGTTATCTGAAAGTCCGGCGGCACCGTCGTGCGTGCATAGAACGCCAACAACGTGACAAGGCCGCCCATCGCCATGGCAGGCAAGAACGCCAAACCACCCAGACGCGGAACCGCAACACGATGCACCTTACGTTGGTTCGGTTGGTCGTAATAGCCATACTTCCGGCAGAATGCAATAACCAGCGGGATGATAATCGCCGTTACCACAAGACCTGTCAGAAATGCCAGCAGTATGTAAATGCCATAAGACGACATTCTGTCTTGAATAGTACTATCTATATAGATAACGACAAATGCCGCCTTTTTATTATTCTTTTACGTGAAAAAAGTCATCGAGCCTATCATGAGAAGTCACACCTATGGGTCTTATGGCATTTGCCACTATTGGCAAATGGATTTACCATTGATGGTAAAACGTTTTTCCACCAATGGAAAAAGCCATAAAACCTGCGTGTTCAACCTCGGTCACCCGCCTCTTACGCTCCTCTCATCCAACTGCGTTCTGTGAAAAAGCCTGTTTTCAGACAAAATATCTACATGATTATGACGATATTTCAAAATATCGTCATAGTATTAACAAACTGTGAACAAGCAAGATACGTAGCACGAATGACGATATGACGATAATTTTCGCCGATAATACATTAGAGGAGAAATAGCCGTTCCCTCATAACGAAAAACAAAGCTATTTATTTCAAAAGCACATACTTTTTTTATAAAAAGAAAATGGATTCTAAAATTTATTGTATCTTTGCAAGTAGAAACAATACAACCATCCTGCTTTTATGCACGAAGAACTCGTCTCAATCATTATGCCCTCATTCAATGCTGCCAAGTATATTGCCGACAGCATTGACAGCATCATAGCCCAGACCTATCAAAATTGGGAACTACTGATTACGGATGACTGCTCAACCGATGACACTCCAACCATACTGAAAGATTATGCGGCTCGCGACGCCCGCATTCGTATCTTCTTATTTGACAAGAATCAAGGTTCGGGAGCTACCCGAAACAAATGCATAGAGGAATCACGAGGCCGTTATATTGCTTTCTGCGACAGTGATGACCGTTGGCTGCCCGAGAAACTGGAAAAACAAATCGCCTTTATGCAGCAACATGACTACGCTTTCACTTTTGCCAGCTACTACACCTGCAACGAATCCGGTACCATCAACGGCATCGTCATAGCGCCATCACGACAGACGCTCATCAACACGAAGCGCGATGACAAAATAGGTTTCCTCACCACCATTATCGACACACAATACTGCCCCAAAATGCTGATGCCCCTGCAGCGCAAGCGGCAGGACTGGGCATACGTACTGATGATACACCAACAAGTGGGCGATGCCTATTCCCTACAGGAGCCTCTCGGAATCTATCGTCTCCATCAGAACAGCATTTCCCATAACAAATGGTCGCTGGTGAAATATAATGCCGCAGTCTATCATGAAGTTTTCGGCTATTCCAAACTGAAATCCTTTGCCTATCTCTTCACCTTCTTCCTTCCCACTTATTTCGTCAAACGTGTCAGGAATATGATCAACGACCGCCGCTATCATCATCAGTGGCAGGAGTTCTCCAAACACACATGAGATATTTCTCCATTCTCCTTCTGACATCTTACTTCTTTCATCTCCCCCCGTCTTCCAAGCCTTCCACATATATTTGGGACATGAAGGAGGTGGACACTTTGGCAATGAAGCCTACATCACAGGCATACAAGGCTCTCGTCAAGAAAGCTGATGACTTGGTTGGGCAAGAACCCATTTCCGTGACAGACAAAAGCATCTGTATCTCTGGCGACAAGCACAACTACGAAAGTC
Organism: uncultured Bacteroidales bacterium; assembly: GCA_902783885.1. GTDB lineage: Bacteria > Bacteroidota > Bacteroidia > Bacteroidales > Bacteroidaceae > Physcousia. Next base: position 66,277 of record CACZSQ010000039.1, read on the forward strand.
TGGCAACATACTATTGGCCCGACCCCAATAACCCTCAAGGACAATATATTTCCAAAGATGGTCAGACAAATCCTGAAACAAATCGATACGATTTTCCACGGTTGCTAAAGCTCAATGAGATTTGTACTTATTTAGGAAGAGCTTTCTATATTACCAGAGATATCAAGTATCACGCAGCCCTCTGCAATTATTTGGATGCATGGTTTGTATCAAAGTCAACAAGGATGAACCCTAGTATGGAATATAGTCAGTTCATTCCGCGATTCAATGAAAACAAAGGTATGCCAGGGGGGGTATTAGATGCGTATCGGTTTGTTGATGTCATAGAGAGCATTATGCTTGTTGATCAAATTAAATCCATTGGATGGCTACGTAGGAAAAAACTAAAGAAATGGTTCGGAGACCTTGCTGAGTGGATGATCGATAGCCCCAATGGACAGAAGGCGAGTAAAAAACTCAACAATCATGCCATTGCGTATTATGGAACATTGTTAGAGATAGCGTTGTTCACGAATGACCATCTTTTGCAGCAGAAAGCTATAGATGGATTCATCCTGAATGTTGACAAGCAGATAGAAAAGAATGGAAAAATGCCTCAAGAGTTGTCAAGGACCAAGGCTTTCACCTATTCTATTTTCAACCTATCACACATTATTGATTGCTACGCAATGGCGAAGAACAGCGGAATAGAGATACCTGATACCACAAAAAAAAGAATACAGGATGCCGCCATTTACCTATCATCTTTTGTTGGGAAGAAAGAATCATTCCCATACAAAGAGATAGGACAGTGGGAGAGGCAAGAGAAAAACCTGGATAGGGTTTTGCGTCGAATGGTTCAATTAGAGTTGCGGAAGTAATGTTAAGCCATTTCTGAAATAAGTATAGAAATAACTTTTTCTGGTACATAGCGCTGCGCTTCCTGTAGGCATTTAGGGCGCATTGATTCAACAACATTCGGATTATTTGAAAGATACAGAAGTATATCCGTCAGAGCTGGCAGCGAATTCATCGGATATATGAAACCCGTTTCTCCATCACGAAGTATTTCTTTGATACTTGCACAATCGCTTGCTATTGTCGGAAGGCCAGCAGAAAAGGCATCAATAACTGTTCCTGGAAAGCCTTCTGTTGGGAAGTGTGTCGGGAAGAGCATGACGAAATACTCTTTCAAGACTACAGAACTCTGCTTGTAATCAACAACACCTTTATAACAAATCTCCGCGGGCTGATTTCGCATAAGATCCTCGAACCATTGTTCTTGCCCCGGTTCAACCATGCCGTAGATATTCAAGGTATATCGGATAATCCCTAATCGTCTGTTACACTCTACAACAGCGTTTATTGCATCCTCTATGCCTTTTTCCTTCATGACACGCGAAAACGTACATACCTTGAGTACAGGAGGCACAGAGGCTGGAAGTTCATTCGTCTGTAAAATGTTAAGACGCTTAAAGTTCGGCATCACCTTCACATTATTAACACCAAGACCAGAAAGATCCCCCTTCATCTTATTTGTCTCAACATATATTTTTGTAAGGCATTTACATGTGAACTTCAAGAGCGGATGCTTTTTCATATATGAAGGAAGCCATCCTCCAATGACAACATAGTGAATGCGTCGATGAAAGAACAAGTTCAGTAATGACAGAACTGGAACGATGACCAAAACTCCCTTATAGGCCGGAAGAATAATGATATTGGAATAATTTCTCATCAACCTGAACAGCACGAAAGGAAGCCGCAGTAGAAAACGAAAGCCCCCCACAGTGTCTTCCATATCAACATTCTCATCTCCAAGGGAACGCTTCAACTCGATGGCAATGAACTGTGTTTTGATGGTCTGCCCATTGCTTTTGTTCATGCCAAATGCAAAATGACCTAATACAACGACCTTTTTCATCTTTGCTATCCTATCGCGTTCCTAATAGCTTGAATATAGCCGTGACCGAACTTTTGATCAGGTTCGACATAATTGCATTCTCCCCATTCATTCCAAGCTTTGAGAAATAGTATTTGATGCTCTGGTGATTTCGTTTTTATCAGTTGCAAGGCTTCTTCGATGGTCCTCTGGAACTTCTCTGGTGTACTGTCCACTAATGGATTTGTCTGCACGCCTGCTCTCGGAGTCCGATCCCATTGCGGCATCAGAGTTGGATAAACATTCTCCCATGCATCTTCTTCTACATAGTAATGCCGCATTGTCTTTGAATAGTCAGAGCGGAAAGCAATGGGCAAAGGGGTGTTGTTATTCAAAAAGGACGATATGACCGTTCGCAGGCGTCCTTTGCATAGTGTCTGGGCACGATACATGCCTGAGGAGAGAACAGCATCGAAACCCATATTCAAAATCTCACGGTACACACTACCAGATTCATTCACATCCCAATAAGTTATTTTACCTTCTGTATTGCGGACCGTCTTGCGGACATTCTCTGTATATCCTACAAAATGTATATCTCCTATTCCATTTTCCCGAGCCATTTTTCGCCACAAGTCTATAAAGCACTCAATATCAGGAAACTTGCGAGGTGCCCAAATACCGAAAAGCGGCTTACCGTCCACCCTAATGTACCTTGGATCCCGAAATGCAGGAAGTAAGCTCTTGAAGTGTTCTATATGATCATCAAAATCATAGTGCATCTTCATGATCATTGAATCGCGACGTAAGCTGCTACCCTTTTTCCAAGTCTTGCTCGTCCAATCATGATTCGCCCAACAGAGGCAAAATGGGAAATCTGGCTTGCCACTTTGGAGCACTTCATTAAAAGGACGTTCCAACAATTGTTTGCCATTACCAAACCAATAATGATAGTAACAGAAACCCTCAATGCCAGCTTCGCGTGCCAACGATGCCTGCTGCTCTCGCACCTCTGGCAGACGTAAATCATAAAACCCGAGGTCAGCAGGGATACGAGGCTGATAGTGGCCGCGGAACAGCGGGCGCGCCTTCACGACATTGTTCCATTCTGTGAAGCCTGGCCCCCACCATTTGTCGTTCTCGGGGATGGGGTGGTACTGCGGCAGATAAAGTGCAATGACTCTTGCTTTCATAGTTGTGAATATATCTTTGGTGATGCGATTTGCTTGATAACTCGTGTCTGAACTCCGACTATCATGGAATAGACAGGTACGTCATGTGTCACGACTCTGTTGGCACCGATGACAGCGCCAGCGCCAATCCAGTAAAACTTAGGATCATAGTGAGTGCGCGGAGCAACACGTGGAGGATACTTTTCATTGTGATGAATCGGATAGGTGCTTGAGTAAAGGAAACTTCTCGAGCAAAAGGTCGTGATAGCGTAGGTATGCGTAAAGCAGGAGTGTCACTATTATTTTTAGATTGGCTCCGTCAGAGTAGGCAAAGAGCGTCATGCCGCCTTGGATGCAAATGCATGCTGTAAAAAAGATGAGCAGTAATTGGTGGAGTTTGAGACACCCTTCGTGTGGACTGGTGTTGGAGAGTACCCACAGGTTGAATACAACAAAGATGACAAAGGCGAGGATCGGGCCAAAATCTAGGCAGAAATCACCGACGAAGGTGGTGAAATAGTAGTCGTCGATTTTGAGATTGGAGTATTTATAGCGTCGCTCGGTGTAGTTCCGTGGCACTGATGAGTCAAACAGGCGTTTGAAGAGGTTCATCGTGCGGTCGCCATAACGGATTCCACCAGCATCCATTGCGCAATTGTTAAAGTAAAGATTCTCTTGTCCAACATACCAACTGACATACCCGGTAACACCCGCATTGCGTTCTCCGAAACGGCTGACAGTGATGGCCGCAACTGGCAATAGTACCAAGAATAAAGCCACAATACCAACCCATCGAAACCAGCGCGCAATTTTTTTTGAGATATACTCATGGAAAAGCATATAACCGAGAATGATAGTCAGTAGGTTGGTAATTACGATACTACGTTCACCTTTCATAATGGGGATGAGAAGACCAATGAATGCCGAAAACAACGTACCGATGGTGAAGATGATGCTTCTGTCCTTGCGGCTCAGATAATAGAAGGCAAGGAAGATAGAGATGTCATAGAGTGCATTGAATATGATGGCAGGAATGTTCCTGATAGCCGTACCTGCATCAACAGCCTCCTCTGCATGTTCGTTGTAGGCTTCTAGACCGGCGCTAGCGTCTGTGAACAACTTGACAATACCGTCCCCGAAACCCTGAATGATATCTGGAATCTGGATGATGGCACAAATGATGAGTAGCCAGCAGATAGGCTTGAGGATGCGAGTATTAGGTTCTCCTAGTTGCTGGACAGGGTGAAAATGATGGTGGATAGTTGGCGAAAGGGCAATCATCAACATCACATATAGGTATATAAATGGAAATAGTCGAAGTGGGTCATACTGAATCGAGAAGAGATCGTCGTTGAGCGAAAGGATGGAGAATACCGCATAGACAACATAGGAGCCGATGATGGCACTACCGGCGTCCAACTTGTGGCGGCGCCAGTGATACCAGACAAAGGTGGCAATCCATACCAGAAGGTAGAGGGCTATCAGGAGGTTATCGGCAACTATCGTACTCATAAATTCCGCTTCAGGATGAATTTGACATAGTTCTGCAAGATCACCCGCTCACTGCTGTTGAGAAAGAAGTGATAGGCCAGCAGACAGACGATAGCCGGCGGCACACACAATTGGCAAATGAGGCGCAGCAGCGATGCGCCGATGAGTCCATGGCATAGGCCGGCGATGGCCACGGCAGCAACCGTCAGCAACAGCAATGGAAGGACAAAGGAAAGCAGGTAGGCTCGGAGAGAGAACGGCTTGTAATAGTGCCGAAGGCATAGGATGCGAGCTATGTGAGCGAGGAAGGTCAATACAATCATCGACGCCAGCGTAATCCACGAAGGCAAGCCGCATTTGAAGAGGACGTAGGATAGCGGCAGACACAGCAACATAATGCTCTCGACGATGAGGTGATAGACCTTGACCAACCCCATGGCGTACATAATGATGGTTATAGGCTGATTGAGCGCCATCAGGACGATATAGACAATCATCAGACGGGAAAACAGGATAGCCTCGGCACTGGCACTGCCCAGCCAGAACTGGAAGATGGTGTCCATCTCAAAGATGAGAGGAATGCCGATTACCAACAGCATGAAAGAGAGGAACTTGTTGGCGAAGTAGAAAAGCTGGTTGACATACGGCGTATCGCCCTCAGCGAAGGAACGGATCATCCCAGGACGGAAGGCGAGAACAACGCTGTTTGTGAGGGTGCTGAAGGCGTGGTTGATCTGCAACGAGATGGCGAAGGCTGCAGTGGTCAGGGTGCCGAAGAACATATAAAGCAACACGGTGTTGCCCTGATAGAGAAGCACTCCGGCCAGCGAGCCCAGGAAGGTCCAACTGGAGAAAGAAATCAACTGCCAGTAGAGATGGCGGTCGGTAACTCGGGTGTAGCTGCACTCGGAGTAAGCATGGTGGCCGTAGAACATATAGGTGAGGAAAACGAGGATACCAATCACCAGCAGGCCGACACTGTAGAAAATCAGATGGTCGCCGTAGGAAACCTGGATGAGTGCTGCAACAAGCAGTTTCAGCAGGCACTCGCCGGTGGACACCACGGCGAAGACTCCCATATCTTCGTTGGCAATGACAGCAGCGGTGTAGGGAATCTGAAGCAAGGTGCAGACAAACGCCAGACAGGAGAATTCATAGACGTAGATGACGGCTACCATACGATTGGCAGGGATATGCAGTTGGTAGGATACGAACCAGAGACCTACCGTCTCGAAGAGCAACAGCGCCACCAGCGAGATGCCTACATTGATATTGACGCTGACGGAGAAAATCTTTTTCAATGAGGAGAGGTCTCCTTTGCCAGCGGCAAAAGAATAGAAGCGCTGGGTGGCCGTTGCCAACACCCCCGTCAGGCAGCTCAGCGACGTCACTACCCCTGCCACGGCATTGAAGGTACCGTATTCGTCTTCTCCTAATCCTTTGAGTAGTAAGCGGACGATGTACAGATTCAGCAGCATCAGGATGAACATGCGCAAAAACAAAACTACCGTATTCTTGGCAATACGATTGGATTGTTTCAGCACGCCTGATGTGGAATGGAAATCTACAGAATCTGCCATTAGAAGCTATGCGTCGGATTTGGGGATAAGGATATCACGCAAGATGTAGATAGAGGTGCCGACGAATGTCAGGAAAAGGATGACGGCCACGAAGATCATGCGCTTGGGTCCTGCGGGCTTTACAGGAACGGTGGCAGTCTTCAGAGTGGTGAAGGCTGGTGTTTTCTCCTGCACCTTGGCGCGCGCGCCCTGCATCTGAGTGTTCATGGCGGTGTAGGTCTGGTACTTTAGTTGCATATCGTTCTCCAGCTCATCACGGCGTGAAAGGTAGGACTGCAGCACTGAGTTGCGGTTAGTGTCGCAGAAGCGGCTATATTCCAGCACGGAATGCTCGTACTCCTGCTTCGCCTCGTCGGACAGTTTCTGGTAGTAGGCCAGGTCTTGGCGCGCCTTGCTTGTACGGTAGTTGATGATGAATTGCTGAAGGCGGCTCTTCACAGAATCGGCCATCACGGCGCTGACAACAGCATTTTGATCAGTGACCACAATGGTGGTAACGTCGGTTTTCTTGTCCACTGTGCACGTGATGATGCTCTTCACCTCCTCCACAAGGTTATAGTCGGCATAGGAAAGCTGGAATGGATTCAATTGGCTAGCATCGCCGGCAGCACGTTCGCTTTCCTTTTGAGGTTTTACCCACTGCTTAACGCTTCTCAGCGTCTGCTGGAAAGGATAAGTGAGCCAGTTCTTCTTCCGGTGCTTAAGCAGGTAGGTATAGTAGTCAGTGTGCAACACCTCACCGTCGTCCAAAGGAACCGTAAGTTTGACGTCAAACAGACTGACTATGAAGTCCGGAGACTTAAAGAGGTCGGGGTAGAGCATTGGATAGATGGCATCACCAGTGCCTTCACCGATGTTGAAGCCGAAGGAAGAAGCCAGATTTGCTAGACTACCACCCGTCACCTCGCCGGCTGCTTCGGGAGCCAACATCACCTCGCTGGTGTAGTACCTCGGCTGAGGTAGGATCCAGATGCAAGCGAGCACAAAGGCGATGGGCAGCGTCTTCCCAAATAGCTTACGGCGTTTCCAGATCTCGGAGAAGACTTTGTGGTAATCCACCCCGATGACAGTATAAAGATTCTTTTCTTCCATATCACTTCAGCAGATTAATGAGTGCGACAATCATGGTGGTGAGGCTGGCAACAGAGGTTCCGAGGACAGAAATCTCAGCTGTCGTCATACCCTCTCGTATGGGCTTGGACGGCACGACAATCTCCATGCCTGGCTGGAGGTCCTTGCCGCTCGCCGTTCGGCCCAACTTGTTTACGGCACCATTCATATAGATGGCGTAGGTGCGCTTGCGGCTGGCCTGTTTGGTTACACCACCGGCACTGTTCAGATAATCCGTCAACGTGGCTCCCTTTCGGTAATGAACAGAAGTCGGAGACATGACCTCACCCGAAATCTTCACTACGCCAGAGTACTCTGGAATGATAAGTTGGTCGTTTGCACGGAGTATAAGATCCGACGAGCCACCTGGTTCGGCCAATGCCTGATCGAGGTTGATAGCGACACTATAGCTGTCGTCGGAATTGGTCTTGAGCATCAGGATGGAGTCTGCTAAAGCATAGTTGAACGACTCTTTCTCCAAGCCACGTTCCATCAAGAGGATCTGGTTGTTCAAGTTGGATTTATCTCGCTGCAGACGTTCCTCATCGTTCATCTTGCGGATGAGACGGGCACCTTTGATATAGGCCTCCTGTGTGGTTCCGCCAGCCATCTGAATCAGATCGCTGAGGCGGAACGTGCGGTGAGTCATGGCGAACTGCCCCTCGAAATTCACACATCCTGTGACACGGACATTCTGCTGCTCGGCATAGACTGGACTGCGACGCACCTGCACCTCATCGTAGGGTTGAAGGACAAAGAGCGTATCTTCTAAGACAAAGCCGTCATCGATATTAAAGGAGAAACGGCGCGCAAGGACATCGGTTCCCTGATTGGCAGCGGGGTTATAGATGCGGCGGAACACATCGACCTGTGCTGTGGATGCTGCACGAGTGAGGCCACCGGCCTGCAGAATGAGGTCCTTGATGGTGGTGTTCTCGGCAAACTGGAAGGTTCCGGGGAAGTTAACCTCGCCACTGATGCGCAGGAAACGATCGCCGTTCATGTCGGTTTTACTGGGGATGAAGAGGAGGTCGTTGTTACGCAATGGAATATCGGGCACTCGGCCATCAAGAATACCTGCGATATCAATCGAAATCATCTCCAACGTGAGGTCTTCTTTCTCGCGATGCATGACGGCACGCTCCGTGAAAGCGTCCTCACGCAAGCCATCGGCAATAGCGACCAGGTCTCGCACGCTCTGAATACGGCCGTCCAACTGGAACTCACCGGGATGTTTGACGGCACCGCGCACTGTCACACGGTTGCGGAAGCGCGGAAGAATGCTATCAACATACAGGCTGTCACCATCGGCAAGGGTGAAGCCGTTCATGTCGAATTCCTCAATCGTGTGAATACTATACTCGCTGCCTGACCTGCGAACAAGCCGGACGCTCTTGGTGAAGGCATTGCCCGTGAAGCCTCCCGCAAACTGAAGCAGACGCTGCACGCTCTCGCTGGACTTCATCTCATAGAACATAGGGCGCTTGACCTTACCCTGCACTTCAACGAGGCAGTCGTAGGGCCCGACGATGATGACATCGTTGTCCTGAAGACGCACATCGCCACGGGAGTTACCGTTGACAAGGTAGTCATAAACATCGATATGAGCCAGCACGCGACCGCCACGATAGACGCGGATATCACGAAGCGTGCCGACGTCGTTGATACCACCGGCGGCATACAGGGCATTGAAGGCTGACGAGAGACTGCTGAGCGTGTAAGTACCGGGCATCACGACCTCACCCATGACCTGAACAACAATGCTGCGGTTCTCGCCCAAGGAGAGGCTGACCTGACAGTCGGAGTAGTAACGGCCAAGCTGTGAACGCAGACGGCTGGTGGCTTCGCTGACAGAGAGGCCTGCCAGTTTAATGGGCCCCACGCCCTCAATGGTGACAACGCCATCGGGAGAGATGGTCTTCTGGAAAGTTTCCTGGGATGCACCCCACACATCGATGATGACGACATCGCCGGCACCCAGACGATAGTTGGCGGGCGTGGCCATGTTCTGATTGGGAGCAAAGGTCAGGTTCTTCTGATTGAAAAGATTACGACCAAACACGCGTTTGCCCTGTGGCTCTTCAGGAAGCTGTTCCTGAGGCAGCCCCATGTCGGCGGTCTCTGCCATGAGCATCTGCTGACGTTCCTGAGTGGAGAGGCTGCGCTCCTCGTCTTGGGTGCGCATCCGGTTTACGGGACCTTCAGGAGTCCCCACAGCACCCATCTGCTGCTGACGGCTTTCAAGCTTCTTGCGTGCCTGACGCAGCTGCTCAACTGTAACACCGCGGCGCACCAGATTCTGGATGATGGTCTGCTGAGACGTGCCTTTGGACATCTCACTTTGCAGATACTGGATAATCTGATCAGTGCTCATTGACTGGGACATGACCGGCATCTGCATCAGCAGAAAGGCACAGAGCAAAAAAAGGATTTTTCTTTTCATCGATGTATTTTGTTTTTCTTGTTTCGAAACAGAACTAAATGTATGTCCGCTTCACGCTTGCGCACGGGCGACACATAATATATCTAATAAAAGAACTGAAATAACGCCGTTTTATTGTATTTGACTTGCGATTCCGCTCATTTTTCCTTATTAATTTTTCGTTTTTAATTATTTTGCCTACCTTTGCACCCGCAAAGTGACAAAGAAGTCCGGGGGCTGACATGGATTTGACAGCAGGATGATGTGTTACGTAAGCACGCAGAGAGTCGCTGATCGCTCTCTTTAATCCATGGTCTGTCAACGATTATCTGGCGAAAACACTTACGCTCTCGCTGCTTGATTGAAGTATAGTAGATCGGCCTATCGCGGCACCAGGTGCTGCGACGAGACATCACTCAGAGGCTACCCGCCCCAAAACGCTCTGGCAAAGTGGTGCAGCTAAATTGGGGATAGCCGAGCGCGGCCTCGCGCACTCGGTGACTCTTTAGAGGATAAGGCATCGGTTGGTGGTCCAGGTCTTGCCCATGCTCGAAAATCGAAGTCTGGAATAAGCGTGTAGAAAGCGTAGGATGTCCCTGTTTGGACGCGGGTTCAATTCCCGCCAGCTCCACTCATTTACTCGGCTATGCCAGCTCCACAATGTAAAAGAAATGAATCAGCCGCCTGCTGAGGCGGCTGATTCATTTTATTCTAAGCTCTTGACACTACCTGTGTGCTGATACAGAATGACATGCGTGTCCATCTTCTTGTTAAACAACGCATCAGAAAGGACTTCAACCGTGCCCAACTGGGCCACGGGGAAATCATTCTTGAAAAGCGTCTGCTTATCGGTGCTGATGATGACTTGTACACGCTGAGGCTGATTGACATACAAGCCCTGTTCCATCTTTACCTTCTTGCGGGCCGTCTGCGTTGCAGGCAGCGTGTTCAACGGCTTGACAGTAATCCAAATAGGCTCACCGCTAAGGTCGTCGGAATCTACCAAGCCAAGCCAACGGGAGAAACGGCATAAAAGGTGGCGGGTGCCGCCATCTTCGAGTGTAGAAGCGGGCTCATAGTCGAAGCTCATCACCTCGGTGCTCGTGAGTCGCTGCCCCTTGAACAAGGTTTCGAGACCCATTGCCTGCTGATCCAGGTTCTCAAGCATCAGCTTCAACTGGGCGCCATCCTTGGGCATATTATCCGCTTCGCCACGTACGAGGGAGTTACGACTGTCACGAATATCATAAATCTCTTCAGCTGTGAGCTGGGCCATCTTTGCCGTGCTGCCAGCTGAGATGATGTCGTGGGTCATGTAATCGCGACCGTTCAGCGGCTTGGGGGCCGGTGTCTTCTGGGGCAGGTCGGGAACAGGCTCCGGCAGCACTTCGGTGTTCACGCCAAGGAGCAAGCCGTCGTCAGTCAAGCTCACCAATGGTGCCGAGGTCTTGGGATTCAGCTTAATAGAATATGCCTTTGTGGAATCGGGCACGCCATAAGCAAAAAGCGAGACTGCTTTCAGATTCCACTCAACCGTCTCTTCAGTGGGGACATCTGACAGACGCAGATAACGGTCAGCGTAATTAGCAAATTCGCCTGGCTTCGTCACCGTCTTTTCTGCCGTCAGCACCACTTCGAAAACAGTCTTGGGCAAGAAATAGTTAACGCCTTCCGGTGTAATGCCCGGTCTGAAAGGGGCTATCTCCGTCTGAGCAGAAACGAAAAGAGGAGCAAGAGCCAACAGAAGGCTGGCAAAGATGAAGTTACGAGTCATAGGAACAAATGAGTCAAAAGACTTATGGGATTATAAACGATTGTTATCGGTTTTCTTTCTCGATTTCCTGGAAGATGGCTTCGAGCATACCCTCTTTTGTCTTGCAGATGCTCCAATCGAAGGTGTGGCGAATGCCCTCTGCAGCAAACCACTTGGACAGAGGCTCCGTCTGACTGTGATAGACAGCGAAGCGCTTGCGGATGGTTTCTTCATTGTCATCGGCACGTCCTTCAATCTGGGCGCGACGCAGGAGACGCTCCATGAGCACATCTTCGCTCACAATCAACTCTATCATCATTCCCAGATCATGACCGCGCTCAGCAAGCATCTTCTTGAGGGCTTCTGCTTGAGCCGTTGTGCGTGGGAAGCCATCGAAAATCACGCCTTTTCCTTGGGGAAGGCTGTCATATTGCGAAGCCAGAATGTCAATCATCAACTGGTCGGGAATCAGCTGTCCATTGTCGATATATCCTTGAGCAATCTTGCCCAATTCCGTTCCGTTCTTAATCTCGGATCGCAACACATCACCTGTGGAGATATGTCCCATTCCATAACGCTTTGCAATCTCGTCGCTGTAAGTGCCCTTGCCAGAACCTGGAGCACCAAAGATAATAATATTCTTCATAAAAATGTATTTAACTGATTAACGTGTAAATGTCTCTTGTGTTTCTACCAAAGCCATCGTAGTCGAGGCCAAAACCAACGATGAAATCGTTAGGTATCTCCATGCAACAGTATGCAATAGGCACTTTCACCTTCAGCGCATCGGGCTTGACAAGCATCGAGCACACCGATATACTGGCTGGGTTCTGACGCTGCAAAGTGTCAATCATGTGAGCCATCGTGAGGCCCGAATCTATGATATCCTCGACGATGATGACGTGACGCCCCGTGATATCCTGAGTGAGGCCTATCACCTCACGAATCTCACCCGTGGACTGTGTTCCCTGATAGCTGGCCAGCTTGATAAACGAGACCTCACAAGGAATAGGTATTTCGCGCAGGAGGTCTGCGGCAAAGATAAATGAGCCGTTCAACACGGGCATGAACAGTGGTTCCTTACCCTGCATATCCTTGGTGATTTCGTCAGCCACGCGACGGATTTCCTTCTGCAATTCAGCCTCTGGAATACTCACGGCAAACCTCTTGTCTTTTACTTGCAGTTCTTTCATGAGAATGAGATGTTTTTTTCTTTGAACTCGAGTTTTCGCTTGCAAAAGTAGGTATTTTATTTTGTTTTTCGCATCGTTTGCCGTATTTTTGCACACGAAAACAGAAAAAAGTTAAGAATGAAGATTCCCACAGGCGGTCAATTCCGAGAATTGGACCTCTTTACCATCGAACACGAGCCTGTTGCGTCCATAGATTTGATGGAACGCGCCAGTCGTGCCATCGCCGATGAGATTCTTCGCAAATGGAGCAGTCCCGAGCAACGGATCTTTGTGTTCGCAGGACCTGGTGGCAATGGTGGTGACGGACTGGCCGTTGCACGTATGTTGGCACAAGCTGGCCGCATCGTCACAGCATATCTCTTTAATGTCAAAGGGCAGCTGAATCCCGACTGCGAATGCAACCGCGACCGGCTGCGCGAGATGGAAGAGGCGACGCTCGTTGAAATCACGTCTGAGTTAGTATTCCCTGAGTTAACTTCAGACGACCTTGTCATCGACGCCTTGTTCGGGACAGGGCTGAGCAAGCCGTTGAGCGGAGGCTTCGCCTTGGTCACCAAGCGTCTCAACCAAAGCCGTGCCACCGTGGTCAGCATTGACATCCCGTCCGGATTGATGTGCGAGGATAATACGTATAACGACACATCTTCTATAATACGCGCAGACGTGACGCTAACGTTGCAGACGCCCAAGCTCTCGTTCCTCTACGCAGAGAATGAGCGATTCGTGGGCGACTTCACCGTGTTGGACATCGGACTCAGTCGCGAGGGGCTGGACAGCATGAAGCATTTCCTGTGGATGACCGAACCGGCAGAGGTGCAGGCTATCCTCCGTCCCCGTTCCCGATTTGCCCACAAGGGGACTATGGGGCACGCCCTCATGGTCACGGGCCAACGGGGGATGATGGGAGCTGCCATTCTTTCTGCGCGCGCAGCTTTGCGCGCCGGTGCCGGCAAGATTACCCAGCAGCTTCCCAGCGAAAGTCTGAATATCATGCAGACAGCTGTCCCGGAAGCCATCACTCAAATAGACATCGATGCAGACATCATCACGTCTGCCATCGATGCCAGCCATTATCAGGCCATGGCGATTGGGCCAGGGCTGGGCACCAACACTTATACCGCAGCAGCGCTTCATTCCTACATGCGCCAGCAGGCTTGTCCCATGGTCATCGATGCAGACGCGCTGAACATCCTGGCAGAGAATCCGGAATGGCTCGGCGATATTCCGGCTGAGAGCATCCTCACTCCCCACCCTGCTGAACTCGACCGCCTCGTAGGGCACTGTGCCAATTCTTTTGAGCGCATGAACAGAGCACGCAATCTGGCTATTGCGCGCTGCGTGTTTATCGTTGTTAAAGGGCACTATACCCAACTATGCACGCCGAAAGGCGATGTACTGTTCAATCCCACAGGCAATGCAGGCATGGCAACTGCCGGAAGCGGAGATGTGCTCACGGGCATCATCACCGGTCTGCTGGCACAAGGCTATCTTCCAGCCGAAGCCGCCCAGCTCGGTGTTTATCTCCACGGGCTTGCAGGCGACCTGGCTGCCGAGGAACTTGGCGAAGATAGCCTCATCGCCAGCGACCTCATCAACTATTTGCCGAAGGCGTTCAAGAAGTTGAAAGTTAAATATTGAATGTTCAAAGTTCAATGTTGAATGTTCAAAGTTAAGAGTTGGTATGGAAACAAACTTCATAGATTACGTAAAAATCATCTGTCGCTCAGGCAAGGGCGGACGAGGATCCATGCACATGCACCGTGCCAAATATGTTCCCAACGGAGGCCCCGACGGGGGAGACGGCGGGCGCGGCGGACATGTCTTCCTGCGGGGCAACCGCAACTATTGGACGCTGCTCCACCTGCGCTACGAACGGCATGTGTTTGCCGGCCACGGAGGTAACGGCGGCAAGAGCGGCTCCCACGGTGCCGACGGCGAAGACCGCTACATTGATGTCCCATGTGGCACCGTTGTCTATGATGCCGAGACAGGACGTTTCCTCTGCGACGTGGCTGAGGACGGGCAGGTGGTGCAACTCCTCAAGGGCGGTCGCGGCGGTCTTGGCAACAAGCACTTTGCCACCGCCACCAATCAGGCACCTCGCTACGCCCAACCCGGCGAACCGATGCAGCAGCTGACGGTCATCATGGAACTGAAGATGCTGGCAGACGTGGGACTTGTCGGTTTCCCCAACGCCGGCAAGAGCACGCTCGTCAACGCCATCAGCTCTGCTCATCCGAAGATTGCCGGCTACCCCTTCACCACGCTGGAGCCTTCCGTAGGCGTGGTGAGCTATCGCGACAACCGTTCTTTTGTCATCGCCGACATTCCCGGCATCATCGAGGGAGCCAGCGAGGGAAAGGGCCTCGGCCTGCGCTTTCTGCGCCACATCGAACGCAATGCTTTGCTGCTGTTCATGATTCCAGGTGATACGGATGATATCCGCCATGACTACGAAGTTCTGCTGAGCGAACTCACTAACTACAATCCGGAACTGCTGAACAAGCAACGTCTGCTGGCCATTACAAAAGCAGATCTGCTCGATGAGGAACTCATGCAGATGCTGGAGGCAGACCTGCCGACAGACCTTCCTCACGTGTTCATCTCTGCAGTGACAGGATTCCATGTAACCGAGCTCAAGGGCCTCCTGTGGCAACAACTCGACACGGCTGAGCACCAGCAAGCGCACAGCACCGCCATCGTACATCGCGACAAAGATGTCGCCACCCTTCAGGATGAGATGGCTCTTGAAGGCGAGGACACCGATTTGTTCATTCTCGATGATGAAGACATGGAAGAGCTGGATGAAATGGATGATTTTGAAATTGTTGACATCGAATAGAACATCAAATTGACAACGAATAGGGCATCGGTATCGGTCTTTTAGCAAAAAGAAAGTTGCCCGAAAATTTGTTCAGTTCAAAAATAGTCTGTACTTTCGCAGCCGAAACAAGGCAATCGTGCCGCCGAAGCCGCACGATGCAAGGGAATCCGGTGAGAGTCCGGAGCTGTACCTGCAGCTGTAATCCCCTCAATGCAAGTCTGTTCGTATAACGCCACTGGCGAGACAGCCTCAAGTTTAAGGTGTAATGAAAAAACAACAACCTTGGCTTTTGGCTGCAAGCTGGGAAGGCAGGACAGGCTGGGGAAAGCCAGAAGACCTGCTGAGTTTTCGTTTAACGTTTATCGTTTAACGTTTAGAAAAAAGATGGCGCTCAGGAACAAGCGCTCAGAAGTAATGAATCATCTAAGGTCTTTTGGTGTCGCACTCCTGTGCCTCGCCTCCTCACTGCAAGCACAAGACTCGTTGAAGGTCAGCGACCTCCACGAGGTTGTTGTCACAGGCACTGGTACACAGCACCTGCTGGCCAATGCGCCCGTGCAGACGGAGGTAATTACCAGCCGTATGCTGAAGCAGTACGGGGGACAGAGCATCGAGGATATTTTGGGCAGCCTCACATCGTCTTTCTCATTCAACGAAGGCGACATGGGCTCTCAGATGCAGATGAACGGTCTCGGCAACAACTATATCCTCGTGCTCGTGGATGGCAAGCGCCTGCATGGTGATGTCGGCGGCGAGAACGACCTGAGCCTCATCGACCCGCACAACATCGAGAAGATAGAGATTGTCAAGGGAGCCTCCTCGGCGTTGTACGGCAGCGACGCCATTGCCGGTGTCATCAACATCATCACCAAGAAGCACGACGAGGGTTTGTTGATCGAAAATACAACACGCTACGGCAGCTACAATGACCTGCGCCAGCACAATGGATTGGCCATCAAGTTGGGTCCCGTAAAGAGTTATACCAATTTCCAAAGACAACACTCAGATGGTTGGCAGAATACAAGCGTTGAGAACACGCCCAGTTCCACCTCACCCATTACAGACTCGCGCAGTAAAACCGTCAACGAACACACCAACTGGCAGATATCCGAACAGCTGACCGTGAATATCGGTCCGCATCTGGAGTTGTATGCCGGCGGCTCTTATTATAGAAAAGGTATATACCGCCCCAAAGGTAAATACCCGAAGTACGATGTCAAGACTTTTGATCTTAAGTACCGTAATGCATCTGCTTCTGTCGGGGGGAAATGGACAACACGCCGCAAAGATGTCATCACGTTAGACGTCGATTGGAATCGTCACGCTTATTACCATGCATTCACTGCCACCACGTTGGCCGAGGGTTTCGATCAACAAGGGCGCTTCATCCTGGATTTTCCTTATTTTGAGAATCAGAGCCTGCTCCAAAGCGACCAACGCCGCACGATGGCACATCTCAAAGGCATCTTTTCTCTCCCTGCTGACAACCGTTTGAGTGCAGGGTTTGAATACCGCCACGATTACCTCAAAGCCCCTACAAGCATCGAGGGGTTCACAGCCACCGACAACACCGAAGCCCTCTATGTGCAGAACGAGTGGCGTGCCATCAAACGTGAGCGAACAAGCCTGCTCTTTACTGGCGGTCTTCGCCTGAACCACAACGAAGCTTTCGGATGGCGCCTCACGCCTAAGTTTTCTGCCATGCTGCGTGTTGGTGAACTGCGATTACGCGCCTCGTGGAGCCAAGGCTTCAAGACTCCCACGCTGAAGGAGCTCAACTACCGCTACATCCGTGAGATGAACAACATCATCATGTATTTGGGCAACAAGAACCTTCAGGCACAAAAATCCAACTATTTCTCGCTCGGTGCAGAATACACGATAGGGCCGTTGAACATGACCGTCACGGGATATTACAACCGTCTGGACGATATGATTACATTGGTCACCGTCCCCCTCACGGAAGCGCCAGAGGTTTACCGCCAGCAATACGGCGAATTACTCAACAAGGTTCGCCGTTATGACAATATGGAAGATGCGCGCACGTATGGTGTTGATGTCAGTCTTCGTCTCAATCTCAAGGAATTTGCTATTGGGGCAGGCTATAGCTACCTGGACACCGAAGCACATATATATGACGAGAAGCATGACCGCCTTGAGCGTGTAACCATCGATGGTATGGCTTACCACAAAGGCAATATGTTCATAACTTGGAATCATCCGTTTCGCAATCACGGCAGCCTTGGTATGGGACTTTATGGTCGCGCTTCCAGCAAACGTTTCTATCAAGTCGATGGCGATGGCAAAGGCTACCAGATATGGCGCGTAACCGCCAGCTACGAGCTTAAAAAACAACGTCTGGAGTGCGGTGTTGACAACCTCTTCGACTATGTGGACCGCACGCCCCACGGTCTTCATTTAGGAACGACAACGCCAGGCCGCACCATATATGCCTCGCTGAGCATCCGATTCAGTCACGGAAAAAATCTCATCAATAATAAACCAAAATATCAATTTAACTCAAAACAAGAAAATGAAGAAGATTAAGTTTTTCATGATGGCTCTTGCAGCCGTCGCTCTTTCTGCTGGTTTTGTATCCTGCAGCAGCGATGATGGTGATGACGTGATTGACCCCTCCAATATGGAGCGTTACCAACAAGCTGTTGATGCAACAGTAAAGGCTGAAAAGCAGCATAACAAAGTTATTCTGCTTGTTGCATTCGGTAGCACATGGCAGCAAGCTTACGATGCTTTCGACGCTACTCGCACAAAGTACAAGAACCAATTCGGTGGTTACGATGTATTCCTCAGCTTCTCCTCTGCTATCTGCATCAACCGCGCTGCAGCCGCTGAGAATACTGACGCCCGCTACTTCTATGAGCCCAAATATTGGTTGGAAGCCTTTGGCCGCGTACAATATCAGGAAATCATTGTTCAGTCCATGCAGGTCATCCCCGGTGAGGAGTTCAGCCGCGTGGTGAACGCTATGAAAGACTTCGCTAACGACAGCAATGGCGACCTCGACCCTGCTTATATGGCTAAGTTCGCTTTTGATGACGAAGGTAATCCTGGCACGAACCAATTGAAGCTCGGTTTGCCGCTGATGTACTCTGGTTGGGCTAGCGATGTTGAATACGATGCCGATGATAAGTACGATGTCAACAAGTTAGCAGATGCATTAAACGATAATCTGAAAGACTATGCAGCAGATGGTCTGATGCTGCTAATGGGCCATGGCAACCCCGACAAATACGACACCTATAAGGCCAATGTTCGCTACTCGCAGCTGGAGAAAGCACTCCAGAACAGACACAGCCAGAATTATTTCGTCGGCACCGTTGATATGATGGAGAACTTCAAGACACATGTTTATAATCGTATGCAGGCTGCTGGCAAGACCTCTGGCAAAGTGTTCTGCGCTCCCCTGATGTCTATCGCTGGTGACCACGCCCATAACGACATGGCAGGTGATGATCTTCCCGAAGACGTGAATCCTAAGAACTACACGTTTGCTGAGCTTCAAGGTTTAGCTAACGAAGAAGGCGAAGTTGAAGATTGCAGCTGGAAGAATTATTTCGGTGCATCTGGTTCTGGCTACACCATCGAGGCAGCTACCTATAAAGACAATGGCAACCGTGCCCTTGTAAAGGGCCTGCTTGAGTTCAAGAACATCCAAGATCTCTACATTCAGCACACGAAAGATGCTGAAGCCCAGGATTTCTATCACTCTCGTCGGCCGGAATAAACAGAATCCATGAGACACAACATAAATACTATCTGCCTTTTGGCGGTGCTCCTGCAAATGAGCGGGAGCACCGCTTTTTCACAAACGAAAGAGACTGAAATCGTACACGACATGAACCCTGTGGTCATCACAGGCACAGGCACTTACCACCGTGCAGACAACTCTCCCGTGGCTGTTAAAGTGATTACAGCCAAGGAACTGCAGGACGCCCAAGTCAGCACGCTGCAGGACGCACTCGCACGACTGACCACCAACGTCACCACGCACACCAACGGCATGGGCACCTTCGTGAACTTCAACGGCGTGAGCGACGACTACATCGTCATTCTTGAGAATGGCAAGCGCGTGAGCGGCGACGATCGCTGGAACCGCATCAGTCTCGACAACGTGAAACGCATCGAGATCTTCAGCGGTGCAGCCTCGGCGCTCTATGGCTCTGATGCCATCGCCGGCGTCATCAACATCATCACCGAAGACAGCAAGTCACCCGTCGCCGCCTCCTCATCCACCAAAGTCATGAACCGGGGGCGCTTTGACCAGGACGTGAACATCGACGTCAATGCGGGTGCGTTCTCCTCACAGACTTCCTACAGCTATCACAAAGCCGACAACTGGCAGCTCAACAGCTATCAGGAGTTCGAAGAGGGCGACACGAAAGTGCTGAAGCTCACCGGCCGACCCATGTCCACCGCTTACCACAGCCACAACCTCAGCGAGAAACTGGAATGGCGCATCAACAACCAGTGGTCGGCCTACCTTCGCGGCAGCTTCTACGACTACGGCACCGAACGCCCGCAAAGCGCCATCTCCTTCACACAGAAGCCGCAGAAGGACAAGTCATACAAATACACGTCCAAGGCGGCCTACACCTACGACCTCCATCACCGCTCCTACACCTATGGCGGCGGAACACGCTGGTCGCCCAACAACCGCACCTTCGTCTATCTCGATGTCTTCAGCGACAACTTCTCCTCAAAGTACAACTACTGGCAGACCGCCGACGAAGAGAGCTATGAGGAGACCCGCAAACGCACCCACTATGTCAACGAGACACTGCGCGGCATCTTCCGCCTGGCCGACTGGAACAAGCTCTCCGCCGGTGCCGAATTTGTACAGGAAAGCCTCAGCAGCCATAGCGACAACATCGATTTCGAGACCTCTAACTCCTACAACTTCTTCGCCCAGGAAGAGCTGAAGATTGTGCGCGGCTTAGAGGCTGTCCTCGGCGCCCGCTTCACGCAGAACGACAACTTCGGCACCGCCTTCACGCCCAACGCCAGCCTTTTCTATCACATCGAAGGCTTCCGTCTGCGTGCCAGCTATGCCGGCGGCTACCGCACCCCCACCCTCTCCCAACTCTACGCCACCGACCAGGCCAAGACCAGTAAGCGCTACACGCTCAACAACCCCGACCTGAAGCCCGAGAAGAACCACTTCTTCAACATCAACGCTGAGTACAGCAACACGTGGATGAGCATCAGCGTCAGCGGTTTCATGAATAAGATCCGCGATATGATCAACTACCGCACGATGACAACCGCAGAGATAGACAACGACGCCACGCTCAAGTCGCTACGCGACGACGAAGATTGGAAGACCATCCGCCAGCGCGACAACATCGACAAGGCCACGCTGCGCGGCATCAGCACCTCCGTGAAGTTCCTGCTGCCCGGTGGCTTCACACTCGGCGGCGGCTACACACTCACCGACTCGAAAGCTGAGACCCGCACGCTGAACACCAAGACACAGCAATACGAGGTCGAGGAAACACCCGTTGACAAGAGCGTCAAGCACGTGGGCAACGTCCTGCTGGCATGGGATCGCACGTGGAAGAACTACCACCTGAACATCACCCTCAACGGCCACATCCAAGGTGAACGCTACAGCAGCACCTACGGCTATGCCGACGGCTACAGCCAATGGGATCTGACCACGCGCCACACCATCCGACTCCGCAACTGCACCTTGGAACCCGGACTCGGCGTGGAGAACCTCTTCAACCAGCGCGACAACTCCTACTGGAACTCCAATTTCTCCACCATCAACCCCGGACGCTCATATATTGCCAGCCTGCGACTAAAGTATTGAGAGCAAAAACCCCTCTCCCAGCTCCCCCCTAAAGGGGAGGAGGGCCGCAGAGCAGAGAGGTTTGATTTGAATTGATTCATAAGTAAACAGATTCAGAATGAAGAGAATCATCATCGCCGGCATAGGTCCAGGCAGCCCGGAGGACATCACACCAGCCGTGCTCAACGCTGTGCGGGAGGCAGATGCAGTGGTGGGCTACAAATACTACTTCCAGTTCATTGAGTCCTACCTGAAGGCAGGCTGCGAGTGCATCGACACCGGGATGAAGCGCGAACGCGAACGCGCCGAGATGGCCTTCCAGCTGGCCGAGCAAGGAAAGACCGTAGTGGTCATCTCCAGCGGAGATGCCGGCATCTACGGCATGGCACCCCTCATCTATGAGATGCAGCGCAAGCGTATGGCCCAACAGCCAACGACCAACAGCCAAGAGCCAATATCCATCACCACCCTGCCCGGCATCAGTGCTTTTCAGAAAGCGGCATCGCTCCTGGGCGCACCCATCGGTCACGACCTGTGCCTCATTTCGCTTAGCGACCTGATGACGCCGTGGGCTGTCATAGAGAAGCGCATCCGTGCAGCTGCCGTTGGCGACTTCGTCACAGCCATCTACAACCCCAAGTCGCACGGCCGCTACTGGCAGCTCTACCGCCTCGTGGAGCTATTCCTGCAGGAGGGGCGCAGTGCAGACACGCCCGTCGGCTACGTGCGGCAAGCCGGGCGCGACGACCAGGAGGTGAAAGTAACCACCCTTGGCGCCTTCGACCCCGAGGACGTGGACATGTTCACCGTGCTGATTATTGGGAATAGTCAGAGTTATATAGATAGGCCCCTGTCTAGCTCCCCCCGTGGAGGGGAGAACAAAGAGCGGCAGGCTGTCTTCATCACCCCGCGCGGCTACTACCATTCTCTCCCCCCCACGGGGGGAGTCGGAGAGGGGCTTGGTTCCCAGATCATGAACGAGAGCTTCCGCACCATCCTCTCCGAGATGAAGCACCCTGATGTGCCCAAGTGGCGGTTGTGGCCGTTGCTGCACGCCATCCACACGACTGTCGATTTCAGCATGGAAGAATGCTTGTGGATGGACGACCGCGCTACAGAGATTCTATATAACAAGGTGGCCGACGGAAGCCTCAAACATATCGTCACCGATGTGTCCATGGCAGCAGCCGGCATCCGCAAGGGCGCCTTGCAGCGACTCGGCATCGAGGTACACTGCTACATCAACGACCCGCGCTCCAAGCAAATTGTTGAGGCTCTTTCCAAACCTCTCACCATGGGAGTGGAGTCACAACAGGCTGCAAACGATGCCAACGGAAACGAATACCCCTCCCTTGGGGAGTGGATAGGGGTGGGTTCCCCCTCCCTCACCCGCAGCCAAGCCTGTATGCAACTGGCAGCCCAGGAGTACCCCGATGCCCTCTATGTCGTGGGCAATGCCCCCACGGCCCTCTTCGAGATCTGCGACCTGGTGCGCAAGGGCAAGCTCCGCCCTGCCGGCATCATCGCCGCACCCGTCGGCTTCGTTCACGTCTGCGAGAGCAAGCAC
This sequence comes from uncultured Bacteroidales bacterium, assembly GCA_902783885.1. Classification (GTDB taxonomy): domain Bacteria; phylum Bacteroidota; class Bacteroidia; order Bacteroidales; family Bacteroidaceae; genus Physcousia. The sequence continues at coordinate 89,062 of CACZSQ010000039.1, forward strand.
GCCGTAAAAACCCTCCGCGGCATCCCCAAGATCATCGTGGAAGGGCGCAAGGGCGGCAGCAACCTCGCCGCCACCCTCGTCAACGCCATCCTCACCTACGATGACGCCGCCCAGCTAAAGCCTGGTCGCGATCTATAGTTTTTCAACGGATAAAAATTTAGCGTTTCCTTTGGTTATTCAAAGGAAATGCTGTATTTTTGTGTTATTTCTATCAGCATAAGCGTAAGGAATTTCCTCAAGACACAAAATATATTATGATATGAAGAAAGTATTATTCATGATGCTAACCGCAGCGCTCATGCTGGGCATGAGCGCCTGCTCTGACAAAAACGATGATGCAGCGGTGCACGACCAGCAGGCTTTGGAGAGAAGTCTCATTGGTCTGTGGTGCGAAGAGTTCAAGTATGAGGACGTGACCGAGGACGGCAAGCCCTTCAACCGCGCCATGATTGCTGTAGAGGCCAAAGAGGACCACACGGGCTACGTGGCGTTGGCTGTGTTCGACGAGATGTTCAACGAGCCGCTCGAGGTGTATGGCGGTCCTAAGGATGGGGCGTTCACATGGCAGGTGACGCCTGAAGGGCACATCACCCTTACGGTTCCGAATAGCGGTACGGCGACAAAGTCTGCTCTGACACGTAGCGATGGCGATCACAGCAACTTCGTCGATGTTAGTCAGATAGAGATGACCAGTGCACAGGGGAATATCTCCTTCAGCAATGCATCCCACGAGGGCACGCTGACCAAGGCCACAGACAATGAGAAAGATCTGCTTCAGGACTGGATGGCCAAGTCCACGCTGCCGAAGGCTTGCATCACAGACAAGATTCCGGTGCCGCTGTTATCCGACTACATGAACTACGTGTTCAACTACCCCTCCGTGGACCCCTTCGGCAATCCCTGCACGCTCAGCGGTACTATCACCGTGAACGAGGCGTTGTATAAAGAGGACAAGCCCTACAACGGCATCATGCTCTACAACCACTTTACTATCTACGCCACGACTCAAGCTCCCTCGCGCGGCGCCGTGGAGTTCCCCACGGGAGCTTCCCTAACCGACTTTATCATCGTAGCGCCCGACTACTACGGTTTCGGCATTACGGAGAATGAGCCGCAGGCCTATTGTATCTCACGCGCCAACGGCCGCGCCTCGCTCGATGCTTACCTCGCCGCCAAACGTTTGGTCGAAGAGTTGAATGTGAAGAAGCGTGATGACTTCGTCATCGTCGGCTATTCAGAGGGGGGCCAGACCACGATGGGCGTGCTACGCGAGATATCTGAGCGCCATCCCGAGATCCAGGTGAAGCGTGCCTTCGCGGGCGACGGCCCCTATGACATCAACTCAATGTATGACGTCCTCGCCCAAGGCTACACCGAGATGCCCAGCACCGTCTGCAACGTACTATGGGCCTACAACCACTTCTTCCGCTTGGGCTACGACATCCACGACTACCTCAAGGATCCCGTGGCGTCGCACTTCGATGAGTGGTTCCTCAGCAAGCAGAACAAGCGCATCCCCCTCGACGAGGAACTGATCGTGACCAAGAAGACGAGTGACATCTGCACCGATGCCGTCCTCGACAGCAAAAGTCCCCTGTCACGCCGCTTCAAGGCTGCCTTCAGCCAGGATGCGCTCACCAGCGGCTGGACACCCCGCAGCGACTTCGACATCATGCTCTTCCATGACACGATGGACGATGTCGTGCCAGTGGAGAACTTCTATGCCATGAGCGAGTTCCTCAAGTCCCATGGCATCAAGACCGAGGAGTTCGCGGGCGAGTACAGTTCCGAAATCACCAAGGAGGCCGGCATCACCAACCATGAGGTCGCAGCCGCCACCTTCTTCCTCCAAGTGATAGCGTGGATAACGAAGAACTATTGATGATTGCGTCGAAGATGTTCATCTCGAAAGCGTCCCCGCGGGCTTCAAGATGATCCGCGTGGATGGCGGCACATTCACAATGGGTGGTACCTCGGAGCAGGGCAGCGATGCTGAATCTGATGAGAAGCCAGCTCATCAGGTGACCTTGTCCTCCTACTATATTGGAGAGACGGGTAGCTACCAATTAAAGGCCTTCAGTACGGAGTCCATCTGCGATATGGCATAGAGCGGACAAATTTGTACGTGACGGACGGCTCCGCTGGCCTCTTGGTCTTGATAGTCGAAGGCACCGAAGTTCTCCAGCGAACAGCGGATGGCGTTCACAAGTTTCCTTTCGCGCAAAAATATCCAAAGACTCTTCATGCCACCCTGCTTTTCGGCTTTTACTTCGATAGGCAATACTGTCTGGTGATAACTGGAGAAGTAATCCACTTCAGCCTGTGAGTTTTTTGCATGACGCTGCCAGTAGTATATCTCGTGACGGATGTTGGGCGTGCGATAATGCAGCAATTCGAGTCCTGCCAGCATCTCAGCCATTGGTCCTTTGTTAACCAGGTCGGTAACATCGCTCGTCAGAATCTGTTCGGTGAGTTCTGAGATGTCACCCGTGGTCATGTTCAGCAGTCGCAGCATCAAGCCCGTATCGAGCAGCAGCATCTTCTGGTACGACTTATCTGCCTCACTCCCCAGTGGCAATCCGTTGCCGTCAGTATGTGTCACGGGTATCACGATTCCTGCCTTGGTGAGCATATCCAGAGCCTTCTTTACCTCAGCTGCCTTATAGTTACCTTCCACTGCGGAACAGACAAACTTCTTCGTAGCCTGCACAGCGACACTTCTCATGGTGTTGCGAAGCAGTGTGGGGTCGATCTTCTTGCGGTATTTGGGGAAATCATCCTCGTAGGTCACAACGATATCATCCTGTATCTCCTGACAAGCCAAGTAGTCGTGTGTCTTCACCCACTTGGCCACAGCCTCGGGCATACCGCCTACAAGCATGAAAGTCCTTGTGAGCCCCACCAGTTTATCATAGAGCGGTTGGGGGAGTGGTTGGGATGAAGAGGCTCCGTTTCGGGCTTCCATCAACAGCTGTTCGCCATTGGCAATGAGGAATTCGTCGAAAGTCATCGGATACATGAACATGGAATGGATGCGGCCTACGCCGAACGACGGAAGGTCTTCAAGGGAAAACTCCAGCAGCGATCCGGCAGCAACCACATGCAATTCGGGCAGGTCTTCCTTGAAGAACCAAAGTGACATAATGGCCTCTGGACAGGCCTGAACTTCGTCCAAGAAAAGCAACGTCTTGCCCGGCACGATGCGTTTTCCTGCCATAGCGGATATCTGTGAGACAATCTTCTTCACGTCAATGTCTTTCACCTGAAACAGTGGGATGTAGGACGCTTGTTTCTCAAAGTTGATCTCCACATAGCTCTCAAAGTGCTCTGCCAGATGACGTACGGCTGTTGATTTTCCTACCTGACGCGCACCACGGAGTAGCAGCGGCTTATGAGTTTCGCGTGAGGCCCATTCTGCCAGATAGCTATCGATAAATCTCGGATAATACATCTTTTACTTATCTTGTTTTATCGGCTGCAAAAATATAAAACAAACATTATCCAAACAAATAAATTAACTAAAAATGACAAAATCCAAGGAAATAATTTGTCGGATATTGACAAAATCCAAAGAAAAAGGACAGACCTATCGCTGCCGTGAACCCTTCCACGGAAAGGCTTTTTCTAGTCTATGACCTCAACTGAAAAAGGTTGTCACTTTTTGGAGAGTTAAACTTAAACGGTTATTACAATATTTACTGTCTCACTAAAAGCGTTTACCTCATTTGATTTCTATAACGATATTGGTTGTCAGTTAGCCTGAATCGGTTGTCAGCATATTGCTCTTACAACAGAAAGGGTTACCCTTTCGCGCGGGTTTCACTGACTTGGTTACGTCTTTCTCGCTCCGAATCGTGGGCAAAGGTACACTTTATTCTTTAAATACCAGCATTTTCCCAGGGATTTTTCCACAATCGCTGCTGTGGTCCGCTTTGAGTATGCACCACCGATGGTGTCTGGTTCCCGATGCTCATGTGCGGTCTCTCGTCGTTGTAGAAGGCTATGATGCGGGTCAGTTCCTTCTTGCATGCCTTACGCGTCGGGATGGTCATCCTATAGAGCCATTCTGTCTTTAGGATTCCGTTTGCCCGTTCTGCCACTGCGTTTTCCAACGGGTCTCCGCTCTGTGTCATACTGATGCTGGTTCCATGCCCTTTGAGAATTGCCACATATGCCTGGCTGCAATACTGGCAGCCCCGGTCAGAGTGGTGAATCAGGCGCTTGGCGGTGTCTTCATCAATGTCTTTATAAGCCATGTTCAGAGCCTCTATAGGATAGGTAGTCTCCAGCGTAGGACCTACCGACCAGCCCACAATCTTGTGTGAATACAGATCCGTGATAAGAGAAAGATAACAGACCCCCTCGGCAGTCTCCACATAGGTGATGTCGCTGGCCCATACTTGGTTGGGGCGGTTCGGTACGACATCCTTGATGAGATTGGGGTACTTACGGTAGTTATGCCCGGAATCGGTCGTCTTGTAGCGCCTGCGACGCTTGATGCGCACCATAAGCCCGTGCTTGCGGAGCATCTCCGTGAAAGTGTCACGACCGGGAAAGCAGCCGGTGTCATCAAACATCTTCTTCAGGATGGCATGCAGCTTGGATGCGCCCAGCCCCGGGTTGGCCTTGCGGTACTCACGCGCCTTCTCCATGATGATAGGCTCTATGGCATCCTCTGCAAACCCGTCTTTGTCGTCACGTTTGTTGTATGCCTGTCTGCTGTAACCAAACAGCCCGCAAAGAGTGCCCAGGGCTGACCCTGGACCTTCTTCGCGAAGCAGACTTACTGTTTGGTGCCAGATTTTTTACTTACAGGGATGTTAAAGGTCTGTTCCGCTAGATCAATCATGGTGGAATAGGCATGGGAACGGAGTTTCTCCAGCTCCAAAGCCTTGCGAAGACGCTTTATCTCCGCGTCTTTTTCCTTTAAGCGTTCATCCTTCGTCTTTGACATATCTTCATCAAGAATGGATTCCTGCTGCAAAGGTAAAGAATCTTTTTCATTCAGAAGCTTGTCCATCCATGAAAACAGCACCGAACGGCTGCTGATATGGTATTTCTTGATGATCCTCTCTGCGGGAAGGCCGCTTTCAAGGTACTCACGAACGATTGAAATACGGTCATCGTCCGTGAATGTGTAACCCTTTAACTCTACCTCGCGTGTCTCATACCATCCTGTGGCCTCATTATACACACGCTCTGTTCTTGTCTTGTGTTTCATTGTCACTTCTTTTTGCCTCCTAAAGTGACAACTTTTTCTAGTCTAAGTCAGTATGAATCTATAAACAGCTTCTTACTGTCCGGAATGTCTATATTGTCAGCGGCCTTACAACCAGCACCGCCAACTCCTATGATGAGAAATTTTGTGTCCATATCATATGCTTTATTCATTCGTCTTTTCCGATTAAGATAACCCATTCGCCATTCTTGCGACCACCTGTGCGAGAAAGGATTCCCAGCTTTTTCAGCTTTGCAATGTCA
>CACZSQ010000040.1 GCA_902783885.1 uncultured Bacteroidales bacterium
ATGCGTGTCTTGCCATCCTCCACCACTTCCATTTGCCGGCGTTCGAAGGTGCAGATGTCGAGCATTGCCTTCTTGCTCTTCAGGGGGCGCTGGTAGAAAATGGTGATGTCGCGGACCTTTTTCTTCAGCTCGGGCGTCAGCTCAGGGTGGAACTGAGCCTGTGTTTCCCAAATACGTTCAAACTCATCGAGGTAGTCCTGACGGTAGAAAGTCTGGTTCTTCAAGCTGTAGTGGGGATTGGCCTCTATGTTCTGCAGAATATACTGACCTATGGTCTGACGATTGAAGAACAACTCCTTGGAGCGGTCGCTGATTGCTCCGAGGTAGCCGCTGCTGTTGTTGATGGCTCCGTTCAGATCTGCAACGACAAAGGCAAGCTCCTCAGGCGTGAGTGCCCGCGTGAGTGCTTCAGTGCGCCAGCGGTACTGCTGCAGACGGCGGTCGGCACCTTTGTTGTCGGCTGTATAGATTCCATATTTAGCATGGAAGATACTGGTTGTCTTGGTCTTTGTCTTGCCTTGCAGTTGGTTGTAGAAATCGTCGGTCAGGACGTCTTGATGAAAAGCCTTCTGATATTCCCAGACGGCGTCGAACTCCGACTGCAAGTCCGAACGATAGAAATCGGGAATGTATTTTTTGCCTTCCTGCAGCAGGCGGTAGGTGAACTGGCCTGGCGTCAGATGCTCATCGTAAAGCTGCTTTGCCACTTCCATGCCGTCAATCAGCGCGCCCTCGTCAGTGGACGGAGCCTTGCGACTGCTCTTGTAGCCGCGCTTCTTGTTGATCATCAGCAGTATGCGCGCGAACTCCTCGAGGCTCACAGCCTCGGTGGCGGCTTTGGCACGAGCGCGCAACGTTGAGAAAGTGGTGCGTGGACCATCTTCGGTGAGAGGCGTGGCGTCATTGATAATCCCGGCTTCCTTCAAACATTTAATGAGTGCAGCGCGGCGAAGCTTGTAGCGCTGCAGGCTGCGGCGCATGCTGCGTTTGAGAGTGCGGTCGGCATTAGTCGTTATGCTCTTACCCTTCTCGTAATTGGTCTGCTCGTCAACGGTCAGCGGCACTACGCGAACGCCCAGTCGGGTGATGGAGGATTGCTCTTCGCCGTTCTCCGCTTCGTTCACCAAGGCCCATCCTATGCTGGTAGTGCCTAAATCAAGTCCTAATATGCGTTTCATAAGGTAAATCTGTTTAATTTTGCGTACAAAATTAAGTAAAAAGAATGAATGATGTGCAAAAACTTCCGCAAAAATTTGTACGTTCATAAATTTGCGCTACCTTTGCCCTCGAATTTCAGCAATTCACAATAAGGATTATTCCGTTGTGAAGACATTCAGGTTGCCCTCGTCCTTTAACGGGGGCTTTTTCTTTTTCACCAATAGCAAAACATCCGATGTCCTTGGGATGAATCAGGGGCATCGGATGTCTTTCGGGCGGTGATTTTCGGGGCAGGGTAGGCGAGCTTAGTCTTCGCTGAAGAAGGTGCCGGACTCCCTGCATTGGCCGGAAGCTAAGCATTGGGAGAAGCGGATGCGGGACTTGCGCTCACGCTCGAACATGGCTTCCGTGCCTGCGGCATCTTCGCAGAACGACATGTGCTCGTCGATGTTCATGGAGTGGGCCATGCCTTCGACATCGAGGTTGTCGGTGCCGATGAGGGTGAAGGTCCAGCCTTCGCCTTTGAGTTTCTCGATGAGGTCCTTCACCATCTGGAGCGTGAACTCGTTGGAGGCATTCTCGTAGCCGTCGGTGATGATGGTGACGAGGGCTTCGTCGCCTTTGTTCATGAGGAGATGCACCTTGCTGACGGCCTCTCCGATGGCATCGTAGAGGGGCGTGCAACCGCAGGGGGAATAGTCCTTCGTGGTGAGCTCTGCCGTCTCTGTGGCAGGTGTGTTGAAGTATTTGTAGTTGCGGTGGCCGTCGTCGAAGAACAGGAGCGTGACGTTCTGCTCCAGCTCGGTGTGTTGCTTGGCCAGCAGTCGAACAGTGTGGAGTGTTTCGTTGAGACCGCTGAGGGCTTGCTTTTGGATGACGGACATGCTGCCGCTTTCATCTACGATAATCAGATTGAAGATCTTTTTCATAAGGCTTAGTTGTTTAGTTGTTTAGTTACTTCTTCGAGTGCGCTCTCTATTATTATAAAGGAAGAAGTGAGAAAAAAATTAAGCACCCATCAAGAAAATCTTCATAAAAACTGCATCGCCCTCCATCCGCGTCGGGATAGAGGGCGATGTAGAGTTTTGTCTGTTTATTAATCAGCGTACTTGTTTGTTCACGTTGCGGATTCTCTCCAGCATGGCAAAGCGCCATGCCTCGCTGCAGGGTATTTGGAAGCGACTGTTGCCCGTGGCCGAAGGGGTGAAGATGACCGTGGCATCGTCATTGAGCGCCACGGTGCCGCGTTCTGTCAGCGAGAAGAGGTCGTTGCCCTCCACGGCGTTGATGACGGTCAACGGGTCCCACATCATCTGGCCGGTGTTGCAGTCGCAGTTCTTATAGACTTGCTTGATGGGGTGTTCGTCAGTCCATGAGACATCGATGATGACCTGCTCGGGCAGGTACTCGATGCCGTTGCCCGTCTCCATGGGGTCGAAGATGATATCGACGTCGGAGGGCCAGAGATTGAAGAAGTTATTGGAAAAGTCCATGCCCTGACGGAAGTTGTAGTCGGGCTCGGGGGAGAGGCCGAAGGAGCCGCCCTGAATGTAGAGGCACTTCACCTTGCGTCGCACGAGCTCCACGCCCGAGAGCGGGGAATAGTTGTCGCCGTCGGACTCAAGCAACTGGGCGAGGCAGACGGTGAAGCCAATGGAGCAAATGCTCACCGAATGGTCGGGCTGCGCGGCGAGCAGACGGCGGTAGAGTTGCCATCCGTCGGGCAGCGCCGAGTAGTCGCTGATGCTACGGGCGAACATGGGCGAGTTGTCAGTCTTCTTGTAGGTGGGCAAAGCCTTGTAGTCGATCCATACCTTCGGGTCCTTGATGCCATTGCGCACCAAGCCGATGGGCACATCGCCATGATTGAAGTATGTGTTCATTACATCGACACAGGCGGCACAGTCCTCGCCCTCGCGGTCCACCACCACACCGAGCAACTTGCAGCGTCCCTGCTGCTGATAGTAATAGAGCATCTCCAGCGTGAAGAGGTCGTCGGTGGAGGAGCCGATGTCGGTGTCGAGGATGATTAGTGGCACGCTCGTGTACCCCTGTTCGGTAGGTGTTAGATCATCATCATCGTTCGACGAACACGAAGTGAATACGCTTGCGCCGCATATGATAAGGATGGCTGCGAGCAGCCATTTCAGATTATTTAGCATGGATGAGCCTGTTATTGATCATTTCGCGCGCAAAGGTAGAAAATAATTGATTTCGAGCAAAACAATACTCTGCTTTTCGGCATCGGGAATGAATAATAGGTAGAATTCTGCTCTGCAGGACAATGTCGAGTGTGCCTATTTCACAAAAAAAAGTTTGCGATCAGAAGAAAGAATGGGAAGAAAAAGTGGGAGTTAAATGATAATTTGCTACCTTTGCCCTCGAATTGAAGAGAAAGCAATGATGATATGACCGATGAAGAAATCATACAGGGCTTGAAGCGTGGCGATGCGGAGATTACACGCCGCTACTTCTATGATGCTCTGCGCGTGGCGTACCACGTCTATGACCAGCGTTATGCGCTGAGCAACAAGACGGACATGGACTTCTACTCGCTGGCGCACGACTACTATATGCGTCTGCTCATGGGCGACTGGAAGCAGTTGGAGGCCAAGCGTGGGGAGGTGTCGATGCGGACGTGGCTGACGAATGGCTTCCGCTATGTAATACTGGATAAACTGAAAACGTTTCACCCTGCGGGTGATGATGTTGAATCGCTGCGCTTCGATGTTCCCGACGACCATTTCGCAGAGGATGTGAGGGAGATGCTGGAAGAGGTGATAGACCGTCACCTCGAAGGCGACCGCCGGTCGCAGGGGCTTCTGAGGATGATACTCATCGGCGGCTACAAGACCAAGGAGGTGGCCGCACAACTGGGCGTGACGCCCTCGGCGGTGTCGCAGCGCTACCGACAGCTGATGGACAAGGTTGTCATTCCTTATTTCAAACGGAACTACGTGAGCGAATCGGCTCGTGAGACGATGGCACCGGAGATGATGGCAGAGGATGCTGCCTGCTACGAAGCCAGTCCCGTGGAGTACCAAGCTCCGGCGAGCGGCGGCGCTGGCGGCAAGCATCGTGGCTTCGGTTTCTTCGGCCTCTTCAGTAAGAAAGATTCTTCAACCTCATACAAAATGCAACGAACGATGGACGAAAGACGCATCACTCCCGACTTTATCAAGGAGTTGGGCGAGCATGAGATTTTTGTGTTTGGCAGTAATCTGGCCGGTATGCACGGCGGCGGTGCTGCGTATATCGCGCTGAAGAAGTTCGGCGCCAAGCTGGGGCAGGGCGTAGGACTGCAAGGGCAGAGCTACGGCATTCCGACGATGCAGGGCGGTGTGGAGACGATAGCGCCCTACGTGGATGAGTTCATTGCCTTTGCCCGCGAACACAGTGAACTGAGATTCCTGGTGACGCGCATTGGCTGCGGCATCGCCGGCTTCGATGCCGAGGAAATTGCTCCTCTGTTCCGCGACGCTATGGATGTTGAGAACATCTGTTTGCCGCGCGACTTCTGGGAAGTGCTTATGGCTTGAGGAACGCTTGGATGCGGGGCAGCTCAGACGTGGCGAGTTCGCGTCCAAGGTTGTAGGCTGCACGCATATTGCTGCGGCTGTGTGACACGCGTCCCACGGGGAGCGTGCGCTCGGGGCATAGGACAAAGGTGTTGCCGGCTTTCTGCTGCTCGGCGATGTAACTCAGTTGGGCGTTGTACATCTCATGGCGGCGCTCCCAGGCTGCCATGAACACTGGATGGCGGCGCAGGAGATAGCGTATGAGCGGGCGATAGCGTAGCGGCTGTTTCCAATAGTCGGCGGGTTGTGTGAGGACGACGAGATTGCGCTCGAAGCCTTGCTCCTGGAAATAGTGTAGGGGGATGGAATCTGCAATGCCGCCGTCGAGGAGGTGCTGACCATGGATGGTGACGATGCGCGATACGATGGGCATCGACGAGGAGGCGAGAATCCATTGCAGCATATCGTCGGTGTAGTGGTCGAAGCGCCGATAGACGGCTTCACCCGTATCTACGTCTGTGGCCACGAGATGGAACTCCATCGGGTGGCGGTTGAAGGTGTCGATGTCGAACAGGTCGTGGCGCAGGGGAAGGTCGTAGTAGGCGAAGCGGGGACCGAAGATGCCGCCCGTGGTGAGCAGCGACCAGAGGCTGCAGTAGCGTGGGTCGTGAGCATAGCGCAGGTTGTAGCGCAGGACACGGCCGGGCTGACGGCTCTTGTAGTTGCAACCGAAGCAGGCCCCCGAGGAGACGCCTACGACGCCGTCGAACGTGATGCCTGCCTCCATCAGCACATCGGTTATGCCTGCTGAGAAGAGGCCGCGCAAGCCACCGCCTTCTAAGACTAATCCTTTTTTCATCCGTTGCTTATTTGTCTGTGAGTTATTTATGCAATGACAGCAGGTTCTGCAATCTCACGGCCCTGGCAGAAACGCTGCACGATGTTGCGGTCGTCACCAACATAGATGAAGCGTTCGAGGCGGTGGAGGAGGGAGTAGTGGTCGTGGTTGAGGTCGTGGTCGTCGATGACGAGCGCATCGAAG
>CACZSQ010000041.1 GCA_902783885.1 uncultured Bacteroidales bacterium
CCAGAGGAAATAGCAGAGCGGTCGCGATAATGTGTTATGCCCGCCTTGAACTGGAGTTGCAGCCGACGCAAAGCCCTACTGCTACGGCCAAAATGATAGCGCAGCTTTGCAACGAAGCGCTCGCCTCGCCCATATAGCATCTGGAAGCCAAAGCTCTGTGCCAACGAGGGCTCGTAGATATATAGACGGCTGTTATAGTCATCAGTAGAGAACCATATAGCGGCCAGTGAGGCTTGGAAAGGGCTGCTTGATGGCGAATAATCGACGCGCGGCATAATAGCGATGCCTCTCGAAAGCTCATCGATTGACGGGATGTTGTTCAGGTGGAAGAACCCAGAGAACAAAGAGGACCATTCTTGATTCCATGACTGTGAATAGGCGGCGCGAAAGCGATGGCTGAAATAGCGGCGGTCACTACGCTCCTTACTTTTGAGGGAATAGTGTACGACAGCTCTCTGCCGGCGGTTAACCTGCCATGTAGTCTGTAGCGAAGTTTCAAAGCCTTCGCTATAGCGGCTCATGGTATAGCGAGGCCACGGAGAATAAAAATAGTCAAACATTGCATTGACAGCTATCGGGCCGAGACGCAACGCGTCAATGAGCAGACACAGCCCGCTCTCGTTCTGCACAGTAGAATTCTCGCCAAAAGCAGACGCATGAGGTGAAAAATAGTGCTTTCCGTAAAAACGTTGGATAAGCGAGAACTTCCAATCGTTGTTCGGTCGCCAAATAGCCTTGTTCAATGTTGCCCACCCTTTGTTACGCTCAGCAAGGCTATAGGCTGTTTCGCCACTTAACACCAGGTGAGGACTACGGAATGAGTAATCTGTGCTTACGGCACCGAACTGGTAGCCTTCGGGAGCAATCTGGCGATAGAGCGTCGAAGGCTGTGCAAACTGATGATTGTAGTACTGATAAAGAGCCGTGAAGCCGATGTGCCCCCTACCCTTCTGCCAAGCAAGATGCAGAGCCGTGGTATGCGAGTCAAGGGAGCCTCGACGGGCAAGCTCTCCCTCGGTGCGATGAAGGCCTGTTGTGTTAATGGCTCTCAACGTGTTATCTTTCTGCAGAGTGGCATCCAGCTTGCGCCATGAATAAAGGACGCTGAACGACCACTGCCGCCCCATCACCAACGTTGCAGCCGCACCTCGAAGGAAACGGCTCTCGTCTGTGGAGCGATGCGGACGCAGAAGCGAAGGTGTACGCCAGAGATTAGTCTGCTGTTTACCCAATCGGAATCCAGTGTTCATGACTAATCCCTCTCCGAACGTAGCCTTATAGTCGCCAAGGATAGCAACGGGACAGCTCAGGTGACTCCCTATTCTCAAGTCCTTGAACATCACATGTCCGCCCCAGGAGTCCCACAGAGGATTGTCGCGTGTGAACATTGGCTCACCGGAATCTTTCTCGGCCCTGAGACCAATATCCCAATGCCGACCGCTCTGAAGAGTGTAGCGTATGCGATTGGCCAACCCCTGAGCCCACGGCCAGCCCGCACGTTCATAAAGAGGAGCATCTACTCTGGTTGTCAGTTCCTGGCGCAAACCATTGTCCTTCTCCTTCTGCGCTGAACGGTCGTTCTGACTCTCAGTCGGGACAAACAACAATTGACGCAGCCAACGGATTTGAGAGCGTTCCAGCTCCGGTATCAGCAATAATTCGCCTAATGAATGAAACGCACCGTACCGTGCCCGATAATCGATAATGGCCTCGGCTTCTTTCGGTTCCAGAAAAGGCAAACGTTTCAGCTCTTCAATGGTTGTAGAGTTGATGTCCAGCGGATGCTCATGCAGGTCAACAAGCTCTTCCAACAGCTCAGCCCACGCATCTTCGCCATCCTCGTCAGACACTTGTTCGTCCATCAGTTCTTGTAACAGTTCATCCCATTCCTGTGTCTGCGCATTGGATGTTGCGGCAGAAAACAGGAACAGGATGAATAAGATAAACCTATTGAGAACAGATGTGTTCTGGAATGTTCTCACTTGATACGACCCTCAGCTTTATCGTCTAGGTAACGGTCTTTGAAACCAAGGAAATAAAGTACGCCGTCGAGGCCGATGGTGTTGATGCTCTGCTTGGCATTCTCCACGACACGGGGCTTGGCATGGAATGCTATTCCGAGTCCGGCCTCCGATAGCATCGGCAGGTCGTTGGCTCCGTCGCCGACGGCGATAGCCTGATGAATATCCACTTTCTCCACCTGAGCAATCAGGCGAAGCAGCTCTGCCTTGCGGCGACCATCGACAATCTCCCCAACATAGTTTCCTGTGAGGCGTCCGTCCTCGCCCACCTCCAACTCGTTGGCATAAACATAGTCGATGCCCCAGCGCTTCTGAAGGTATTCTCCGAAGAATGTGAAGCCGCCAGATAGAATGGCAATCTTGTAGCCAGAGCGTTTCAGCACATACATGAGGCGATCGGCGCCCTCGGTGATAGGCAGATTCTCCGCAATCTCCTGCATGACGCTGATGTCCAGTCCCTTCAGCAGTTTGCAACGTTCGGTGAAGCTTTCCTTGAAGTCAATCTCGCCACGCATAGCACGAGCTGTAATCTCCTTCACCTGGTCGCCCACGCCGGCACGTATCGCCAACTCGTCGATAACTTCGGTCTTGATGAGTGTGGAGTCCATATCGAAGCAGATGAGGCGCCGCATACGACGGAACATATCGTCCTTCTGCAGCGAACAGTCCATGCCGAGTTCCCGACTCAGTTGCATCAATTCTCCCTGCAGGGTTGCACGATCCTTTGGATCGCCGCGCAGCGAGAACTCTATACAGGCGCGCACACCTTCACGCGGTCCATCGAGCGGAGCACGTCCCGTGAGGCGTTTGATGGCATCGATATTGAATCCCTGTTCTGCTACAGCCTTAGCAACGGCCGCCATCTGACGGGCTTCGAGTTTGCGCCCCAAGACCGTGAGGATATATCGGTTTTTGCCCTGCAAGGCCACCCATGCTGAATACTCTTCACGGGCAACAGGTGAGAAACGAACATTCACACCAAGTTCACTGGTCTTGAACAGCACGTTCTTCATCACATGACCACTTGCGTCTTCATTCACACGAATAAGAATACCCAAGGAAAGAGTGTTATGGATGTCTGCCTGGCCGATATCCAAGACACCGCAGTCATAAACTGCAAGAATTTCCATGATGGAAGCCGTGAGACCTGGACGGTCTTCACCTGTAATTTGGATGAGAATGAGTTCTTCTTTCATACGTTTTTCTTTGTTTTCGGGTGCGAAGTTACAATTTTATATTCAAAAATGCGCCATCTCGTAAATAAATTCGTAACTTAGCGCCCAAAATAAGCAAATTATTCATCTTACTAACACCAATAAACCCATGAAACGTTATCTCATTATTTTATGTTGTCTGCTGTCTCTGCCCATGGCTTCCACGATGGCGGCACGCAAAGCTAAAGCACCGAAACAGCCGTTACGAGTGGCCTGCGTAGGCAACAGCGTCACCTATGGCTACGGCCTCAGCGACCGCGAGCACACCTGCTATCCCGTACGGCTGCAGGAAATGCTGGATAAGGCCTATGGTCAGGGGCAATACGAAGTCGGTAACTTCGGTCATTCAGGCTCCACCCTCTTATATAAAGGTCATCGGCCCTATATTAAGGTCCCGGAATTTCATCAAGCGCTCGACTTCAAGCCTGACTGGGTGGTTATCCACTTAGGCCTGAACGACACAGATCCGCGCAATTGGCCCGACTGGAAGGAGGAATTCATTCCCAACTATCGCGCACTCATTGACTCGTTTCTCGTCGTCAATCCAGAAGCACGCATCCTCATCTGTCGGATGACACCAATCTTCGACCGCCACCCTCGCTTCCAGAGCGGAACCCGCGACTGGCACGCCCAGGTGCAGAAGGCCATCGAGCAGGTGGCGCAGGGGGCCGGCGTGCAACTCATAGACCTCTACGCCCCACTCCACTCACGTCCCGACCTCTTCCCTGATGCCCTCCATCCGAACCCCGAAGGTGCCCTGATACTGGCTAAGACCGTCTATGGTGCTCTCACAGGCGACCACGGAGGCCTGCGTCTGCCCGTACTCTACGGCAATGGGATGGTGCTGCAGCGCGATGAACCCGTGGTGTTGCACGGCAAGGCCAACGCCCGTCAACAAGTGGAAGTGGTGCTCAAAAAGGATGGCAAGGAAGTTGAGAAACACGCCACCTTCACCAAGGCTGATGGAACATGGTCCGTAGAGTTCAGCAGGAAAGAAGCCGGCGGACCCTACGCCCTCACCTTCACTTCCGCTGCGTTGTCCACAGACCACTACACCTTCTACTACCCTGCCCGCTATCCCTTCAAACTCAGCAACCTCACTACGAAGGACAAACAGACCATTACGTTCGATGATGTCTATTTCGGTGACGTATGGCTGGCCAGCGGACAATCTAACATGGAGCTGCGCGTGAACGAGTGCAACACCCAGGAGGCCGACCTGGCCGATGCTGCACGCCTCGGGAACCGGCTACATTTATATAATATGCCTGCGCGCGCAAGAACTGACGCTGTGGAATGGGATGACAGCGTACTCCTCTACACCAACGAGTTGCGTCACATGGATTTTCAAGGCTGGAAGGCAGCTTCGCCTGAAGTCGTTGCACCCTTCTCCGATGTGGCTTTCAATTTCGCACGCGTTCTCTGTGACAGTCTGAAGAACGTGCCCATTGGCATTATCTGCAATGCCGTCGGCGGCAGCACCACAGAGTCGTGGGTGGACCGCACAACGTTGGAATGGGAGTTCCCCAACATCCTGCGCGACTGGCGCAACAGCGACTACGGCCAGCCATGGGCGCGCGGTCGCATGAGCCAGAACATTGCCCACGCACTGAACAAGGAGAGTGCCGTCTATAATACGCTGCAGCGCCACCCCTATGACCCCTGCTATCTCTTCGAGGCCGCCATACAGCCACTCGAGCACGTAGCCCTCAAGGGTGTCATCTGGTATCAGGGCTGCAGCAATGCACACAACATCGAAGTGCACGATCGTCTGTTCCGTCTGCTACAGCAGTCCTGGCGGAAGGAGTTTGCCCGCGCATGGCGCAGCGAATTCCAGCCACAGCCCGAACTACCCTTCTATTTTGTGCAGCTCTCCAGTCTGCCACGCCCGTCATGGCCCGACTTCCGCGACAGCCAGCGCCGTCTGGCACAGGAGTTGCCTAACACATGGATGGCCGTGAGCTACGACCTTGGCGAGGCCAACGATGTTCACTACCGCACGAAGCGTCCTGTGGGTGAGCGCTTGGCACTTCAGGCTCTCAAGAATACCTATGGCCGCAACATCGTGAGCGAAGGCCCTTCAGTTCGCAGCGCGGTGCTCGGCGGACAGGCCAACACCGCAGTTCTCTTGTTTGACAATGCTGACGGTCTAGCCTGCACGCGCGGATTTGAGATTGCCGGTAGCGACGGTCTGTTCTATCCCGCCACCTTCCAGATTGAAGGAGACAAGATCATCCTCTCTTCCTCTTCTGTCAAGAATCCCTGTACCGTGCGCTACGGCTGGCAAGGTTTCACCGATGCCGACCTCCACAACGCCGCAGGTCTCCCTGCCTCTACGTTCCAAGTCCATTTGAGTCAAGGCTTCAGCAACGTTCAATAAGAGCCCCCAGACATCCTGACAAATCATACATCATCAGCGCCTTCACACCGCATGAGGGCGCTGATTTCGTAATGACCACTTATTCCGTTCCGCGGCATGAGAAGAGTGTTTCACGTCCGTGTTTTTAAGAGTTCCATTGGTTGAACATGTTTTTTCTGTATTAAGTCAGTAATAAAAGAAAGATGTCCTCCCGCTGTGGAAAAGGTAGCAGGAGGACATCTGTGAAATGGACTAGTTGCGTAGTGCCCTATGCAAAACTATTATTGCGGATGCTATTGTCGCTTGGCGGCAATCTCGCTTTGAATCTGTTGGACGCGCCGTGTTATCTGCCGTGCCAGGGACTTGTTGGTGTCGTTAAGACCGGGGATGGCTTCCACATTGCCAACAGCTGAAGGCAAGAGACTGGCTTCGATGTCCCCATTGTCGATTTCGGAGATGAGATAGTTAAACAGTTGGTTCAGTTCTTCGTCATTGACCTGGTAGTTCCACTGCTGTGCTTCATCGATACTAACGCGATTGAGCCCGCTGTTGCCAGCCATGTTGACAGGAACGATTTCCACATCGGGGAAACGTTGTTGAATGTTTCCCAATCGGCCTTGGCTATGACGGAACGCGTTGACAAGGTAATCAAGGGCGGTGTATCGCCATACACGGTGTCCTCTGTCAATGGCATTTTTGTAGCATGTCATGATGTCGTTATAGACTATGACAACGGTAACTTTCTCCATGCCAAGTTGCTGGGCGCGGGCAATGGTCGTGGCGAGGCGTTCTGTGCTGCCGAGTTCTGCGTCATATACTACACCTGCTTTCTTAAGATTCATGAGACGTACAGCGGTCGTCTTCCCGCTTGCAGGAGGCCCAGTGACGATGACTAGGTCGCGGCGCCCGGCGCGGATGGCTTTCTGCACCATGCGGTCGAAGATGGCATCGACGACAAGCGCCTCTGCTTCCTGGTAGTCGGCGGGGTTGGAGCCAGAATAACCAATGGGTTTGAAAAGCATACGCACGTCATCGGGGTCTATCTTATTGCCGGCACTGCCCAAGTACTTGTCTGCGAGCAGGCCAAGACGAAGCTGGGCCCATTGTGCAGCAGCTTCCTGCGTGAGCTGAGGTTGTGGGGCCTCAATGGTGTAAGGGGCAGGATAGCGATTGATGCGGTTATGGCGACGAATGTCCATTAACTTTGATTCGGCAAAGTAAGAGTCACCAGGAATCTGATAGCGTGCATTGCCATTGGCGTCTTCACGGAAGAGCATGAGCGACTCTTCTCCCCTGTCCACGAACGTCACCCATCCGCGGGGTGAGAGGTTGTACTCTTTATCGCCCAGCACGGCTTGAACGAGGCAATTGGTGTCCCACATTCGCTGGCCCGTGTCACAGGTGTAATAGGTATAAACAGACTTGATGGGGTTGCGCTCTGTGTAGGAGAGATCGGCGAGGACGTCGCTCGGCTGATAGTTCATCTGATCACCGACATTGCTGGGTGACATCATTAGCGCCACGTTCCTCGGGAACTTGCTGTAGAAAATGGCTGACTGCTTGGAGGCTGCACGCATGTTGTAGCCGCTAAGGCTGTCGCCGGCTTCAAAGCGCCCCGATTGGATATACACGGCTTTCACCTTTTGGGCAAACAAGTCGCGACCTCCGAGTTGGGAGTACTCATCAGCAGTAGATTCAAAAAGCTGTGACAGCGTGGTGGCGAAGCCAATGGCAACGATAACAACAGAGCTGTCTGCGGCCTGAGAAAGCAACTTACGGTAGAGTTTATAGCCGTCAGGCAGCTGTGAAGGGTCAACCTTGCGTTGGAAAAGCGGCTGCCCCTGCTCATCGGTGAGATCGCAGATACCGCTATAGGGGATGAAGCAACGAGGATGCTTCACTCCGTTGCGCTCCAACCCAATAGGAATCTGCGGATGTCCATAGTAGTTATTGAAGACATCTACGAGCAGTGCGTTCTGCTCGCCTTCGCGGTCCACGATAACTCCGCGCAGGTCAACCTTTCCTTCGTCGATGTAGTGGTGCAGCATCATCAAGGCAAAGAGATCGTCTGTTGAGCTCCCGAAGTCTGCATCCAGAATCAAAGGAATAGCCGTTTGAGAGTTGGCGCTGCCATTTATATGCGAATTTGGGAGCGTGGCAGATGTCCTGCAGGCGCTGAGACATACTAGAATAGCGGCAGCGAGAAGAATGTTGAAATGCTTCATGAGTCTTGTTGTCATTATTCCCAATAGAGCACCTGTCGGTTGATATTCCACTTATGGTCCTTCGGGAAATCATCGCCCTCCCAAGCTTTCTTGGAGGTCCATTTCTCAGGAGCATCCGTCCAGAATGGATCGTCAGCGGGAAGGCCAAGCGGCATAAAGGCGAGGCTCGTCATGTAGAGGGAACCATTGTTTGTGTACCAGTCCGCAACGTTCGGGTGCGAGCCAACAAAGCCAATGGTCAGATAGCCGTCTTCGGTAAAGTTCGTCTTGCCTTTGCCCTCGAACATTCGCTTCATAACGGCCGTGATGCCAGCGCGAACCTGTCCGTTATGCAACTCTTTGGGGAGCTGTTTCTGCCATGCCAGCATAGCTAACGGTTGCAGCACAGCCAAACGGTAAGGGATGGAACGGCCAACGACAGGGAACGTACCTTCGGGAGAGATGAAGCGCTCCAGTATGACGCCATACTTCTGCATTCGCTCCATGACCACTTCGAGGCGGTTCTTGGCACCATTTCGCTTGTCACCGTGTGAACGAATAAGGTAATTGTTGTTGGGCTGTTTGGCGGCTACCATCTGCAAGCACTCTATATACATCGGCTGAATGACAAAGGCGTTGTAGTAGTCAAAGGCAAAACTGGGGCCATCGCTGTAGAGTCCGTCGCCAATGTACCACTCCTCGACCTTGCTCATAGCCATCTTGATGCGGAAAGCATCATACTGACCACCGACATACATCAGGAAGCTTTCCTCCATGCCACAAAACAGCAGCCAGTTGGTGTAGGGCGGGTCATAGCGGCGCAAGCCTTGCAGCTCCTTGATATAGCGCTGCTTGGTCACATCATCGAGCGGCTCCCAAAGAGCCTTGTAACCACGGAACAGACTCTCCACCACATAAGCGGCATCCACGAGGGTCTGGCCACCACTGCTCCATCCCAGATAGTCGGGGCTCTCAGGATCCACGGCATTGGTATAGGCCTTCAGAGCCCATTCCCGCAACTGCTTACGCTTCAGGCCTTCGGGTGTATCGTCATCGGGAAGCGTCAGCCAAGGTGCGATGCCAGCCATCAGACGTCCGAAGCACTCCATATAAGCCACTTTCTTGTCGCGGTTGTCCCATGTAGGGGACAGTTCTAACTTCATATTCTGCTGAAGCGTTCCATTGGCCATATTCTCCAGCACGGGAGCTGCCATCTTATAAGCCAGTTCTGCCCAATAAGCACGGTCACTCTGTCCGTCGCCCAAGGGGTTCTCCGGTTGCTTCTTGGTCTTGGCCCCCATGCTTCCTGCTATCAGTAGGCATATAGCAAATGTATATAGGAATTTAAACTTATACATAATTACTGGCGTTCTAATGTGAGGTTGTACGTACCAGTGTTATTGGGATTTCCAATCCAACGGAAAGTACCTGAAGCCTTATTGCCTTGAATAACTATGTTTGCCTCAAGTCCAGCTTGTCCATAAGCATACATGATTAACTTATTATCCTTGTATGTGTATGTCATTTCCATATCCTTCCAACCCGAAAATGTTGTTGTCATTTTACCGTCTGCGGCAAAAGTGAAAATAGAACCGATGGGAGCGGTCGTATCGCTGGAAGAAGCTAATTTCCAAGAACCTATAATGGAATTTGAGACAACTCCACTTCCGCCATTATTAGGCTGATTGTCATCATCGTCATCACCACCACAAGCAATTAAGAACACAGGAGCCGCAAGCATCAGAACGGCAAAGATTTTAAGAAATTTATTCATGACCACAAAATTTATGAATTAATAAAATAATTTCAAATTATTCTCAATTCTTAATTCCCAGCTTTTTCCATGTTACCCTCTACGGTCAGGCGCACAACGGCTGTTGTCTTGGCGTTCGTGCGAACGGTGATGCTCTTCTTGAATTTGCCGGGGAACTTGCCCTTGCCGTTGTAAGTCACCTCTATTTGCCCGCTATCTCCAGGTTGAACAGGCTCCTTCGTGTAGGTGGGGACAGTGCAGCCACAACTGGCGATGGCCTGATGAATGATGAGTGGAGCATCGCCTACATTCTTGAACTTAAACACACACTTCACCACGGGATTGCTCTCTGAAAATGTTCCAAAGTCTTGGCTCATCGTCTCGAACTGAATCTCGGCTACCTTTTCATCCTCGGATGTAGCAACATTAACAAAGGATTTCTGAGGTTCTGCCGCAAAGATAGAAGTAGCAGAACACATCAACAGCATAGCAGCTAAAAATAGATTCTTTTTCATAACTATTTGAGGTTTTGTTTGCATAATACTGTGCAAAAATAGCACTTTTTCTTGAAACTTCGTGCATCAAAATGGAAAAAACGCACCAAAGATGCCCGATTAAGTACAAAAATGACTACTTTTGCACTATGATTCTATACAATACAACCTATCAGATGCCCGAGAATGATGCCCGAAACTTTGTCATTTGGGTACATGAGGTGATGCTTCCTCAAGTGAAAGAGTTCGGGCACATGAAAAATGGACGCCTCTCACGCATCCTTTCCCATAAAGAGGAGGGCACAGAGTGTTTTGCACTTCAATTCGAAGTGGAGAGCACAGCTCGTCTTCACTATTGGTTTGTCAAGCAGGGCAAGCAGCTGGGCGAAGAGCTACTGAAAACCTTCGACAATCGTGTCCTCGGCTTTTCCACAATGATGGAAGTGATTACGCCTGATGGAGACTGAACGCATCATATTAGGCATTGACCCCGGAACCACCATCATGGGCTACGGCGTCATCAAGGTCACGGGCCGAAAGGCTGAGATGGTGACAATGGGCGTCATTGACCTGCGTAAATATGCAGACCACTATTTGAAGCTTGGCCGGATCTTCGAGCGTATCACAGGCATCATTGAAAGCTATCTTCCCGACGAGGTGGCTATTGAGGCTCCATTCTTCGGTAAGAATGTGCAGTCTATGCTGAAGTTGGGACGTGCTCAGGGGGTGGCGATGGCTGCTGCAATCAGCCGTCAGGTTCCGATTCACGAATATGCTCCGATGCAAATCAAAATGGCCATTACCGGTCAGGGGGCTGCATCCAAAGAGCAGGTGGCCTATATGCTCAAGCAGATGTTGAAGATTCCTGAGGACGCGATGCTTCCATGGCTCGACGCTACCGACGGTCTTGCAGCCGCCTATTGTCATTTCATTGAGAGCTCACGTCCGACAGCCTCCGGCGGTGCTAAGTCATGGAAAGACTTTGCTCGCAAAAACAAGGACAAGATTCACGGGCTATAAGATTGAGCTTTTTGTTCATTTGATGAAGAGAAGCGTTATTCATATAGAGAACGGCATACCACGCCATCCAGACCACAGGATGCCAGAACCTGTCACACTCGACATTTACGAGGGTGAACAGGTTGCCATCTTGGGACCTAATGCTTCGGGAAAGACGCGTCTGGTGGAGATTCTCACAGGCAAATGGCCGCTCCTCTATGGGAACGAAGTGAAATACGACTTTGGAGATTCAGGTCAAAGGCTCGTGAGTGAAAACATCAAGTTGATGACTTTTCGCGACAGCTATGGTGACCAAGATACTACATACTATCTTCAAAAACGTTGGAATCAGCACGAAATAGATGAGGATATGCCTATGGTGAACGGTCAGCCGCTCATCAGCTTGTCCAGCGGGGAACTGCGCAAGTACCAACTCCGACGCGCCCTCGCATCTCATCCGCGCCTGCTCATTATTGACAATCCATTTATAGGTCTCGACAACAAAGCCCGCCAACAGTTGCACGATACGCTCGAACAGCTCATCCGCGATGGAGGACTACAAGTGATGCTGATTGTCAGCAGGGAAAAGGACATACCCGATTTCATCACAAGGGTGATTACCGTGAAAGACGCAAGAACGCATTATGATGAAAATGAAATACCCCAATTGCCGTCATCTTTCATCCCTTCACCTTCCAACACCTTTTCTCTCACCTCCTCTTCCCTTCTCCAGTTCTCAAAGGTCAACATTCGTTATGGTTCCCGCACAATCCTCCATGATTTCTCGTGGACAGTTCAATGCGGCGAGCATTGGGCCATCACCGGCGACAACGGTTCCGGCAAATCGACACTCCTAAGTCTGATATGCGCAGACAATCCCCAGGCTTATGCCTGTGACATCCGACTCTTCGGTCGTCGTCGGGGATCTGGCGAAAGCATTTGGGAAATCAAACGCCATATTGGCTATGTCAGTCCCGAACTGCATAGGGCCTATCAAAAGAACGTACCTGCCATACAGGTTGTGGCAAGTGGCTTTTTCGATAGCGTAGGTCTGTACGTCCGTCCCAATGAAACACAGTTAGCTCGTTGTCGCTCTTGGATGAAGCTCTTCGGAATCGAAGACCTTGCCGACCGCAATTTTATGCAATTGTCCAGTGGCGAACAACGCCTCTGCCTGCTGACCCGTGCGTTTGTCAAGAGCCCCGACCTTCTGATTCTCGACGAACCTTTCCATGGTCTCGATGACGTGCTGCGTGCACGTGCCACAAGGGTTATCGAGACTTATTGTTCCAATCCAGCAATTACCCTTCTCATTGTTTCTCACTACACCGACGAACTCCCCGTCGGCATCACCAATACTTTGCATTTAACACGGCCATCTGAAAATTTGTAAAAAATAAGCTATTTATTTGGCAAAGGCCAATAATTTGTGTTTCTTTGCAGAGCCAAAAAGAAAAAAGATGCATATTGCCGTAGCAGGAAATATCGGTAGTGGAAAGACGACCCTCACCACAATGCTGGCCCAGCATTATGGTTGGACTCCTCAGTTTGAGGCTGTTGACTATAATCCTTATCTCGAGGACTACTATAAAGATATTCCACGCTGGTCATTCAATCTTGAGGTTTATTTCCTCAAGCAGCGTTTCAGAGATTTATTAGAGGTGGCTCAAAGCGAGAAGACAATCATCCAAGACCGCAGTATCTACGAGGGTGTTTATGTGTTCACGACAAACAACCATGCGATGGGCAATCTCTCCGACCGCGACTTTGAGACCTATATGGAACTTTTCGAACAGATGACGGACATCGTGCGCTACCCAGACCTCATGATCTATTTACGAGCCTCGGTGCCTCATCTGGTTGCGAATATCCAGAAGCGCGGCCGCGACTATGAGCAGTCAATCCCCATCGACTATCTGCGAGGGCTCAACCACCTCTACGAGGACTTCATCTACGAGAAATACCGCGGGCGGCGTCTGGTTGTTGATGTTGACAACATGGACTTTCAACACCGTACGGAGGATTTTGCTCAGATTATTGACAAGATAGACTCCAATCTCTTCAATCTGTTCCCCGAAGAGTAATGCCATATTGCTACTCTCCCATCATGAATGTTAACCATAAACTATAAACTAACACAATGCATATCGCCATCGCTGGAAATATAGGTAGCGGAAAGACTACCCTCACGAAGCTCCTCGCCGCCCATTACGGCTGGACTGCCCGTTTTGAACCGGTTGACTTCAACCCTTACCTCGACGACTTTTATAAAGATATGACCCGCTGGTCGTTCAATCTGCAAATCTACTTCCTGAACAAGCGTTTCAAGGACGTGGTGGACATTAGCAAGAGCGGCGAGACGATTATTCAGGATCGGACCATCTTCGAGGACGCGTGCATTTTTGCTCCCAACCTCCATGCACAAGGGTATATGAGTAATCGCGACTTTGAGAATTACACAGATTTGTTTAATCTGATGATATCGCTGGTGAAGTTGCCGGATTTGATGATTTACATCCGCAGCTCCATTCCTACTCTCATTGGTCAGATTCAGAAGCGCGGTCGTGAGTTCGAGCAGAGCATCCGCATCGATTACCTTCAGGGTCTTAGCGAACGCTATGAAGAATGGATCAAGGGCTACAAGGGGAACCTGATAGTCGTGGATGGCGATAACTGCAAATTCGGCGATGACCCGCTGGCATTCCAGCAGGTCACCGACATGATTGACGCCGAACTCTTCGGCTTGTTCCCTCTTAAGAACTGAGTCTTATTTTGCCTTCAGTTCTTTGGGAGTCATGCCAAAGTGCTTTTTCACGTAGCGTCCGAAGAACGAAGGATTTGGGAAACCCGTGAGCTCACATATTTGCTTGATGCCAAAGTCCGTCTGCTTCAGATAGTAACTGATATCCGAAAGCGCGAACTCAGTAATCCATTCATTCGCCGTTTTCCCCGAATGTTCCTTGCAGATGGTTGACAGATATTTCGGGGTTATGTACAACTCCTCAGCGTATGCCTCGATGGGGCGATGCTTGACAGGACTGGAGTTAAGCAGGTCCAGGAAGCGCTGAAAATGCTGCACGGAAGTCTTGCTCTTTGAAGATTGTGGCTCTAAGTCTTTAATCATCCGTTGCAGATTTCCGACAAGGCCAAGAACTCCCGTTCGCAGCAGCGATTGTACGATTTCCACGCGGAAGGGATTGTCTGAATCCGTTGCTTGGAAGCAGATTGCCAGCATCTCATAATAGAGAGAATAGAAGCGGAGTCCATCTTCACTCACATCTGCTACATGCAGGTGATGAATATACATCAACTCATTCCAGAGGCTCATCTTCTCCCGAAGGAAATTCTGGAGAATCCGGTCGGTAAAAAGCATTGCTTTGAGCTTGAAGTCAGGACTAGCCTCAAAACCAGAAGCCTTTACATGCGAAGGCATGACACCCACCTGTCCTGCATGAATCTCAGAGCGCTGTCCGTTCACCGTGGCACGCAAGCTCCCCGATGTACATATCACGATGGTGTTCATGGTGACATAAGCAGCAGTAGCCCGTTCGAATTGCTGGATATTGCTGACAATGACTATATCCGAGTCAGAGTAGCCTATCTGCACGTCTCTGCTTTCCGTGAGACTCGCGATGGTAATTTCCTTCTGTTCCATTAGGCGTTATATTCTTGCCAGCTCTTGGCCTTTATGTCGGCAAGGTCCATGCTCGTGAAAGCATAGATGAAGGCTTTTGCCAACCGAGTATTGGTCATGAGCGGTATGTTATGGTCGATGGCAGCGCGACGAATTCTGTAGCCATTGGTGAGCTCACGTTTTGTGCGGTTCTTCGGCACATTGACGATCAAATCAAATCGGTGCTGAGCAATGAGCTGGATGACATTCTCATCGTCATCCTCATCAGGCCAGCTGACAGAACGCGCGAAGACACCATTCTCATTCAGGAATGCTGCCGTACCTGCTGTAGCATAAACATCAAGCCCTTTCTTCACCAGTTGTCGTGCCGGTTCCAATAAATCGAGTTTTCCCTTGACGCCACCGGAGGAGATGAGCACAGCTTTCTTCGGAATCCGATAGCCAGTGGCTATGAGAGCATTGAGGAGTGCTTCGTTGAGGTCGTCGCCGAGACATCCCACCTCGCCGGTGGAGCTCATATCCACGCCCAGTACAGGGTCTGCATTCTGCAGACGGGCGAAACTGAACTGACTAGCCTTGACACCAATGCGGTCTATATCGAACTCGCTACGTTCCGGACGCTGATAGGGCGCATCGAGCATAATCTTTGTAGCCGTTTCGATGAAGTTACGCTTCAGGATCTTGCTCACGAAGGGGAAAGAACGCGAAGCACGCAAATTACATTCGATAACCTTTACCTCGCGGTTCTTGGCCAAGAACTGGATGTTGAAGGGACCGCTGATATTCAGCTCGGCAGCAATCTTACGAGCAATCTTCTTCATTTGACGGATGGTGGAGAAATAGACGTGTTGAGCGGGGAATATCATTGTCGCATCACCAGAGTGTACGCCGGCATATTCCACATGCTCCGAAATGGCATACTCCACGATTTCTCCCTTGTCGGCAACGGCATCGAACTCGATTTCCTTGGTCTCTGTCATGAACTTGGAGACAACAACAGGGAATTCCTTCGACACTTCTGTAGCCATATTCAGGAAGCGTTCCAGCTCTTCATCGTCATAGCAGACATTCATGGCTGCACCCGAAAGGACATAGCTGGGACGCACCAAAACCGGATATCCAACCTCTGAAACAAATTCCTTGATATCGTCAAGACTGGTCAGGGCACGCCATGCAGGCTGGTCAATGCCGAGCTTATCGAGCATAGCAGAGAACTTGTCGCGGTTCTCGGCGCGGTCGATATCCACCGGCGATGTGCCGAGCACAGGAACGCCCTGACGGTAGAGCTTCATCGCTAAGTTGTTAGGAATCTGTCCCCCCACGCTAACGATGACACCCCGCGGCTGTTCAAGATCGAGCACGTTCAAGACACGTTCCAGCGTCAGTTCGTCGAAGTAGAGACGATCACACATATCATAGTCTGTGGAGACGGTCTCGGGGTTATAGTTGATCATGATACTCTTGTAACCCAGCTTACGTGCTGTGTTGATGGCGTTGACAGAGCACCAGTCAAACTCTACACTCGAGCCAATACGGTAAGCACCTGAACCGAGCACCACGACAGACTTTTCGTTATTGAAATAGTTAATATCGTGGGAAACGACATATTTTTCACCATCCGAATTGCCAAAGGCAGGGACATGAGTGTATGTGAAGTAGAGATAGTTGGTCAATTCTGGATGCTCGCTTGCCACCGTGGGGATGCGTTTGACGCTGGGCATAATTCCACGCTGTTTACGATAGCGACGCACTTCAAGGTTCTCCTTCTCGAGATTACCAGCAGTAGGCTTAAGCACAAAACGTGCAATCTGGAAATCGCTGAAACCAGCCCTCTTTACTTCAAGCAGGAATTCGTCGGGGATAGCGTCAAGCGTGTTGTAGCTCTCCAGCTTGTTCTTCAGGTCCACAATCCGTTTCATCTTGCTGATGAACCACGGGTCTATCTTTGTCAACTGTTCAATACGCTCCACAGTATAGCCTTTTTCCAAAGCTTCAGCAATAGCGAATATACGAAGGTCGGTGGGGTTTTCAAGAGCATCGTCGAGGTCGTCGAAGTGGACGTGGTCGTTGCCCACGAAACCGTGCATACCCTGTCCAATCATGCGGAGACCCTTCTGCAGCATCTCCTCAAAGGAACGGCCAATAGACATAATCTCACCAACACTCTTCATGCTGGAACCAATCTGACGGCTGACGCCTGCAAACTTGGTTAAATCCCAACGCGGAATCTTGCAAATCATGTAGTCGAGCGATGGTGCCACATAGGCCGAACTTGTAGTCCCCATTTCGCCAATCTGATCAAGGGTATAGCCCAGAGCTATCTTGGCAGCCACAAAGGCAAGCGGATAGCCCGTAGCCTTTGATGCGAGGGCGCTGGAACGTGAGAGACGTGCGTTGATCTCAATGATACGGTAGTCGTTGGTCACAGCGTTGAAGGCAAACTGGATGTTGCACTCGCCGACGATGCCGAGGTGCTTCACGCAACGGATGGTGATATCCTGAAGCATCGCCACCTGTTCCTCTGTGAGTGAGCATGTAGGTGCTACGACAATGGATTCTCCCGTGTGGATGCCTAGCGGGTCGAAGTTCTCCATCGATGCCACGGTGAAACAACGGTCATTGGCATCGCGGATACACTCGAATTCTATTTCCTTCCAACCTTTGAGACTTTCCTCCACGAGAATCTGGGGAGCAAAAGTGAAAGCACTTTCAGCCAGCTCGCGGAATTTCTCTTCATCGGGGCAGATACCACTGCCCAGACCGCCGAGAGCGTATGCAGAGCGAATCATGATGGGGAAGCCAATCTGTCGGGCAGCAGCCAGCGCATCATCCATATTCTCTACAGCATGACTCACAGGAACCTTCAGGTCTATTTCAGCTAATTTCTTGACAAAGAGATCGCGGTCCTCGGTGTTCATGATGGCTTCAACGCTTGTGCCCAGCACTTCTACCCCATACTCCTTCAGGGTTCCGTTGAGGTAGAGCTCTGTTCCGCAGTTGAGGGCTGTCTGTCCGCCAAAGGCAAGCAGTATTCCGTCGGGGCGCTCCTTTTTGATGATTTCCGTGACAAAATGAGTTGTCACGGGCTGAAAATAAACCTTGTCAGCAATACCTTCAGAAGTCTGAATCGTTGCGATATTAGGATTCACCAGCACACTTGCGATTCCTTCTTCACGAAGCGCTTTCAACGCTTGCGATCCGGAATAGTCGAATTCGCCTGCCTGTCCGATTTTCAAGGCGCCACTGCCGAGCACCAGGACTTTCTTCATTGTCTTCTTCATGATTGCAAATGAATACATTAACTGAAAATGATGGTTTTATTTTTGTATGTGAGAATTTTGCGTTCGATGTGCTTTGTCACAGCGCGCGAAAGCACGATTTTCTCCAAGTCCTTCCCCTTGTTGGCCAACGTCACAGGAGTATCCTTGTGAGAAATGCGCGTCACATCCTGTTCAATGATGGGGCCGGCATCCAGTTCGGCTGTCACATAATGGCTCGTGGCACCGATAATCTTCACACCACGTTCCCAAGCTTGGTGATAAGGCTTTGCACCTACAAAAGCCGGCAGGAACGAATGGTGTATATTTATAATATGGTGTGGGTAGCGTGCAATAAGGTCGTCGCTGATAATCTGCATGTAGCGGGCGAGGACGATGAACGACACTCGTTTTTCCTCCAGCAAGGCCATCTCCGCAGCCTCCACCTCAGCCTTGTTGCTGTGGTCTTTGTTGATAGACCAGACATAGAATGGGATATCAAACTGCTCTGCAACAAAGCGCAAGTCTTCGTGATTGCTGACAATACAAGGGATATCCACCGCCCATTCGCCGGCCTTGTAGCGGGCCAACAGGTCGTAGAGGCAGTGGCTCATCTTACTCACAAAGATGGCCATACGAGGACGCACATCGGAGAAGAAGAGATTGAATTCAATCTGGTAGCGCTGAGCGTAGAGGATGGAAAGGTATTCCTTGATTTTATCACGCGGAATCAAGAAGTTGTCCAACTCCCATTCAATACGCATGAAAAACATCCCGTCCTCACGATCAACATACTGATCCAAATAAATGATATTACCCTGATTATCTGTGATAAATTTCGTCACTTCAGAGATAATTCCCGATTGGTCGGGGCAGTGAAGCAGCAGAATCGCACAAGATTGCATACGGACTAATTATTGTGTTAATGTTTAATTCCGCTTGCAAAGGTAAGTATAATTTGTGATTTAAATGTCCTTTTTAGAGTTTTTTTATTACCTTTGCCCCCGAAAAAATGACAATTTGCTATGATTTACCCTCAAAGCTTTGAAGAAAAGATAGGAATGACCGACATCAGACAGCTGCTGAAAACGCATTGTCTGAGTACGTTGGGCCAGCAGCGCGTGGATGAGATGTCATTTCTCACTGACTGCGCGCTCATTCAAGAACTACATCAGCAAGTGGGCGAGTTTGTCAGGCTTCTGGAGGCAGAGGACCAGTTCCCGTCCTCGGGCTTCTATGACCTTCGCCCTACCCTTGACCGTCTCCGTATCGAAGGGACATACATCGAGACCGATGAGATGTTCGCCCTGCAGAGGGCTTTGGAAACGATGATAGGGATTCAACGGATCATTACGGACTCTTCCACCGACTGCCCTTTCAGGGAAGGGGAAGATACTTTCCAGGACGAGAGATCATCAGAATCTAATCCTTACCCCGCTCTTGCACGACTCATTTATTCCAGATACTCATCGGATACTGCTCCCTCCCATTTAGGGTGGACAGGAGGAATGTCCGCAGGTTTAGTTCGCAAGATCTCCCAAATCCTCGACAAATTCGGCCATATCAAGGATTCTGCATCGCCGGAGTTGGCGCGCATACGACGCGAACTGGCCAGCGCCGAAGGCAGCGTCAGCCGTGTGCTGAACGCCATCCTGCGGAGCGCCCAGGCCGAGGGTACAGTGGCCAGCGACGTGGCACCGACTATGCGCGACGGACGCTTGGTCATCCCCGTAGCCCCAGCGCTCAAGCGCAAAATCAAAGGCATCGTCCACGACGAAAGCGCCACAGGCAAGACGGTCTTCATCGAGCCGCAGGAGGTCGTGGAGGCAAATAACCTGATCCGCGAGTTGGAGAACGACGAGCGACGTGAGATTATCAGAATCCTCAGAGCTTTCAGCGACGAAATTCGCCCCCAGATTCCTCAACTCAAGGAGAGTTTTGAGATGCTGGCCGACATTGAATTTGTACGTGCCAAGGCCTTGCTGGCATCACAGTTCGGAGCCTTCACTTCTACCGAACCGCAAATCAGCAACCACCCACTCATGGACTGGACCTTGGCTGTGCACCCGCTCTTGCGCCGCTCGCTTGAGCGCCACGGGAAGAAGGTGGTTCCATTGGATATAGAGCTCACGCGCCGTCAGCGCATTCTCATCATCTCTGGCCCCAATGCGGGAGGCAAGAGTGTCTGTCTGAAGACGGTCGGACTGCTGCAGTATATGTTGCAATGTGGTTTACCCATCACCGTCGGCGAGCGCTCGCGACTGGGTGTTTTCAGCCATATCATGATTGACATCGGCGACGAACAGAGCATTGAAGATGAACTTTCAACATACAGCTCTCATCTCCTGAATATGAAGCAGATGATGCGCTACTCTGATCCTGAAACGCTCTTGCTCATCGACGAGTTCGGCGGCGGCACAGAACCCCAGATAGGCGGTGCCATGGCCGAGGCTGTGCTGAAACGTTTTGTAAAGAACGGAGCTTTCGGAATCATCACGACGCACTACCAGAACCTCAAGCATTTTGCCGAGGAAACCGAAGGCGTCGTCAATGGCGCCATGCTCTATGACCGCCACATGATGCAGCCGCTGTTCCAGTTGCAAATTGGCAACCAGGGTTCTTCCTTTGCCGTGGAGATTGCACGCAAAATCGGCATCCCCGAGGAGGTCATCAGCGATGCCTCTGAGATTGTAGGTCGCGACTACATCAACGCCGACAAGTGGTTGCAGGACATCGTACGCGACAAGCGTTATTGGGAGACGAAGCGGCAGAACATCCACAGCCACGAAAAGCAGATGGAACAGACCATCGCCCGCTACGAGCAGGAGATCAACGAACTGCAGCGCCAGCGCAAGGAGATTCTTCGCAAAGCCAAGGAAGAGGCTGAGCAGCTGTTGCAGGAATCCAACGCACGCATCGAAAACACCATCCGCGAAATCCGTGAGGCACAGGCTGAGAAGGACCAGACACGCCGCGCCCGCCAACAGCTCGACGACTTCAAGATCAAGCAGGTGGAAAGTGACACCGACGATGCAGACGATGCCATCACACGTAAGATGGAAAAGCTCAAGCGCCGGCAGGAAAGGAAAATGAAGGACTCTCCCCCCGCCCTCCCTGTTAGGGAGGGGGCTGTCACTTCTGGCTCTGAGACTCTTCCATTTACAAAACATTCTGCTCCCTCCCTTACAGGGAGGGCGGGGGGAGAGTCTGCCTATGTCCGCCTCAAAGGTCAGACCACCGTGGGCCGTCTGCTGTCCATCGACGGTAAGAATGCCGTTGTGCTTTTCGGACAGATGCGCACCACAGTGAAAGCAGACCGCCTGGTGCCTGCCCAAGAGCCCCAGAAGCAGGATTCACCGACGGGCATCACTTTCCTTGGCCGCGAGACTCAGACGGCCATGCGCGAGAAATCGCTCCATTTCCAGCAGGACATAGATGTTCGTGGTATGCGTGGTGACGAAGCCCTTAACGCCATCACACATTTCATCGACGATGCCACGCAAGTGGGCGTGTCGCGGGTGAGAATCCTCCACGGCACCGGTACCGGCATCCTCCGACAACTCATCCGACAGTACCTGAAGACTGTGCCCAGCGTCATTGATGCCCGCGACGAGCACGTTCAATTCGGCGGTGCAGGCATTACCGTCGTAGATTTGTCCTAAACAGACAAAAAGCGCGCCTAATTTTGGCAGAATAAATACTTTTGCCTAACTTTGCCGCGATTTACTTAACAGGTCATGACGAACAACTCCGCCAACATCACAGAAGGGCAACAGACCCGCGCCTACGCCGGCTACTATGGCCTGTGGGTAGGCCTGTGCTGGATTGCCAGCTTTTCCCTCTCCGTTGTTGGCTTGCAGTCGCCCTTAGCGAGCAATCTGGGATTGCTGTTGGGGGTGCTTTCCTTGCCGTTAGGTGTCAAGCTGGTGCGCGGCTTTGGGCTGAACGTCGCCCCCCTGACGCTCGGCCGTGCCTGGCGCCTGTCCTGGCTGATGTACGGTGCCGCCGCCCTGCTATGCACGGCTTCCCAATACATCTATTTTGCCTATATCGATGGCGGTCTGTTGGTGCGCTCATACACCGACTTGCTGGAACAGCCTGAGATGCAGGATGTCATGACACAGATTCTTGGCCCCGACAGCCAGACCATAGCCCGGGAGGCCCTCAACGCCTTTGCTGCCACACCGCCTGCACAGCTTGCGCTGCAGTTTCTCCTATGGAACCTGCTGTTGGCCACTTTCCTGGCTTTCCCCACAGCTCTCTTCTCATTCACCCGTAAAAAGGCTGAGAGCTGAAACACGAATCATTCAGTATCAAAAATCAAAAATCATTCACAAGATACGATGGATATTTCGGTCATAGTGCCACTTTATAACGAGGCTGAGTCGTTGCCCGAGTTGCACGCCTGGATTCAGCGCGTCATGGAAGCCAATGGCTTCAGCTATGAAATTATTTTCGTCAACGACGGCTCCACCGACAACTCATGGGCAGTCATTGAGCAGCTCAGCGCTCAGAACCCGGCGGTGAAGGGCATCAAGTTCCGTCGGAACTATGGCAAGAGCCCTGCCCTCTACTGCGGTTTCCGCAAAGCCCAGGGCGATGTCATCATCACGATGGACGCCGACCTTCAGGACTCTCCCGATGAGATCCCCGAGCTGCGCAGGATGATTGTCGAGGATGGCTACGACCTCGTCAGCGGTTACAAGCAGAAGCGCTACGACCCGCTCTCGAAGACAATCCCCACGAAACTCTTTAACGCCACAGCCCGCAAGGTCAGCGGCATCAAGAACCTGCACGACTTCAACTGCGGACTGAAAGCCTACCGCCGCGATGTTGTCAAGAACATTGAGGTCTATGGCGAGATGCACCGCTATATCCCCTATCTGGCCAAGAATGCCGGGTTCAACAAGATTGGCGAGAAGGTGGTCCACCATCAAGCCCGCAAGTACGGCAAGACCAAGTTCGGCCTCGACCGCTTCGTCAACGGCTATCTGGATCTGCTGTCATTATGGTTTCTCAGTCGCTTCGGGCTCAAGCCCATGCACGTTTTCGGTCTGATGGGGTCGCTGATGTTCCTGTTGGGCTTCGTGGCGGTCGTTGTCGTGGGCGCCAGCAAACTTTACGCTTTGGCAAATGGCATCCATGCCCGCCTTGTCACCGACTCGCCCTATTTCTATATCTCCCTCACCATGATGATTCTGGGCACGCAGCTATTCGTTGCAGGCTTCCTCGGCGACCTCATCAGCCGCAGTTCCGAGCAACGCAACAACTATCAGATTGAGAAAGAAATATAGAGAGTTGAGAGTTAAGGCCCCCAAGCCCCCTAAAGGGGAGTGTTGGGAAGGGAGGAAAGTTGAGAGTTAATAGTTAAGAGTTAAAAGTTAAGAGTTAAGAGTTGAAGGTTAAGTCTATTATATGTTGTGTGTGTGTGCTCTTGCTGCTGGGCTGCGAGAACATTAACTGTCCGCTGAACAACACTGTGGAGAGCGTCTATGGTTTCTATGCCTCGGCTCGCTCTGCAGGAAGCCCGTTTCAGCCTGGTGGAGCCATCAAAATCTCAGACACGCTGACAATCACCGCGCTGGGTGCCGACGCCGTCGTTGCCAACCGCTTGGTCAACCGCAGCCGCGTTGCTCTACCCGTCAGTTACTACGGAGAAATTGATTCGCTCCGATTCGCCTTCACGTCGGCCGACGGCTCCAAAGCTGCCGACACGATATGGATGACAAAGGAGAACTTCGGTCACATCGACGACCCCTCGTGCCCACTTCACATGTGGCACAACGTTCTCTACGTCCGTTCCACTCACCACCTGATAGACACCGTGCTCATCAATCATACTGAAATCAACTACGATGCCAACGAAAATCTGCAGATTTATTTCCGCACCCAGGATTAGGATTCGCCTTATCCTCATCCTGTTAGGCCTGCCTTTCTTGGCATCGGCACAGGACACGGTTCCCGCCGCGGCCAACGATTCCACGCCCGTTGTCGTTGTCATCTCCAAGGACGGGAAAGAGAAGAAAGCGCCTAAAAGCAAGAAAAAGGACAAGAAGGAGCCCAGCTTCTTCTACGGCGTTGCCGTGGGTGCTGACATCCTGGGCCCTATTCTGAAAGTAGGCGGCAGCGACTGGCGACAGTACGAAGTGATGGCTCGTGTCAACCTGCTGGACAAGTACTTTCCCATCTTCGAGATGGGCATCGGCGAAGCCGACCACGAGGGACACGACCTGGACAACCACTTCAAAGTGCGGGCTCCCTACTTCCGCATCGGAGCTGACTACAACTTCACCAAGAAGCACAACGGCAACCGCCTGCTGCTGGGTATCCGCTACGGCTTCTCCACCTTCAACTACGACCTTGATGCGGCCACGCCCCTTGCCGACCCTGTTTGGAAGACCGAGCAAGAGGTCAACTTCACCAGTCAGCATTGCCAGGCCCATTGGGCCGAGGTCGTCTTCGGCGTGGAGACACGCCTCTGGACCGTTGTCCATGCCGGTTGGGACCTTCGTGTGAAGTTCCGCATCTCCGAGAAGGACCCTGCGCTCGGACAGCCCTGGTTTGTCCCTGGCTTCGGCAAGAATGACACCAGCTGCTGGGGTGGCTCCTTCAAGATTCTCATTGACATCTAAAAAAAATCACCCCCCTATTCCATGAACGACCCGCTGAACCCACGCTTTACAGAGGATGGTGAGCCCATCCGCACGACACCCCTGACGCCTGCCGACAGGCCGCCCAGCCAATGGCGGCGATGGCATCTGCCCGTGCTCGTGGCGCTGGTGGTAGCCTCGTTCCTGATCATCAACCGGCGCAACTCCCCTGCCCCCTTCCAGAAGAACGAGGGTGCCGTCTTCGGAACCTTCTATCATCTCACCTACCAAAGCCGCGAGGACCTGCAGCCGCAGATTGAGGCCGAGTTGGCCCGCGTGGACGCCAGCCTCTCGATGTTCAACCCCAAGAGCGTCATCAGCCAGGTAAACCAATCCGCCGACATCGTTGTCGATTCGCTCTTCCGTAGCGTCTATCTGCTTAGCCGTCGGGTCAGCGAGGCCACTGGAGGCGCTTTCGACATCACCGTAGCTCCGCTGGTCAACGCCTGGGGCTTCGGCTTCAAGCACGGTGCGTTGCCCGACAGCGCCGCCATCGACAGCCTGCGCCAGTTCGTAGGCTATCAGCATATCAGCCTGACCTCCGACGGCCGTATTCTCAAGGATGACCCGCGCGTCATCCTCGACTGCTCAGCCGTTGCCAAGGGCTTCGGCGTCGATGTTGTCGCAGATTATTTGCGCCATCGTGGCATCGACAACTTCATGGTGGAAATCGGCGGCGAAGTCGTTGTGAGCGGCGTGAATCCCAAGGGCCAGCCCTGGCGCGTGGGCATCAACAAACCTGTTGACGACCCCGAGAGCAACAGCGACGCGCTCGAGACGGTGCTCTCGCTCACCGACTGCGCCATGGCCACCAGCGGCAACTACCGCAACTTCTACACCACCGAGGACGGTCGCCGCATCGCCCACACCATCAATCCCGCCACAGGCTATCCTGCCCAGCAGTCCATCCTCTCGGCAACGGTCATTGCGCCCACGTGCGCCGAGGCCGATGCCTTTGCCACCTCCTTCATGGTCCTTGGCCTTCAGCGAGCTCAGCAGGTGCTCAGCCGCCATCCCGAGCTCCAGGTTTATTTCATCTGCGACTCTGCCGGCCACGACCAAATCTTCTCCACCATTCAAGAATGACCCCCGTTGCCCATAAGCTTGCCCTACGCCTGTGGATGCTGCTCATCGTCGGCATGACCGGCATCACGACAGCCAATGCCGAGGGCGGCTTCGTCAAGGTCTTGCGCCGCTTCGACAAGTGGCTGGAGAAGAGCCAGCGCGCGGGCATCGACACAGCCTATCAGGACATTCCCAAGCTGAACCGGCAAGTGTATGTCGGTTCCTACACCTACTGGCAGAACTACCAGATGACGATGCCCTTCGATGTGGACAACCTGACGAGCATCATCCCTGGCATCCGCGACCACGACCGCTACCAGATCAACGCGTATGCCGTACAGTCCGAAGTGGACCTGGGCATAGACTGGAAGGGGCTCGCCTTAGAGCTGCCCATCCCCATCCGCAACCGCTATCGACTCAGCCTCGGGTTGGCCAAGAACGGCTCCAAGTGGGGATTGCGCGTGCGCTACAAATACCTCCACCAGATGGATGGCACCTGCAACGTCGGCGACCAGACCATCAGCGAGAACAACGCTCTCCGAATCTTCTTTCTCGAGGGCTACTATGTCCTCAACAGCCGCAAGTTCTCCCTTGCAGCAGGCCTCTTCGCGGACATGGTGCAGAAGAAGAGCGCCGGCAGCCCGCTGTTCTATGCCAACTACTATCAGAGCCGCTACCGTGTGGATAAGCTGTTCCCCGCCAACAACGACGTTTTCAAGACCCAGCAGGCCTCAATCGGTGCCGGCTACGCCTACAACCTCTCGGTGCGCGGCGGCAAACTGGTCTTCCACGGCTCCATCGTGCCCATGTTCACGGCCTATTCCCACCTCTCTCACGAGACCGATATCGACGACGAAGCCCAAAACAAAAAATGGGATGAGTTCTACGAGTCTGCCGAGAAAGGCAATGCGCGTTTCTGCCTGAATCTCTTCGCGCGCTTTGCCATGAACTACAGCTTCGACCGCTATCTCCTGACGCTGCTCCTCCACTACCGCCACTACGGCTACAGCGACGACCAGCACCTCCGCATCCTCAATCAGGAAGCCGACGCACAGATCAATTTCGGAGTTAGGTTCTGAGGGGGCGGTTCGTGGCACCTCACCTCTCAATCTTCATCAGACGGCCATAGCCATCGAAGGCCTCACGCGTGGAAAGCCACAGCGCCAGGATGAGCGAGAGCATCGAGGCCGACATCGTAATCACGACAATCATCATCTGGTACTTCACCGCCACATCGGGAGCCGAGCCGCCCAGAATCTGGCCAATCATCGTACCCGGCAGGGCCACGATGCCCATCACCGCCATGTTGGCAATGCAGGGCGTGAAGCTCTTGATGACCGCCTCACGCATAAAGGGCAACCAGGCTTCAAAACGCGAGGCACCGTTGCCCAACAAATAATAATAGGTGGCGCGTTCGCGTTGCACGCCGCTGTAGAATGTGCTCAGCGTCAATACATTCACGCCGAGCATGTTGCCCATCAGAATACCCATCACGGGGATAAAATAGCGGGCCGTGAAGGGCTGGTCGAGTTGCAAGACCACACACAGGAAGAAAGCCCCCACCAGCATAGCCGACACAACAAAGCTCACGAAGGCCGGCACCGCCACCACGCGCCATCTCAGGTGAGTGCGCTGTCCCACGGTGTGCGTGGCTATCACCGCCATGATGACGACCCACAAGGTGTTCAGCCACGGATTGTCCCACTCGAAAAGATAACGCAGATAAATGCTGATAAGGAACAGCTGCACAATCATCCTTGCTGCAGCCACCAGCGTAGCACGCACGAGCCCCGTCCGCAGCTGCCAAAGGAAGAACAGCGGAATCAGCAGCAACAGCAGCCCGAGAGCCAATGAGAATAGACCGATATCCACGCAGGCCAGTATTTAGATTCTTAACGGATGAAGTTTGTGAAGGCCCGAGGCTCAGCCGGTGCCGGACGGTCCTTCAGGTTGCGGAGCATCCAGGCCATGTTGCGCCCCAGCGTGCGCATCGTCTGCATCCCCTCCTCGTCCTGCGCCGCCTGACCGGGAGTTTGTCCATAGACCATATTCCAGTACTGCGAGCTCACCAGCGGCATATTCAGGATTGTGAAGTATTTGTTCAGACGGTCGAAGGCAGCCGATGCCCCGCCGCGGCGGCACACCACAACACTCGCCCCCGGCTTATACTCCAGAGCGCTGCCCAGCGAGTAGAACACGCGGTCCAGCAGGGCACATAGCGAGCCGTTAGGGCCGCCATAATAGACCGGCGAGCCGACAATCAGCCCGTCGATGCCGTCCTTCACCGAACGCATCACACGGTAGTACAGATCGTCGTGAAACGTGCAACGCCCCGTGCGACCACACCATCCGCAGGCGATGCAACCCTGCACAGCCTGCTTCCCGATACTGATAATCTCTGTCTCGACGCCTTCCTCGTTCAGCGTTTTGGCCACCTCGCTCAGCGCCGTGAACGTGTTGCCGTTCTCGCGCGGGCTGCCGTTGATGAGCAGAACCTTCATAAAGCCTAAACTTGCCGCTCTACTTACAAATCATGTAAAGTCATATAAGGACAGTGCCTGTCCGCCCTCTCATTCAAATTCAAAGAGACTGATAAAGCCCGTCAGCTTGAATACGCTCTTGATGTCGTCATTGACACCGCGCATCACAACCTTGCTGCCGCTACTCTTGGCACCCTTGAGGATACTCAACAGGATGCGCAGGCCGCTGGAAGCAATATACTCCAGACTGGTGCAGTCGATGATGACATCCTTGCCCCCGGTCGTGTAGAGCGGCTTCAGCACTTCTTCAGCCTCCACAGCGGCTACTGTGTCCATTTCACCAATCAAAGTTGCAAAAAACTTTCCGTCTTTCTCTTCAATTTTTGTTTTCATAATACTTATAATATATCTAATTTGAATCTATTTTGATGCTCAAAGAGTCCTTCGACGAAGGATGATGCACATTTCCGTTTGCAAAAATAGGCATTTTTCTTCGTTCCTCGACGCATCTGATGCAAAAAATGTGTCTTCTCGTCTGATTTTGTCCGCTAACAAAACTTAAGTCAGAGACTCATCTTCACGCTACGCTCGCCGATTCTCACCACGACCATGTGCTCTCGGCCTGAGACAGCCACGCTGGTAGTGCCATCCGCCGCCTGTGCGGAACCCAAGAGTTTGCCGCTGAGGTCATACACAGCTATCGGCGTGCCGGGTGCTGCGCCCTCCACGGTGATGCCGCCTGCCGAGCGCTGCACCAGTACCGACTGAGCCTTCACCGTGTTGACGGCATCCGTGATGCCCTCTTGTTCGGGTTCTACGTCAATCCAGCAAAGCGTGGCCGTGGCCGTTTCAGAGTTAAGATAGCCGTCCTTCTTCGCATAGACGCTGATGACATAGGTGACGCCCAGCTGCACCTTGCTGCCCTCACCGCCCTTCACGTCTGCATCGGATATATCATAGACAAATGTAGCCCCTTCCGTAGCACTCTGAAACGTCAGCTTGCCCTCTTTGTACCCTATCGTGGGTTTCGAGCACTGCTCCGAGCCAGGAGGGAGCCCGCCATCGCCCTCTACGATATGTGCAAAATCCTGCCAGCCTGCCGTGGCTTTGTACTTGTTGATGGTTCCTACGGGCACATACAGCATTGCTTTTTCAAAGGCGCTTGTGCTGAAGCATGGATTCGAAGAAGACAAACCATCAATCACAAAAGGTTCTTCGATGAAGGATACAACTCCTTTCAATTTGTCACAACCAGCGAAAGCAGAACTCCCAATGCTCGTCATGCTGTTGGGAATGGTCACAGAGGTCAGGCTGCTGCAATCATAGAACGCAGAATTACCAATACTCGTAACGCTGTTGGGAATGGTCACAGAGGTCAGGCTGCTGCAACAATAGAACGCACCATCTCCAATGCTCGTCACGCTGTTGGGTATGATCACAGAGGTCAGGCCGTTGCAATCAAAGAAGGCATATTTTCCAATGCTACTTACCTCATCCCCTAAAATATATTCCTTAACCTGATTACCAAAATAATTGGCTAATGTATTTGTGCTACTATAATTATTTGAAGCAATAGCATTGCTGTTAATTGTAACCGAAATCAGGCCGCTGCAACCATAGAACGCGCCACCTCCAATGCTTGTTACGCTGTTGGGGATGGTGATAGAGGTCAGGTCAGAGCAACCAGAGAACGCCGAACTTCGGATGCTCATCACGCTGTTGGGGATGGTCACATAGGTTGCCCACCCTCTGCATTTCACCACTACATTGTTTATTATGACCAAACCATCCTTTGTATCTACATCACAAATAGTTGCTCCCCAATTATCACTACTGGTTAAAGAAGAATTGTTGATAAAAGAGTCTGCCAAGAAATAACAGCCATAGAATGCACCATGTCCAATGCTCGTCACGCTGTTGGGAATGGTGACAGAGGTCAGGCTGCTACAACCTTGGAACGCATAATATCCAATACTCTTTACACTGTTGGGAATGGTGACAGAGGTCAGGCTGCTGCAATCATAGAACGCATTATTTCCAATGCTCGTAACGCCGTTGGGAATGGTAGTGTTCTTGCAACCAGCTATCAATGTATTCGATGTAGTTTCTATGATGGCATTACAGTTATCACGGGAGTCATAGACTGAATTGCCTTTTTCCACAGAGATGGAGGTCAGGCCACTGCAACCACGGAACGCACCATTTCCAATGCTCGTTACACTGCTAGGAATGGAAACAGAGGTTAGTCCGCAGCAACCAGAGAAAGCTGAACCTCCAATGCTTGTTACGCTGCTAGGAATGGTGATAGATGTCAGACCGCTGCAACCAGAGAACGCACCACGTTCAATGCTCGTC
>CACZSQ010000042.1 GCA_902783885.1 uncultured Bacteroidales bacterium
CCCTTAGGACTTCCGAATGACACCTGTGGCGCACGCCACTTGCGCCATATAAATAATTGAAGTTTCGGATATAATTCTCCACCATGGAATGAGCAACCAAAATACATGATGGCCAATAGCTTTGAATCTGTGGAATCTGCGAAATCTGTGGTGAGATTAAACTTCCGAAACATGAACGGAGAGATTTATTTTATGATGCTTTAACCTGCCTACATACACTAACGACGTATAAGGCTGTGCATCAATGGTTTGTGTTTTAAAAACAGGTCATTTAGGGTACACTCAGGGTACACTGAAGATTCACAAGGATGTACCCTGAGTGTAGCCTGAGTGTACCCTAAATAGGTGTTTAATTAGCAGATAATCACTCGGTTAGGTATTGAGTGCATGTAGGCTGTTCGAATTACCATAAATAAAATTTCCTTTAGGCCAAAAGGAGCGCATCTTAAATTCGAAAGATGCAGGTCTTATGCCATGAAGATGCAGGTCTTATGGCCTGAAGATCTAGGTCTTACGCGCGTAAGACCGCTGGAGTGGATAGGACAGTATTGGTGATGCCACCTAAAATGGCAGCGATGGTGGAGAAGGAAGAGCCAGCGGAGCCATAGATCTGGGCGGTGTGGCTCAGGGTGTACATCTCTACGAGGGCATCGCGGATGCCATCGGTGGTATCGCGTGTGGCGGGGGTGTTGGACGTGAGGATTCGTTGTCCATAGCGCTGGCGAAGG
This sequence comes from uncultured Bacteroidales bacterium, assembly GCA_902783885.1. GTDB lineage: Bacteria > Bacteroidota > Bacteroidia > Bacteroidales > Bacteroidaceae > Physcousia. The sequence goes on from CACZSQ010000042.1 coordinate 729, forward strand.
GCGGCTTTCGTGGCTTCGTCGTCTGTGGCGAGATATACGCACAGGTCGGAATGGAGATCTGCCTCATGGTCGATGGCATCCGTAAAGAGTTCGAGAGGGCTTTCGTGGATGGCTTGTTGGTGGTCGGTGCGTCGGATATGCACGCCGATGGTGTGAGGCGAGAAGGTGGCACAACGCTCGTTGATGCGCTGCTGCAAGGCGGGCAGGGGGCAGAACAACTGTCGCAGCAGCGCCGGTTCCCAGGGGAAGAAATCCCACCAGGTCCACATCAGCGAGCGATGGGCATTGGCCCATGCGGCGAAGTCGAAATGCTGTTGGTAGAGTGGCATCACCTCCTCGTTGTAAAGAATCTGACGATAGGTCAGGCGGTTGGTGAGGCGTGGCAGGAACAGGTTGCGCGGACGGGGACGGGCCGCTGTGAGGCGTTCGAGGGGCGTGGCGTCGCGCAACTCGAAGTTCCCTTGAGCGTACGGTTCAAAGAGCTCGCTGTAGCGGCACTCCATACCCCACTGCGGAGCCCACATAGCCACCACTTTGCCACGGATGTGCTGAGCGATGGCAGCGGCAGCAGCGGCTGTGCGCATACGGTTTCCTAAACCGCCTTCAAGACCAACGAGGAGCTGTAACATGTTCAAAGTTTAAGGTTTAAAAGGTTCAAGAAGTTCAAAGTTCAATGTTCAAAGTTCAATGTTCAAAGTTCAAAGTTCAATGTTCAATGTTCAATGTTCAATGTTAAGTACGCTTGTGTGAGGAGCCAGAAGCGGCGGAAACCTCCTTCGCGCAAAGCCTCCAGCCACAGGTTGGGGAGCCAGCGCCGCAAATGGGGATGCCCAATGGCCTTCAGGAAGGCGTTGGAACGGATGTTCACAGCTAGCAGGTCGCGCACCTTGGCGTGGTTCCATTGGCGGTTGGTTTGGCTGGCAGGGTAGTGAAGATAGTTGTAGAGCACGCGCTTCTCCACCGCGATGCGTTGCGCAAAATGCCCCACTTGAAGGCTGAAGAAGCGGTCGTTGGCAATGCTTGTCTCGTCGAAGCGGATGTCGTTGTCCGCCACGAGGGAAGTGCGAATCATCTTACACCAAGGCGAATTGATGCCGAAACGTATGCGCTCCTCGGCTTGCTGCGAGCCGTCGAATGCCTGTATATAGTCTGCGGTGACGATGGGCTCTGGCGTGAGTGTGTCGGCAGCTAACATCTGGAAACCAAAATAGACGACATCGAGGTCTGTACGACTGGCATAAGCGTCAAGGACATCGAGGAAGCCTTCGGCGTAGAAGTCATCAGCATCGGCAAAGAGCAGCCAACGGCCTGTGGCCTGCGGCAGTGCCTGGTTGCGGGCATAGCCGCCACCGCGTCCCTCGGAATCTTCAATGACAAGTACCTGCACATCGGGACGCTGGGGGATGGAGTCCAGCATCCGCTGTAGCAGCTCGGGTGAGCCACGATGAGGGATGATGATGCTATAGCTGACCATGGTGGAAGATGTATTGAAGACTCTCACGGAGAATAGTAGCACGCGCCAACCACAGGGATCCGATGTAGAGGGCGACCGCCATGATGATGCGGGTGAACAGGCGCCACCAGCTGATGGGCATAGAACAGGTGGCCCACCAACAGAGGAGCATAACCCCGAGCGCGAAGGCAAAGAACGGTATGACATCGCGCAAGGCATCGCGCCAGCGAAGTCCCACCAGATGCTTGGCGCTTGCCTGCCACACGAGTAGCCACGCTATGTTGAGGGCGACATAGTAGATGACCATTGCCGTGAGCTCATGACCCATGGCGTGAAGCACAATGATGCCTCCCCACACGAGGATGCAGTTCAGCAGGCCGACAGTCATATTGATAGTGGAGCGGCCACGCGAGATGACGAGATTGCTATAGAGGGTCACGACGGGTGAGAAGGCGCCATAGATGCAAAGGAGTGAGAGCATGTGGGCGCTCTCGTGCCACTTCTCGCCCACCAGCAACACGAGGAAATCCTCGGCAATCAGTGCCAGCCCCAAGAGGCAGGGAAAGGAAACGAAGCAGGTGAAGCGGAGCAGCTTGCGGAAGACAGCTACAACGGATTCTCTCATCTGAGCCTCGCTGTCCGCTTGGCGAAGCACGGGTTGTGCCACACCCTGTATCATGCCGCCGATGGTGGCAATAGCCATGTCGTCCCACTTGCGGGCATTGCTGTATATACCTGCCACGTGACCACCGGAATAGAAACGGTTGAGAAGGACGCCGAAAGCGTTGTTGTTTAGCTGGTAGGCCAGGCTGTTGACCAGGAGCTTGCTGGAGAAACCGAACATCTGCCACGCGGGACGGAGTGTCGCGCGCCACGCACGAAACGGCCAGCTGGGGCGCCAGGGTGACACCCACCAGCGGAGAAAGGTCCCGATAGTAGTATAGAGGACGCTCTGTGCTGCCAATCCCCAGAAGGCCAGGCCACGGAAGGCCATGACGATGCCGGCAATGTTCGATACAATCAGAGCCGTAAGGTTGATGAGGCTCGTCTGCTTCACCTGCAAATGGCTGAAAAGCCACGCCTGCTGACTGATGCCTAAGCAACTTATCCAAAGGCCTATGAAGACGAAGCGGGACAGCGGCTTCAAGACAGGTTCGTGGTAGAAGTCGGCAATCCATGGTGCTGCCACGAACAAGAGCACATAGATAATTGAGCCGACAATGAGATTGAACCAAAAGACAGCATTGTAATCTTCGTGGCGGGCTTCCTTCTTATTCGCCAATGCTGCGGTGAAACCGCTCTCCTGCAGACATCCTCCCACATTGCTGAAGATGACCAAAGCTGCCATCTTGCCATAGTCTGAAGGGTCGAGGATGTTTAACATCACCAGCCCGAACAGCGCCCCCAGCAACTGAATCATTCCATTGCTGAAACCGCCCCACAAGAGTCCCTGGGCTGTGCGTTGTTTTAAAGACCCCCCCCCCTGCATCCGTGTTTAAGATTTCTTGGGAAAGGTGAGTTGACAGATGGCGTCAGTGGCACCGGCGTTGTTGCCGATATAGTTGCGGGCGGCTGCGGCTGCACGGGCGTAAGCGTCGTTGTCGGTGAGAAGGAGGTCCGACGTGCGGTTGAAGTCCTCGGCATCGTGAACCTCGAAACAGGCTCCAGCCTCTAAGAGATAGCGCGCTTCGCGGAAGTTCTGGTTGTTGGGACCAATCAGGACTGGAATACCATAGACAGCCGCTTCGGGAATATTATGAATGCCTGCGCCAAAGCCGCCGCCGACCATAGCCAGATGGCCATAACGATAGATGCTTGAGAGGAGCCCGAAGCAATCGATGATGAGCACGTCGGCATCGGCCACATTGCTCTCGGTGGCTGCCGTATAGCGGAGTACGCGACGGCCCTGAAGGCGGCTCTCAATGTCGCGCAGATGATCCTCGCCTATCATGTGGGGAGCGATAATCAACTTGATGTCACTGCCCTTGGACAGATACCACGGAATGAACAGCGCCTCGTCAGGCGGCCAGCTGCTGCCGGCAACAAATACAGTATAGACACCGGCAAACTTCTCCACCAGAGGCAGAGGCTTGGCTGCACGGCGAATGTCGAGCACACGGTCGAAACGGGTGTCACCGACAACCGTGACGTTGTCGGTGTAGCCAAGCGTTGCCAAGAGTTCGCGAGACTGCTCGTTCTGCACAAAGAAATGGGTGATGCAACTGAGCACATTCGTGTAGCCTGCCATGCGCCCATACCAACGGAAGAAGACCTGCGAAGAACGGAAAATGCTGCTGACACTATAAACAGGTATCCCACGCTTGCGGCAACCGCGCAGATAGTTCTGCCAGAACTCATACTTGATGAGGAAGAGCATCTCCGGCTTCACGTAGTGGAAGAAGATGCTGACGTTCGTGGGGGTGTCAAGCGGTAAGTAGCAGATGACGTCGGCACCATCCCAATCCTTACGCACTTCATAGCCGGAAGGGGAGAAGAAGGTGAGCAGAATCTTATACTCAGGATGCTCGCGGCGCAGACGTTCCATGAGGGGGCGGCCCTGCTCGAATTCCCCGAGTGAGGCTGCGTGGAACCAGATGTAGCGCGCATTCTTGTCTATCTGCCGCTTCAGCATTGAGAAAGCCTTGCGATGACCCACAGCAAGTTTACGTGCCCGTTTGTTGAAGATGGCAACAAACGCCACGACAATCATATAGAGATAAATGGCAAAACTGTACACTTGCGTTGAACGTTTAGCGTTGATTGTTTATCGTTTACTTTCCCAGCTCCTTGATAGCAAACTCCATGCGACGAAGCACCTCCTCCTTGCCGAGGAAGGCTGCCAGACCATACATGTCTGGGCCTTGTCCTTCGCCGACGAGGCAGACACGCCATGCGTTCCAGGGCTTGATGCCCGTCTGCTCGACCCACGGGTCAACGATGGCTTTCTGCCCTTCAATGCTGAAATCTTCAACCGTTGCCAGCACATCGTGCAATTGCTGCATCTCGCCTGCTGTCTCGGGCTTCCAGTTCTTCTTGATGAACTTGTCCTCCAGATTGAACTCGGTGGGAGCCACGAAGAAGAAACGGCAAAGGGGCCACAGGTCGCGAACGAAAGAGACATTGCGCTTGCGGGGACCTTCCTTGGTGGAGTACTCGATGACCTTGGACTTCATCATCGCCACGACCTCGGCTGCGCGTTCCTCAGTGGTCTCAATGCCCTGCGCCTTCAGAATCTTTACGAAAGACGGAGCCCACTCGGCATCGCTGAGCTTCAGGAGATATTCGCGATTGAACCAGTAGCCTTTCACGTAATCAAAACGAGCACCGTTCTTGGAACATTTCTCAAGGTTGAATTTCTCAATAAGTTCGTTCATGGACAGGATTTCCTGGTCATCGCCGGGATTCCAGCCGAGCAGGGCAAGGAAATTGATAACGGCCTCGGGCAGGTAGCCTGTTTCACGATAACCGCTGCTGACTTCACCGGTTTTGGGGTCGTGCCACTCAAGCGGGAACACGGGGAACCCGAGGCGGTCGCCGTCGCGCTTGCTGAGCTTGCCCTTGCCATCTGGTTTCAGAAGCAGCGGGAGATGTGCAAAACGAGGCATCGTATCCTCCCAGCCGAAAGCGCGATAGAGGAGCACATGAAGCGGAGCGGAGGGTAGCCACTCCTCACCACGGATAACGTGGGTCACTTCCATCAGATGGTCATCGACGATATTGGCGAGATGATAGGTGGGCAGCTGGTCGGCACTCTTCCAAAGCACCTTGTCATCAAGGATGCTGGAGTTGATGCAAACATCGCCACGGATGATGTCGTTCACGTGAACGTCCTCGCCAGGCTCAATAAGGAAACGGACGACATAGGGGTGGCCTTCAGCAATGAGGCGCTGGGTCTCTGCTGCTCCCAACGTGAGGGAATTGCGCATCTGAAGGCGTGTGGAAGCATCGTACTGGAAATTCTCCACTTCCTCACGCTTCGCTGTCAACTCCTCTGGAGTGTCGAAAGCGATGTATGCGCGACCGGCATCGAGGAGCTGCTGTACATATTGCTTATAGATGTCCTTGCGTTCGCTCTGGCGGTAGGGCCCATGGCTGCCGCCGAAGCTCACACCTTCGTCGAACTCAATGCCCAACCATTTGAAGGATTCAAGGATATAGTCCTCGGCACCCGGCACAAAACGTGCGGAGTCAGTGTCCTCAATACGGAAGATGAGTTCGCCGCCGTGCTGACGGGCAAAGAGATAATTATAAAGAGCCGTGCGGACACCTCCGATGTGGAGAGGTCCTGTGGGTGATGGCGCGAAACGAACACGCACTTTTTGCTGGTTCATAAGCGGAAGAATTATAAATTTTTGCAAAAATACAACAAAATATTGACGCGGACGCAAATAATGTTGTATTTTTGTCCTCGAAAAGTATAAAGTTTTTTCCTCTTGGACTATGAGTAGGTTTAATAAGCCAATAAAAAGAACCTGGAAAGGGATCATCTCCCAGGCTTCTTTCCTTGTCGTCATCACTTTCATCACCGTCTGGTTTTTGCCTGATGCTGACCGTGGCACTTTCATGGTGGAGGTCGGTCGTCCCTGGACGTACGGCCGGTTGAGAGCACCATTTGACTTTTATATTTTCAAAAGCGAGGCTGAGCTGCAGCGCGAACGGGATAGTATTCTCCAAGCTTATAGCCCTTTTTTTGAACAGATTCCTGAAACCATGGACAAGCAGCTGGCGGCATTTAGGAAAGATGCACGCAGCCAGAAGACTGACAATCTGCCCCGCGCATATCTCGATTTTGTGGAGGAACAGCTGCGCGCCATCTATCAGCAGGGTATTATCGATTTGGACCACCTGAAGGTTCTGCAACTGCAGAACACGCAGTCGGTTATTCTCTACCATGGCAGGGAGGCTGTTACCGTGCCTGTTAGCCAGCTTTATACAGAGAAGTCTGCCTATGAACATATCTTTGCTGCGGCTGAGAGTGCGCAAATCAGCCGTCAGCGATTGCAGCGACTGAACTTGAACCGCTATATTAAGGTGAATCTGACCTACGACGTGGAGAAATCCGAGTCGCTCAAAGATGAGATGGAACGCTCAATTTCTCCCAGTTCAGGAATGGTTTATGCAGGCCAGAATATTATTGACCGAGGAGATATCGTCACTGAGGAGACATTCCAGATACTGTCCAGTTACAACCGCACGATTCAGGAGCGCAAGAAAAGCACCATCGGCAACACCGATATACAGATTCTTGTCGGACAGCTCATATATGTTCTGGCCATATATCTTTGCCTGACTGTTTATTTCAATCTCTTCCGAAAGGATTATATTGGAAGCCTACGTAGCGTCTCATTACTGGTGGCATTGATCTTGTTCTTTTCGATCATTACGTCTTTGATTGTGGAGCATACGCTGTTGTCGGTGTATGTGGTTCCTTATGCTATGCTCCCCATTTTTATTCGGATATTTATGGATTCACGGACAGCTTTTTTTGTCCATGTCGTCACTATTATGCTTTGTGCCATCTCCCTCAGCTATCCTTTCGAGTTCATTGTTACTCAGTTGGTGGCTGGGCTGGTGGCAATTTACTCGCTGCGTGAGATGTCCCAGCGTTCGCAAATTATACGCACAGCCTTCCTCGTGACCGCTTCGGCACTGGTGATGTATCTGAGCATCGAGATGATTCATGGCCGCACTTTCGGGGGGGAAGATGCACTTTTGCGCGTTGATTGGCAGATTTATATCCATCTGCTCATAGCAGGCGTGCTGCTGCTCTTTGCTTATCCGTTGATGGCATTGTTGGAAAGGATCTTCGGCTTTATCAGTGACGTGACACTCGTCGAACTCTCCAATGTCAACAGCGAGTTGCTACGGCAATTGTCAGAGACTGCTCCCGGCACTTTCCAGCACTCTATGCAAGTGGCGAATCTTGCAGCTGAGGTGGCCAATCAGTTGGGGGTCAAAGCACAGCTGGTGCGAACGGGAGCTCTCTATCATGACATCGGGAAAATGATGAATCCAGAGTTCTTTACGGAGAACCAGCTGGGCGGGATTAATCCACACCGCGCCCTAACGAATCGGGAGAGTGCTGCCATCATCGTGCGCCATGTGCAGGATGGCGAAGAGCTGGCCGACCGCTACCGTCTGCCGAAGCTCGTGCGTGATTTTATCACCACACACCATGGTCAGGGATTAGCAAAATTCTTCTATATCAACGAGAAGAACGCTCACCCCAACGAGGACGTAAACCCCGAAGATTTCATGTATAAAGGCGAGAACCCGCATACGGTGGAACAGGCTATCCTGATGATGACGGATGCCGTGGAAGCCGCAGCCCGCTCTATGGCCGAATATTCAGAAGAAAGCATCGGGCAGCTCGTGGACAAGATGATTGACGGGCAGGTGGCCGACGGCTTCTTCCAGCGATGCCCCATCACCTTCCAGGATATTTATATGGCCAAGGAGGTGCTGAAGAAGAAGCTGAAAGCTATCTACCACACACGTGTCTCCTATCCCACCTTGAGCAATCCCAACTGAGGTCTCGAAACATCATAGGGGATCAACATCAAAAAAGATTTGTGCTGAGCTATAGGCGTGCTCTGCCAGTAGTTCTGTGCGCACTGCTATGAGGCGTTTCCGGACTTGTGGCAAGGGCAGTTGTGTCTCCAGTTTCAGAATGATGCGTCGTATGAAGAGACTTTGCACACGTGCTATAGGTGGCTCATCGGGACCTAACACGCGGGACCCGAAATGTGTGCGAAGGCGCACGGCAGCATCTCGCGCTAGCGCATCAACAATGTCTGCGTGGCGATGTTTCAGATAGATAATTACCATCCGCGTGAAAGGAGGGTAGGCAAATGAGCGGCGCTCCAACATCTGCTCCTGATACATCTGCTCGAAATCATTACTTACAACCTGCCTGATCAAAGACAGCTCTGCATTCAATGTCTGCAAGAACACACGCCCACGTCGCTGTCGGCGACCAGCACGTCCCGACACTTGTGCCAGCATCTGATACGATCGTTCATAAGCACGAAAATCAGGTTGGTTCAACATCGTTTCAGCAGAGAGAATACCAACAACGCTGACGTTTTGGAAGTCCAACCCTTTGGTGACCATCTGTGTGCCTACCAGAATATTGGTCTGGCCAGAGGCGAAGTCGTGCAGAATCTGTTCATAGGAGGTGCGAGTGCGTGTTGTGTCCAAGTCCATGCGCGCTACACGTGCCTCAGGGAACAGACGTTGCAGTTCATCCTCAATGCGCTCTGTGCCGTAGCCATGGCCTCGCAAATCTTTGTTTTCACAAGCCGGACATTGCTGAGGTATTTCACTTACAAATCCACAATAATGACAGGTCATGCGACCACTGCGCTTGTGTAGTGCCAAAGGTACATCGCAGTGTGGACAACGAGGCGTCCAACCGCAGATATGACACTGCACCTGAGGAGCGAAACCACGACGATTCTGAAAGAGAATGACCTGCTCACCCGCATTAAGAGCTTCGCCCATGGCCTCCAGTAATGGCGGAGAGAAAGGGCCCTGCATCAGTCGCTTGCGGCGTAGCTCTTTCACGTCGATGATGACCACTTCTGGCATCTGCACTTGACCGTAACGCTCCGTCAGTTGCACCAGACCATACTTTCCCATGCGGGCATTGTAGTAGCTTTCGAGCGAAGGCGTAGCTGTACCTAATAATGTCTTTGCCTTGGCTTTTGATGCCATGAGAATAGCTACGTTGCGGGCATTGTAACGGGGAGCCGGCTCCTGTTGCTTGAAGTTCACCTCATGCTCTTCATCGACAATGACTAGTCCCAGACGCTGGAAGGGCAAAAAGACACTGGAGCGAACACCGACAATGATGTCATAGGGTTCGTCGGAGAGTTGACGCATCCACACGTTGGCGCGCTGAGTATCGGCAAACTTGCTGTGATAGACTCCTAAACGGTCGCCGAAAACCGCGTGCAGACGGTCAGTGAGCTGTGAAGTAAGCACGATTTCAGGCAGCAGGTAGAGAACTTGCTGCCCTTGTGCAATGGCTTTTGCAATAAGATGAATATAGATTTCTGTTTTACCGCTTGACGTGACGCCCTGCAATAAGCACACAGGACTCTGCTCCCATTGTGTCACAATCTGATCCAATGCGGAGGACTGGGCAGTTGACAGAAGAGGCAAAGCTCCGACGCTGCCCTCTTCCGTCAGGGATGGGAGAGAGGGAGCACTTGTAGGCCTCTTTTTTAATTTGGTCGGCAAGGCTGCTTTGAATACCTCGCCGATGCTGCAGAGATAATAGTCTGAGATCCATTTCCACAAATCCAACTGGGCTGGCAGAATCACAGGTTGCTCGTCAACCAGGTCTATCACCTCTTTGATAGCCAATCCTTCGGGCATGGTGGTGTGGACACGGGCAATCAGCGCCATGGCCTGTTTCTTGGTGCCGAATGGCACTAAGACTCTGCACCCTACCTTGGCTTGCTTCTGAAGCGCTGAAGGTAGGGTGTAAGTGAAGAGTCCCTGCAGAGGGACGGGAAGGATGACGTCAACGAATAGCACTATCGGCTGTTAGAAGAAATAGGCAGCGCGAATCTGCCAGGTGTTGTTCTTCAGGCGAACGCTCTTAAAATCATTTAAACCAACGGGGAAGTAAGCTTCACCGGACTTGGAGATGGGGATATTGTATGTGACGCCCAGCTGCAGATGGGTAAGTGCCATGATACCTACACCAATGTTCCAGGAGAAGTTGCTGCTCTTGAGTTTTGCACCAGCATTGGTTGCATCGTCAATAGACCATGACTTTCCACTCAACAGGACATTCCATTGTGGACCGGTGGCGATGTAAGCAGAGAGCAGGTCGCCCAGACCAATCTGGTAGCGAAGGTTGAGTGGAATTGAGAGGTAGTTGGTGGATTTTTTCTTTGCGCCATCTGATGTTGAGAATTCAGCATCCATCTTGTTGAAGAGCAGAGCACCATCCAAACCGATGCCAATGACAGGCACAGAGAACTTCACCTTGGGACCGATGAAGAAGCCGGTGCGGTTGTTTTCAGACACATCGGGGATGCTGTTTGACAATGTCATCGTATTGAGGTTCAGACCACCTTCAATACCCCACTGGAGGAACTGTGCATGAGCTGTCGAAGATAATACAACAAGCGCAACAATGAGTGAGTAGAATTTTTTCATAAATAATGAGATTGATAGTTAGTGAATGTTTTATCTGCGTTGTCTGCGGGCTGAAACGCGAGGAGCCGAGGAGCCGCCGGAATACTTTGGTGCCTTGGACGCGGCAGTTGATGCTTTGCTTCGGCGTGAGGAGCGTGTTTTTTTCACCTTGCCTGATTTTTGTGCATCTGCCTCTAAGTTGAGGCTGTCCAGACTGTCCCGCTGTATCGGCTGATGCCAGATATGTTCCTCGAAATCCTTCAGCTGCTTCTCAATACGGGCTTGTTCACTGACGCGTGAACTGTCATTAGCCAGCACTCGTCCTTGCAGGTTCTTCGTCTTATAGATTTTTCCCTGATAGCGGTTCATCGTGAAATAATCATCAACGGTCATGTTGGTGACGTTGTTGAGGTTCGATGCCATAACGGGCATACGCGACAGGTAGCTGGCCACATCGTCGTAGTTGACCCAAAACAGCGGGTAGGGCGTAGCCTCCGTACCGAAATCATCGGCACCGCGCATCAGCACAGGGCAGAGGGCTGTCACGCGGGTGCGATAAGTTGCTGAACGCTGGTCGAAATAGCTGCTCTCCTTCACGTAGAAGCGCTTAACCTCTGCAGATGGGATATCGCTCTCGGGAACAGAAACCTTTCCGTCCTTCTCCTCGTAGTAGATGGAATAGCGATCCAGCAACTCATGGGCATCAGCCTGATCCTTGGGGTCGAAACTTTCGTTGCCATCCAACTTATAGGTATAAACAGGAATGCGGCCCGAGAGGAATAAACGGAACAGGTAGGTAAACAGGTTCTGCTCCTTGCCGTGCGGCTCCACAGGATAATACAGTGGAGCGTTGGCATCTTCCAACAAATCCAACTGACGATAGATGTCGCGACGCCACACCACATCCTGAGGCATCTCATCGGATGTCGGGAACATCAAGGCTGCGCGGTCACTGACGGGCTTGGAAGCTGGTTTCTGAGCAACGGTGGTCGTGACGACACGGCTTTTCTTTGGCTGTGCCTGTGCACCTACAACGCCCAAGCACACGATGAATCCTATGATAAAGAACCTTTTCATATAATATCTATCTTTCAATAATTCTATTTCAATCATTCAATCTCCCTTTAGTTGACCGTCACATCCATAGCTCCATCGAGTGTACGCTCCACGCCGTCGGGACCGATGGCTCTGATGCGGGTGATGAAGAAGCGCTTGCCGCGAGCAAGGCTGCGGAACATATTCTTCTGGCGGACCGTGAACTCAGCAGAGTTGCTGACCTCGGGGATGGCATTGCCCATTCCATCGTAGAAGACCGTCTCAAACCCTTGCACTCGGAAGGGGATATTCAACAAACCGTCATCTACTGCAGCACCGAGCTCACCCGCATTCATCAGCACCTGCTTGGCCAGTTTACCGCCTTTGAAGCGGTTCTCGCCGCCTTGACCGTCAGCGTAGGCAATGAACGCCGTCGGGTCGGGCAACTTACGCACACGGAATGTGAACTTACCCATCTCCTGTACGCGGCCTTCGGTGCGGGCAGCCACGGTGATAACGGCTTCGCCGCCCACAGCGGTGGGACGGGCAATGAATTTGCCGTCACCCTTGGGCGTAAGGTTGCCACCCGTCATAGTCACTTGCAGCTGATTAGCAGCCACACCGGGAACACTGACGCTCATGGGGTTCTCATAACCGGCATAGAGCACATTCATCAGGTCGGCGGAGACGGTAGCTGAAGGAGCTACAACGGTGTATTTCTGTTCAAAGTCACGACGGACAAGTTCGCCCTGCGCGTTCATCATTTCGATATAGCCTACAAGGCTGAAGTCGCCGGTCTTGGAGCAAATGGTCTCATAGATGCCGCGGTCACTTTCAATCTTGCGACCACCTATATATATAGTAGGTCTGTTGGTCGTGTCAACGGCTGCCATTAGGATTTGTGCCGTGAACTTGCCTCCCTGCACCACGGTTTGTGAACTGGGGATAACGTATGCATTGAGCTCGTTCACGTGAATATCCTTCAAGCCGATATTAGCAGCCAGTCCGTGAAGTACTTCGCCTTCGGCATAGCGGACATCGCTTTGCAGCTTGGTAAGGAGGGTGACAGCTGCTGCTGTAGGCATGGATTCAAACATATACTCCTGCCAGTTCTTACCCAGCGTGCGAACGTTTTGTGGAATCTCGGTGGATAAGTTGCTGGCGATGATGCGGCGCTGTGCTGAATCTGTCACCATTTGAATGATGCGCTCGCGATAGCTGTTGATGCTCTCGTAGAGCTCGCGGCCTCTGCCGCTGCCCGGAGCCAGCATCACACTGGTAGCTGCTTCCAGATCCTCGCGGTTCTGGATGGAATCAACACGGCCGTCGCTGCCGTCGCTTTCCCGTACGATGCGCTCCTTCAACTCTTCTGCAAAATTGAATAGTGAGTCGGACATCTGACGGACAACCTGTGCCTTGTCATACCATTCCTTCACCTTCTTGGGGTTGGCTTTATATTGCTCCTCAAAGTCCTCGTAGATACCTCGGTTGGTCTGAGTAGCATTTCTGGTTGTTGTTTGCAGACTCTTATCCACCAGAGAGAAGCCATTGAGTACATCGCTCGACACGTTGAGTGCGAGCATCGCCATGAGGACGACGTACATCAGATTGATCATCTTCTGACGAGGTGATATCGGTCTCTTCTTAACTGCCATATCTTGTGCTGCTGGCGCAGCTTTTGAGTTTGAAGTTTAATTTGTAAAGTGAGAAGCCTTATGCCTGTGGGGCGGCTTTGGGCATATTCACGGTGAGGGCTTCAATCATGCGGGCATAGACGCCGTTGAGTTCTTCGATTTGCTTAGCCATCTTACGGGTTTGATCATTAATCTGGTCAATAGTGCCCACTTGCTGGCTGACGCTCTTCAACTGCATCTCATAGATGGTGTTGATGCCCGTGAGGGTGCGGTTGAGGTTCACCATTTCCTCGCTGTCCTGGGTCATGCGGCCAGCCTGTTCGCGAACGCGGCCAAGCACTTCGGTGAGCTGCTGCAGCTGATCCACATAAGCCTCGATGGCATCTTCCACTTCTGGAGCATTGGCGGCCTGTGCATTGGTGAGCAGGCCCTGAGCTTCCTGTCCGAGAGCGGCAGCATTAGCAGCTGCCTGTGCGGCCACCGCCAGATTGGCAGCATCTGCCGAAGAGATGCCGGCACCGCCGGTAATCACTGTTCCTTCTGCAGGTGTTCCGCCGCCACCGATAACGATTGTTCCACCTGCCGGTGCTCCTCCACCAATAATGACTGTACCGCCGCCTGTAGCGCCCGTCGTGTCCGCTGCATTGGACGCGGCGGCTGCCTGCTCTGCGGCTGCAGCCTTCATGGCCTCCAGGTCTTCAAGGTCGATGAATTCATCGGCCAGTTCCGTGTTCTGTGAGTTGAATGGACGGTCGAAGCCTGCAACGAAGAACACAAACACCTCCGTGCCCATACCGATGAACAGCATCAGGTTGGCTCCTGGAATATGCGTCAGCTTGAAAAGTGTACCGAGAATGACGACGGCAGCACCCCAGCTGTAGGCGTAGTTCATAAATGTCTGGCCCGGCACGGAATCCATCCAGTGCTGCAAACGGGCTATAAGGCTGAATTTTGACATATTCTGATTTTCAATTGCGTTATTTCTTTCCTTTGTTCTTTACGCCACTGGCATCTTGGACCATGCTGCGAACACAGCGGAATCCAATATAGGAGCGGGGCTGGTTTTGGTACTCGTAGGAACGCCAAGCAGAGCGAATCATGGATTCCGGATCCTTCCAAGAACCTCCACGCACGCTCTTTTTCTTGAGACGGTAGGGGTCTTCCTTGGCGGCGTTGTAGCGTAGCTCCGGATTCATGTCGCTCATCGATTCCACGCCGGCCTCAGTGAAGATGGTAGAGGTCCACTCTGCCACATTACCTGCCATGTCGTATAAGCCATTGCTGTTGGCCGAGAAGATGCCGCATTTAGAGGTGATAAGTGAACCGTCCTTGGTATAGTTGCCGCGGTCGGGTTTGAAGTTGGCATAGTAGCAGCCGTTATCGCTCTTCACGTCCTTAGCCTCCCAGGGGAATGGGTTTCCTTCCTTGCCGCGGGCTGCAAACTCCCATTCAATCTCGGTGGGAAGGCGATAAGGCTGAATGTCTGCTCCCACCTTGCCCAGTCCTTTCATCAGGAACTCTGTGCGCCAACGGCAGAAGGCTGTGGCCTGTTCCCAGGTGACGCCGACAACAGGATAGTCGTCATAGGCGGGATTGGAAAAATAGAGGCGCAGGTAGCGCTCGTTCTCTGCATTCTTGAAGTCGTTGACCCAGCAGGTGGTGTCGGGATATACATTCACGATGTATGTGTTCAGGAAATCCCACGGACCGGAGAGGGGGCGTGTGATGGTCTGACGGACGATGCGACCCTCGTCGTCGATATAGGCGGTGTCCTTACTGATGATGACGTCATCACCGCTCACCTGATGGTCGGTGTTCAAGTCGCGCTCTTCGGGGTTGAGGCGGTATTTGCGCAGGGCAGCCTGAGCATAGTCATAAACCTCGTAGCGATAGTTCATCTGGCTGGCATCGAGCATCTTTGTGCCGTCAACAGGGTGGGTGATATACACACTCTCGATGGCACGCTGCTCATCCTCATTGGCTTTGCGCCAGGGAATAGACTTGCTCCAATCCAGATGTGGGGTGATGGGGTTGCCCTCCTTGTCCTCCTCAATCTTGTATGTCTCATCGCCGCCGTAAGCGGGATCTGCCAAGCGCTCGCGGATGATGCTGTCGCGCACCCACTGAACGAATTGGCGATACTTGGCATTGCTGACCTCTGTCTGATCCATCCAGAATCCGTCAACGCTGATGTCGCGACTGGGGAAGCCTGCACCCCACAGGGTGTCGCCATCTTCCATACCGACACGCAGCGAACCCTTGGGCACGGCTACCATACCATAAGGTGCTGCCTCGCCATAGGACGTGCCGCGAACGCCTGTAATCTCACCGCCCGTGGCCATTGCATTGCTTTTGGAACCTGCGCATGACGTAAGAACCAGCGCAGCCAGCGAAAACATGATAAGAAAAGCTTTGCCGCCGACACTTCTCCAGAGAGTGAGCGGAGCATGAAACTTTTGTGAATAGCTATTTTTTATCATAAACTATTATATTTTTTCAACTTTTCGATCTTTCAACGATTCAGCTTCTATAAGATTCTAACACTCTGATGCCTGTTCTTGCCTTTCTTGAAAAGGTTCAGGTCGGTGGCATAGCCGATGTTAATCTCGTGAGTGCCGTTTTTGATGCCGATGCCCCCTGTGTACATCTCGTAACAGTAGCCAATCTGGATGCCGTGGAAATCACCGCCCACGTGTGCCGACACAGAAATGGTGGGGCTGTAGCCCAACCCTGCATAGAGCCGACCCTTCGGACTCCGATAGATGAGGCGGGCGTTGATATCTCCGCGCCAGGCTTTCATGTCTGTGCGCACAATGGCAGCTGTCTGCACTGATAATAACGGATTTCTGAAACGAATATTGTATCCTCCTGTTAAATAAAATGTTTGGGGTATCTCGTATTCATTGATTTTGTCATCTCCAAGCTCCACCAACGGATTCAAGATGTGAAATGCCGAAAAGCCGACGTACCAGTTCCTCGCGTCGAAGCGTAAGCCGGCGTCCAGGTCGAAGGCTGTGCCGTTCACCTCGGATGTAGGGAAGGCAGGGTCGCCGGAGACCTCCGTGTCTAAGCCGGAGCCGTCGAAGCCCTCAGCCATCAGTGCTCCTCGCAGACCTGCGCTGAGCCGGCCGCCAAAGAGCTTTTGGTGATAGGCATATTGAAGATATATTTTCTTATGCTCAAACAGACCAATCTTATCGTTGATGAACCCGGTGCCTATCCCGTGTGCCGGGCCTATCATCCAAAGAGGTAAATCGGCAGTGACAATCATGGTTACAGGCGCATTCTCATAGCCTTTGAGTTGCATGGAATAACCTCCGTGCACATCCAGCAGGCCGCTCACACCCGATGCTGCAGGGTTGTAGAACGACTGCAATGCCCAGAACTCGTTGAACGCCACGTCGTATTGTGCAACTGCTTGCTGGCAGATGCTGACCATGCCCAGGAGCCACAGGACGACGGCGTGTATGGAGGTCGCTTTGCTTCTCATTTTGGCGACAAAGGTACAAAAAAGTTTAATGTTTAATGTGTAATGATTAAAGTTTTTCACTTGTCATACCTCTTTTTCTTATTTTCATTTCTCATTTTTCAATATCTCATCGTATCTTTGCAGCCGATTCATGATTTATTTGAACGACCATCTTCAGGATTTGGAACTCGCCGATGCCCTTTCGCGTTTGTCTGAGCAGCGGCGGGAGCTGGCCCTACGCTACAGGCACGACTTCGGTCAGAGGGCTTGTGCTGCTGCCTATCTGCTGCTATGCGAAGGGCTGCGTAAGGAGTATGGGATCAACGAGTTACCGCTCTTTGCTTATGGCGAACACGGCAAACCATCCATCATCGGACATGAGGAGATTCACTTCAACCTCAGCCACTGCCGCGAAGGTGCCGTGTGCGCCATCAGCGAACGGCCGGTGGGAATCGATATTGAATCTGTCCGCTCCTACAATCCATCATTGGCGCAATACACCATGAACGACTATGAGTTGCAGCAGATTCAACAGTCCGATGACCCCGCACTGGCTTTCACACGCTTCTGGACCATGAAGGAAGCACTGCAGAAGCTCACAGGAGAGGGCATCACCAATCACATGAAGGACGTCCTCCTCCACGCTACTGCCCACTTCGAGACTGTTGTCGCTCCCGACCATAGCTATGTCTATACGGTCTGTCAGGAATAAGACATGTATCTTATCGTCTGAAGATGCAGGTCTTCGGCGTTGAAGATACAGGTCTTACAGGCTGAAGACCCATGTCCTCTTGACGAAAGACCCAGCGTCAAAATGAAGCGACGCCAAACTTTTTCGCGCGAATCTTTTGTGGTTTGCGGGACTTTCGTTATTTTCGCACCGAAAAACGAACAAAACCGTATAAGAAAAATCAGATGAAACACTTTTTTCTGCTTACCGTATCCTTACTGTGCTCCGCTTGGATGAGTGCACAGTCCGTAGCTCCCACTGCTCTCGAAGGCTTTGCCTATGACACTCAGGTCACTGCCCCTACGGGCAACGAATGGCAGTCGCCCGAGGCGCTGGCGCTGAACAAAGAACAACCGCGGGCATGGGGGTTCCATTTCCCCACAGAACAAGCGGCACGTGGTGTGCTGCCCGAGCGTGGTGCCTATTGGCTCTCTCTCGACGGCACTTGGAAGTTCCATTGGTGTAAGTCGCCCGAGGAGCGTGCCAAGGGTTTCGAGGCTCCCGCCTACGACGTCTCAGCATGGGATGATATCGAAGTGCCTGGCTGTTGGAATGTCCAAGGTATTCAAAAGGACGGAAGCCTTAAATATGGCGTGCCCATCTACGTGAATCAGAAGGTCATCTTCGAGCATCAGGTGGCTGTCGGCGATTGGAAGGGAGGCGTGATGCGCAAACCGCGTAACCCGCAGTGGACGGTGAATGAATACCCCAACGAAGTAGGGTCCTATCGCCGTACCTTCTCCGTACCAACTCCGTGGCAAGGCCGTACCGTTTATATCAACTTCGACGGTGTTGACAGCTTCTTCTACCTGTGGATTAACGGGCATTATGTGGGCTTCTCAAAGAACTCACGCAACACAGCCACCTTCGACATCACACCTTATCTAAATAAGAAAGGCGAGAACGTGGTAGCCGTAGAGGTCTATCGCAACAGCGATGGCAGCTTCCTCGAAGCACAGGATATGTTCCGTCTGCCGGGTATCATCCGCAGCACTTATCTGACAAGCGTGCCGGAAGTGGAGCTGAGCGATTTGGTAGTACGTACAAAAAGCCTCTCTTACGATGATCACCTCTTTGGTGTAGGAGACATAGAAATCCAGAGTGAGCTGAGCAACCATGGCAAGAAAGCACAGAAGAATCTCCGTGTAGAATATAAGGTATATCCCGTAAAATTATATTCCGACGAACTTGAGACCTCGACTCCTCTTCAACTCAATGGAGAGGACCTGTCCGGGATCAATGTTGGTGGTTTCCAAAACATTCAAGTCTCCCCATTTAGGGGGAGCTGTGAGGGGGTATCTCCCTGGTCTGCTGAAGCGCCCTACCGCTATGTCCTCACGGCAACCTTGAAGGATAAGAAAGGTAACGTGCTGGATGCACGTAGCACGTATTTTGGCTTCCGCACCGTGGAGATTCGCGACACGAAGGCTGAGGATGATGAGTTCCGTTTGGCTGGTCGCTACTTCTATGTCAACGACAAACCTGTGAAGCTGAAGGGTGTGAATCGTCACGAGACCAACCCCTGGCGTGGACATGCCATCACCAAAGAGCAGATGCAGCAGGAAGTGTTCCTGATGAAGCAAGGCAATATCAACCATGTTCGCAACTCGCACTACGCCAACGATCCTTATTGGTATTATCTCTGCGACAAGTATGGCATCTATCTCGAAGATGAGGCCAATATTGAGAGCCACGAATACTACTATGGCGATGCCTCTATCTCACATCCGAAGGAGTGGCAGGCAGCACACATCGCACGTAATATGGAAATGGTGCGCGCTCACATCAACGCTCCCTCCATTGTCATCTGGAGCCTCGGCAACGAAGCCGGACCAGGTCAGAACTTTGTGGCTGCCTACAATGCCATCAAGGCCTTCGACACCTCACGTCCCGTGCAGTATGAGCGTAACAACGACATCGTGGATATGGGCAGCAACCAATATCCTTCCGTCGGTTGGGTGCAGTTCGCAGCCAAGGGCGGCAAGGGACCCAAGTATCCCTTCCACATCAGCGAGTATGCTCACTCCATGGGTAATGCCGGCGGCAACCTCATCGACTTCTGGAAGGCCATTGAGACCAGTAACTACATCTGCGGCGGCGCCATCTGGGACTGGGTGGATCAGGCCATTTGGGCTGGAGAGCGAATGAACTATGGCGGCGACTTCGGCGACCTGCCCAACGACGGTATGTTCTGCATGAACGGCGTCATGCTGCCCGACCTCTCGCCGAAGCCTGAATACTATGATGTCAAGCACGTCTATCAGAACGTAGGCGTGGAGCTGGATAAGATTTGGAACCGTGAACTGTCCTCTGGCAAGAAGATGACTTTCGTGGGCTTAAAGGTGACCAACAAGAACTATTTCGTTGCCTTGGATGATGTGGATATCAGCATCGTTGTCGTTCGCGATGGTTTCGACGTCAGCCGCAACACCATTCCACATGAGCCTCCTCATGGGATGCCAGCCATCAAGCCCCGCAAGACAGAGCCCATTACTGTGCCCCTGCAAATCTCCGATGAGGAGGCCGACGGGCATTGCTACGACCTCCGCGTGGAGTTCCTCTTGAACAAGGATATGCCGTGGGCCAAGAAGGGTTATGTGCAGATGGCCGAGCAGG
>CACZSQ010000043.1 GCA_902783885.1 uncultured Bacteroidales bacterium
GACTGGCGCTGCCCACGCTGCAAGCAACCGAAGGAAAAGTTCAATAAAGCATAAAGCAAAGGCCCCTACCCTTCCGCTTACTCATTTTCCTCTTGGGAACCTTGCTCGGAACTGCATTTTGTCTTTTGGCTAACCTTCTTCTAAGTGCTTCTGCCTATATTCTGTGGGCGACATACCCAAGTGCTCCCTGACGAACTTGCCAAAGAAGGAGAGTGTGGGAAAGTCGAGTTCAGCACAGATTTCCTTGATGCTTTTGTTGCTGTAGCGCAACTGCTGTCGGATAATGGAAATGGTGGTTTCGTGAATGAGGGCGAGGGGTGTGTTTCCACATTCCTCTTTGACACAGGCAGAGAGATATTTCGGTGTGACGTTCAGTTGATTGGCGAAGAAGGATACGCTGCGTGTGCGGCCACCGGATTCGGCCAGCAAGCGCATGAAGCGACGATAGATGAGCACCGGCTGGCGAACTGAGGAGTCTTCTTCTTCCGCAATCGAATCATGTTCCGGGATATCAATCCTACGCCTGTCAACAAGCATTAAGAATTCAAGGATAAAAGCTTGGAACAGCAAGCGTACTACGTCGCTATGAAAGCTGCCACGGGTGCTCTGCTTCTTGAACATCAGCAGTTGGTAGTAGTGAATGAAAACCTGTCGTTCTTGTTCGGATAAGGTAAAGAGTGGATTGGACTTCACATAATCTACGGTTTTCCAAGCGTATTTGTTGAGATATAAGGAGCGGTCGATGGCTCTCTCGGCAAAGGCGATGACTTTCACCTTTGCGTTTGGACTGATCAGAATCTCACCAATGAGCCATCGAGGTGTGTAGATGAAGAAGTCACCTGGGTTCAGGCGATATTCCCGTCCATCTACAGTTGTCTGCAATCGGCCTTCTACGCAAAACACGGCCAGAACGAAGGCTAGTGTTGTATTCTCGTAGTCAGCCAGTTGCAGTCGTGTGATGTCGTCTATCACCAGCAGGTCAACATCTTTGTAATCAAAAAGATGATTCTTTCGGAGGTCGTCGAAGTATATGTTTCTCATTTGGGCCCAAAGGTACGAAAAATTTGGCAGAAATGATGCTATTACCTAGAATATTCAGCAGTCGAATTGTTAGCGCAGCTCCTGCCCTGTAGCCTTGCGATAGCGAGCAAGTGCCAGCGAAAGCTGGCAACGAGCCTCGACCTGCCGGGCGCAAGCTTGCTGGTAGAGGGTTTGTGCCTCCAGGAGGTTAGACAGTGATTCCATACCTACGTCATAACTCTTTCGCACAATACGCAGGTTTTCAGCAGCCTGACTAACATTGCGCTGCGTGACATCCAGTTCCAAGTGAGCCTCTTCAAGGTTGTTGGCCTCACGGGTGGCCTCCAGCTGCATTTTCTCCAGCATTTCTTGTTCTTCCACGCGCGCCTGTTCGGCTTCCATGCGAGCTGCTCGCACCTTGTTGCGACCTTCGCCAAAATGGTAAAGAGGTATGCTGACGTTGAGCATGGCTACGAAAGAGCCTTTGTCGAACAGTCGGCAATCATTGACCTTTACGCCGTAGAGGTAATTGTAGCCCGCAGCGAGCCCCACCTGTGGGAGAAACTCAGCTCGCTCCAACTTCACTTTCTCTTCTGCCAACTGACTTTTCAGGGAAAGAAGGGTGGCTTCGGGACGGGAGGAAATGACGGGCGAGTCTTGGAGGACTGGAGAGGAGTCCTGAACCAGCATACCGCCTGGAGCAATCTTGCTATCTAATGGCAATCCAATCATCTGGCAGAGATTCATCTGTGCCAGGCGAAGACCGTTCACAGCTTGATGCAGTTGCAGTTCAGCCTCGTTCTTCTTCACCCCCACCTTCAGGACATCATTGTGGGATGCCATACCGTGGGATTGGGCTGCCTGCACATCATGCTGCAGTTGCAGCAGCAAGCTATCGTACTGCATTGCAACTGCGCTGAGTTCGGTAGCCCTGACAAGCAAAGCGTAGGCTTCCTCGGTGCTGACTATGACCTGCGCATCGGTCAGCCGTTGGTTCTGCAGCGCCATGTCTCGAGCCAGCTTGCTCATTGCGTAACCGGCGCGAATCTTGCCACCCATATAGAGAGGTTGCTCTAGGGTGATGCCTGCCTGAACGACGTTACCCACCTTATATTTCACACTTTGCGAAGGGAAATAGGCATACTGTTGGAACACCGGGGTTGTACCATCCGCACTCATCACGGGTTGCCCCGTGGCAGGATTGATGAGCACATTGGGCTGCAACGAGCCATCGGCACCAGGAATGAAGGTGGGCAGGTAGCCACCCGAAAGGGTGAAAGAGCCGTCGGTGGGGGTATAGAGGTCGCGCACAGCAGCCTTGAAGTTGGGTAAGAAATTGGCTTTCATGGCAGCTACCGAGTATTCGCGTTGGCGCGTTTGCAGCTGTGCTTTCTCCACCTGACGATTGGCACGGAGGGCCATGCTGATACAGCTGTCGAGGGATAGAGTCTGTGCCGACGCGGAATGAAACAACGAACAGTGAACAATGAACAAGGATATAGCGATGTGTTTCATTATTTTTCAGTCTTTGATATTAAAGAAGAGTGCATAGAGTACAGGAATGATAAGCAGGGTGATGATGGTCCCCATGAAAAGTCCACCCATGATAGTGGCAGCCATGCCACCGAACATGGGATCGGGCAACAACGGAACCATACCCAGAATGGTGGTGGCGGCAGCCATCAGAACAGGGCGCAAACGGGATAGCGATGAGTCAATAAGTGCTTGGCGGGGTGCCTTGCCCTCACTAATCTCGAGCCGTATCTCGTCCATGAGCACGATGCCATTCTTGAGCATCATACCAATGAGCCCCAATAGCCCAACGATGGCCACAAAACCGAAAGTCTTGCCCGAAATGAGCACTGCTGGGATAACGCCGATGAGAATCATGGGGATGCAGGAGAAGAGAATGGCAGGCGTCTTATAGTCCATGAAGAGCATGATGAGAATGGCTATCATCAAAATGATGGCCAAGGGGAAGTTCTTGAACAGGTACTTCATGGACTGGTCTGACGCTTCTTTCTCGCCAGCCCATGAGAGGGCGTAGCCTTCGGGCAGAGACATCTTCAGCAGCTCTGCCTCTACGCGCTGACGAGCCTCCTCCGTTCCTAACCCTGGCACGGGTGAGCACTGCACACGCTGAGCGCGCTGACCGTTGAAGCGGATGACCAGCGGGTCCTCCCATTCCACGCTGACACCGTTGCCCACTTGCCGGAGCGGCGTGCTGTTGAAGGCTTGTTCCAGCAAATCTGACTTTTGGATGCTGCCCGTCATCAAGCCTTCTAAGTTTTGGCGACTGATGACATCGGCTACACGAGGCAACATATTAAATACGGTGGCCTCGCCAAGATTGTCCACGGGGTTGCCGTCGGCGTCGAGGGTATTGACGTAGATAGGCTGATTGTGGATGCCGTCGTAGAACGAGCCTACAGGTATTCCGTCGGTTGCAGCAAGCAGCGAGGTGCCTACCTCTTTACGTGAAAGTCCCTGGCGGCGTGCGTTCTGCTGACTATAGTCCACCATGAGCATGGGCACTTGCGGATCCCAGTCGGTGGTGATAAGGCGCACGGCACCTGTACGAAGCATGGCGGCACGGCAGGAATCGGCCAACTGATGCAGCACGGCAGGGTCGGGACCAGAGAACTGAGCCTCGATAGGATATTTTTTGTACATGAGGTTATATCGTTTCAGCTTCACGTAGGCATCCGGGAAGCGTTCTGAGATAGCCACTTGCAAATTCTCCATGTGTTCCACCAGTGCATCAGGGTCCTTGAAATCGATGATGAGTTCACCGTAGGAGAGCGAGGGCGTGGCGATGCTACGCACCAGATTGTAGCGTGCCGGTGTGCCTCCTGTGGAGACTGTAATGTGGGTCACATCGGGGTTCCTGCGTAAGAGTGCCTGAATGCTGTCCAAGTCACGCTGCACACGGGTCGGTTCCACACCTTCTGGCAGTTTATACTCCATATAAAGCTGATTATAAGCCATATCAGGGAAGAAGCCTTGAGGCAGGAACTGATAGCAGACCAGACTACCGATGAACAGGGCCACAAGCACAATCAATACGCTCCAGCGATGGCCGAGGCTGAACTCGAGAACAGAACGGAGGAGGCGGTAGAAATTGGACTCTTTCCCCTCCTTAGCAGGGAGGGTGGAGGGAGTTCCTAAGTACCTCGCAGCCATCAGTGGCATGTGCACCAGCGCGAGAATCCAGCTCAGCAACAGGGATACGGCGATGACGATGAACAGGTCGCGGACATAAATACCCGTGGTATCAGGAGAAAGGAAAATAGGTAGGAAAGCCAGGATGGCAATGAGCGTGGCACCCAGTAGAGGCATGGCTGTCTTGCGACCAATATCGGTGAGGGCTTCCATGCGAGGTTTGCCGGCAGATTGGTCAACGAGGATGCCATCCACGATGACGATGGCGTTGTCCACCAACATACCCATCGCGAGGATGAAGGCGCCCAAAGAGACGCGCTGAAGGGTGCCGTCCTGTGTGTAGAGCACGAGGATGCTGCCCAGCACGATGACCACCAATTCGGCACCGATGATAAGTCCGCTGCGCAGACCCATCGTGAAAATGAGCACGAAGACCACGAGCAGCACTGACTCTATCAGATTGACGAGAAACGTGGAGAGTGAATCGTTGACGCGCTCAGGCTGGAAGAACACCTTATGAAATTCCACGCCCGCGGGCAAGCGTTGCGCGCACAATTCCTCCATACGGCGATCCACGGCGGCACCCACTTTTGTGATATCCGTGCCAGCGCGTGCCGCAATGCAGACACCCAGCGCATGCTGACCATCGTATTGCATAGACGCACGCACGGGTTCGTCATATTCCATCTCCACATCAGCCAGATCACCCAGGCGCACCTGATCCTGTTCATGTCCCTGAATGATGAGGCCGGCAATGTCATCCACGGAGCGGTACTTGTCGTTCACAGCAACGCGCAACCTGTGGTCGCCAGCGTGGTAGTATCCGCTATAAACGCTCTCGTTCTGCCCATTCAGGGTCTGAATAACCTCGATAGGCGCAATGCCGAGGTTGGCCATCTTGTCCTGATGCATAGAGACATTGATGCACTCTGTGCGTTTGCCATAGATTTCGATGCGCCCCACGCCATCCACGGCACCCAGTTCGCGCTTGATGAACTCTGCGTAGTCCGAGAGTTGGCGGTCTGTAAGTCCATCGCCCGTGACGGCGTAAAACATACCGAACACGTCGCCGAAGTCATCACGCACCGAAACACTTCTCACGCCCGAAGGCAGCGCTGTGGCCTGCACCTTGCGGCGCAGGATGTCCCACTGCTGTTCCAGTTCATTCTCAGGAACGGTGCTCTGCAACTCCACGGTGATGATGCACATATCTGCATAGCAGTTGCTCTGCACCGTGTAGATGGAACTCATCTGCCGTATGCTTTTCTCCAGCGGATCCACCAATTCCAGTTCAACCTGATGGGCAGAGGCTCCTGGATAGATACCAACCACCAAGGCTTGGCGCACCTTGATTTCCGGATCCTCGAGTTTCGACATATCATAGTAGGCAAACACACCGCCCATCACTAACATGGCTATGAGGAAGGTGACGAGTTTGCTATTCTTGAAGGCCCAATGACCAAAATCAAATTCCATAAGCCGAATCAATTTTGCATTATCTAATATTCATTTATCTATTGTTCCTTGAACATCACGCAGCCCAGTGTTCAACTTTCAACTTACAAAAGTCCTCCCACATTGGTTTTACTGGGTCGTGGAGCAGGGCGCACGGTCTCACCATCTGTCAGTGTGTTGACACCCGAGACAACAATCTGCTGGCCAGCCTCCAGTCCATCAAGCACCTCCACGCTACCATTGTTATGTACTTGCCCCAGTATGACCGTTTTCAGGCGAACCTTCCCATCTGCAAAGACAAATACCGACGAAACGCCAGTAGCACGATGGATGGCACTGAGCGGTATGCAGATGGGGTTGGCTCCCTCGTTCTTGTAGTTGAGCCGCACCATAGTGGACATACCAGGCGTAATCTGCGGATGGCGGCCCTGTAGTCCGAGGCGCACCTCATACAACTGATTGACGTTGGCCTGACGAGCGATGCTCAGCAACTGTAGGGGGAACTGCTCGTCGGGAAGCACATCGAAGCGGGCTGAGAACGAGGCGAACTCATCGCGGCGCAGGGTCTCAGAAGCTGGGATGTTGATGACCACCTCTGTCAGTCCGTCGCCAATGAGCGAGATGACAGGCATCCCTGCACCTACGGTCTCATGCGCCTCGCGCAACACCGACTGCACATAGCCATCAAAAGGGGCACGCAACACACAGTCTGCCACTTGGTCGCGGCAGTGCTGCAACTTCTGCGTAATCTGTTGCAGGCCATAACGGGCCTTGTCGTAATTGTTGGCAGTGCCAACGCTATCGGCGAAGAGGGCCATCACGCGCTCTGCCTCAGCCTTCACCTGCGTGAACTCAGCCTCTGCAGCTGTCAGCTGTACCCGATAATCGCGGTCATCCATTTGTGCGATGACCTGCCCTATCCTCACATGATCGCCCTCTTTCACTGTCACTCGCAGCAGTGTGCCTGCCACCCGAAAGGCCACGTTGGCCTCCTCGCTGGCACGCGTGCGACCAGGATAAGTCATCACACTTCCCCCTTCACCATTTTCCACAGTTTGGAGCAGCACCAACCGTTCGTTTGTTGTTGTACTTTTCTCTTTGCCGCATCCTGCCGTCAATACCATGGTTGCTGTCAGCACAATGCTCCAAAATACTTTTGTTTTCATAGTCTTTTTCAGTTCTATTTTACTTGATTATTTAATTTGGCTACAAAAGTAGTCTTTTTACCCGTCTTGTAAGTGTTCTAAATTCCCTTTTTACTCACCAATTTTACGCCTTAAGAAAAATATGCTACGATTATAGTCAAATAGGACACTGAAAAACGAGAAGAAAAGACTACCCTTGCACTCGAAAACGAATATCAAAATAAAAACAAAACAATGAAGATTCATGTCCTACATACTGGCGAAGTCCGTGTATCACCCTATCTGCCCTTTGGCGAGAACTTTAAAGTAGCCTCCAGCGGTGAGCACTCCAATCTCAACGCCATTGGCTTTGCCATTGGTTTCGTTCTGATGAGACCGCCAATACCAGATGACTCTTCTATTTCCGCGGCTGCAAGCTCAAGCGGTACTCGCTGGGTGACAGACCGAGATGTTTGGTGCAGTAGCGGCTGAAGTAGGAAAGAGTTGTGAAATTCATGAGTTCTGCTATCTGAGTGAGGGACAGACGTTCGTCATTCAGATAGTCTTTTAATATAGGTATCGTATGTCGGTCGATGTATGAGGTGACGCTATGGCCTGTCACCCGTTTGATGGTAGCAGAAAGATATTTGGGCGATACGTTCAGACGTTCGGCATAGTAGCTCACATCACGCTCCGTTCGGCTGATGCCTGTAGCCAGCAGTGCCATTAGTTGTTTCACAATGTAGGCTGTGCGGTCTGTATGCGAGTCTGTGGATTCTCGTTGGGCA
>CACZSQ010000044.1 GCA_902783885.1 uncultured Bacteroidales bacterium
GAGCCCGGCATTATACCGAGCTCACTACTATGGAGATATTAATAATTAACGTTTAATTTAACGTCCAACTTTTGGGGGGCACATCAAATTCATCATCCGCTTTTCATCAGCTGAAATTTCAGCCCATGTTCCTTTTTTATTCCTCCTGGAGGTTCTCTTTGGCCTCTTGGATGATTCGAGTGATCTCGAGGTAGGTTTCTTCTTTGATGTTGAACAAGCTGTCTGCTGCCAAATCCTCGTCGGACGCAGGTATCTTCTGCCGTTTGGCAAAGGCCTTCATGTCCTCTTTGCTGATGCCAAGCAACCTCATGCTGCGATTGCGGCATTTGATCATATCAACCAAGAAACCGGCATTCAAAATGGCATAAAAAGGGAAGTCCATATCCAGAATTACTTGCAGCGAATCCTTCATTCCACGGTTTTTCTTGATTGCTTCATCCAGCGATTCAGAGATTTGTCTTTTGTATTCTTTCCGGCTGATATAGAAGGAGGATACTTCGCTGACGAAATTGGCATTGCCGATGGTGTTGATGGTCTCAATGCTGGTGGAGAATATCCTCTCTGTGGTCTCAGGGAAACGGTCCCAAGTGAGGCTGCCAACGGCAAGAAAATCGTATTTCAGACTATCGAAAGACTCCGGATGCTGGGCAATCTCCTGCGACAAACGGCTGAGGTAACTCAGGACAGAATCGTTTTCCTCTACGGTATGGATAGTCATGTCCATGTCGTAGATCAGCATCTTGGCAATCTCCAGCTTGTCGTTCTCCTTTTTGTTCCGGTCGATGAAATAGGCCGTTCCAAAGGTGAGGATAATCGATATGGTGGTGGCGACGAGCGACAGCAGGAAGTCCTGCAGCATCGGCTTGCTACAGATGGCCTTTAGGCTTTTAGGGGTGTACAGTTTGATTCTCATAGTTTGATGATTTGGGGAGTGGGAAATAGTGGGTGATGCGGCGGTCGGCAGCGTAGTCGGGCAGGAAATGGCCGGTGCTGTCGGCAGCCATGACGAGGGGGCCCTGCATGAAGGCTCCCAGCCACGCGCCGTCCACAGGGTCGGGGCCGTAGTCCACATGGGGTGTGAAGGGCATCACGACCTCGATGCTGTCGTCGGCTGTCCAGCGGCGCATGGGCAGGGTGACGTAGCTGCCAGGATGCGGTTTAGCGGAGGCGAACAGGGATTGGCCGTTCACGCGAATGTCGAAGCCGCGGGTGGCCCAGTAGGGCACACGGAGCTTGATGCAGAAGGGGCGTCGGCTGCCGTCGGGGAATTGGATGACGGAGCGCTCGGCGGGCCACGTGCACGTCTGCAGGATGGTGGTCTTCATCGTTTCCCAGCGGGCTGTAGTGGGCAGATAGAGAGCCACCCAGAGGGCGTCGCCGCCCACGAAATATGTGGCTTCCTGATATTTGACAGGGTTCTCGGAGCCTGTGCCGCCGCAGCAGGTGGATTGGGGTGTCTCGTTGCCCCAGGGCTTGCTGGCGTCCTTGCCCACGGCATACTGGTAGAGCACGGCATAGTCCGTAGGGCGCAGGGAGCCGACGATCTGATTGTAGAGCACGCGCTCGTAGAAGTCCATGTAGCGGGCATCGTTGGGGTTGTAGCCGTTGAGGTCGCGCGTGAGCTTGGCGAGGTTGTAGGCGCAGCAGGTCTCGTTCATCGTGGGCTCCTTGGCGGCGCACATGGCATGCATCTGGGTGTAGGGCTCGCGGAACTTCTCATCGTCGCCCACGCCGCCCATGGCATAGCGGTAGCGGCCTTGCACCATCGTCCAGAAGTTGCGGGCGAGCTGGTAGTAGCTGCCGTCGCCACCGGCGCGGAACGTGCGCAAGGCACCCGTGACCATGGGGATGTGCTGATTGGCATGGCGGTTGCGGATGGCATCAATGTTCCGTTTCAGGGGGTCGAAGAAGGCGGGGCTGTCGAAATAGGTAGCGGCTTCGAGCAGGCGCGCACGCTCCTGCTTGTCGGTGACCATGGCGGAGAGCCGCGCCAGCGACTCGGCCATACCGCCCACCTCGCCGGCGATGTAGGTGTTCCACATCTCATAGCGGTTGCCCGGGCGGGCACGGCGCTCGTCCTGCGTGCCGCCCATCTGCACGAAGGTGCGGTAGTGGAGACGGTTCCACACCCAGAGGCCCATGTCCTTAGCCACGAGGAGCGCCTTGCGGGCGATGGCGCGGTCGTCGATATAGGTGGCGATGTCGATGAGCCCTGCGAGCTGCTTGTGGACGCAGTAGTAGGGAGCCCACACCCACTCGTCGTTGTTGTAGGGGCGGTAGGCCTCCACGAGTGCACAGTGCTGCGCAGGGATGGCGCCGAGGTAACCGTAGCCGTAGTGGGCGTAGTCCTGCTTGTAGCGGTCGAAGTCGGCCCACGTGCCGCCGAGCTGGAGGAGTTCCGCCTCGGGTGCCAGATCGCGGGCCTCGCGGTAGCGCCCGAGCGTGCGGTCATAGACGAAGGTGCGTTCCTGGCAGCGACGCAGCTCATCCACCATCACGCGAGCATTGGCTTTCAGCTGTTGGCGCTTATCGGCGTCGGGGCAACTGGCGTAGGCCAACGCCAGTGCGCTCATGTAGTGGCCGCTGCCGTGGCCCTTGAGCTTCGTGGTGGGCGAGTCCCAGCCGTCGGACACGGGGTAGCCGTCTGTGGGGAGCCCGTAGGTGTCGCGATAGTTATAGAGCTGCTGCCGCACGTCGAGCGTGAGCAGGTGGTCGATGTCGAGGTCGCGGTTGTGGCGGAGGCGGTTATCCCCCGTCAGGTGGACGCAGTTCAAGGGCAAGGGCTCGGCCACGGGAGCGGCTGCGGGCACCGCATAGGGGGCGGCAGTCACGTGGACGGCGGCCTCCACGGGAAGGCCCTGCGCAGTGGTGAGGTCGCCGGTGATGAAGCCCTGCACGGTGTAGTCGGTGCCTGCGGGCAGGGTTGCCTCAGCCTCCTCGGTGGCCAAAGCGGCGTTCTCCCAGCGCACCTGGCGGTACTCCTTGTGGCCATCGGCATAGGTGACCCACAACTGGTACGGCAGGCGCGGGGCTGTGCCCACGGGGCACTCCACGCGGACAGCCTCCACGGCTTGAATCTCCGATGGAATGGGCAATTTTTGTGCCTGTAAAGGCAGAGCCATAGCAAGGAGGGCGCCCGCACGAAGAATGTTTGTCAGCTGTTGGCGGTCTAAAAGTCTCATGCTACGTTCTTTACGGCGACAAGTTATTTGACTGTAGCCTTTATATAGCTTTTGCCTGCCGGCATATTCTGGTCTTTACCAAAGGCCGGGCTATACTGGCCTTCAGGCATATCGCTTAAGACAAACACCGTACATTTACGACCCGCCACGACCTTGTCTGTTGATGCCGTGTTTATAGCAGTAGCAGCAAGACTTACTAAAGAGCCCAAAAGGCCGCCGGAACTGCTGCGTACACTGGTGTCAACATCTATCAGTCCTTCGCGCTCGTACAAAGTCTGTCCCGTTTTTGTGGAGCGCAGGATGTACTTGACGCCAGCCGTCAACGTTCCGAGGACGTTGCTGCGTTTCCATGATTTGATGATGGTAAACATGGCAGCATCAGCTCCCAGGACATTCCGGAACTGTGAGAGGTCTGCCTCGAGGAATTGTTCGGCATCGTAAGCACTCTCAGCCTGGAACATCTCCATGGTCATCATGGGTGAATAGACATAGTAACCCTTCTCGCAAAGCGGGGCATAGAGAGTGGTGTAGAAATAGTCCTTAGCTTCGACGTGCTGTGTCTGGTTGATGGGAGGCATGACGGCAATGGTCAGAGGTTTCTCCTCGTACATCTTAGGATATTGAACTCCGCGCGAAATGGTTTCAGAACATGATGTCGCGAGCGCGGCCACCATGGCAAGGAAGATATATTTTTTCATTTTTCCAGCTGCTTAATGATTCTTGAGATGAACTTTTCAGATTCCGGATAAGCCTTAATCTCAGCGCGGAGCAGAGCCAGTCCCTCGTCCTTTTTTCCTGCCTTGTAAAGGAGGAAGCCATATTCGGCATTCACCCCAGGAGGCACCACCTTGCGTTCTCCATTCTGCCGTTCGATGACCAGTTTGTACTGTGCCATGGCCTTCGTGAGGGACTCTTCAGTTCTGCGTTTGGTGTAGTTGTAGGAGGCTTCCTCAGAGTCGTACCAGGAATAGAGTGATCTCTCGGTCTGACATGAAGCCATTGTCATGACAAAGACGACAGCAAAAAGAATCTTTTTCATGGCAGGGATATGATTTTAGTTTCCTGGCTTGACAGGAACAGTTGTTTCTGATAAACGACCTCGCCATTGAATCTCACGGTGACATTGCGTCGCCCCGGTGCTACCCCATATTGAGTGCCTTTCCGATTGGAAGTTTTAGGCTTAACCACCTTAGCGTCGAACTGCGTACCATCCACGTCCACTTGGACCGGTTTAGAGCCGTTGCCGTATGTCTGTAAGGGACCGACAAACACGAGATAAGCCATATCCTCCTTGCCGCTTTGCTGTGCAACGGGGAAGCTGGACTTGCAGGCTGCCATGAAAGAGGTTGCAGCTATCAAGACAAACAAAATTCTTGCTTTCATAATTCTATGGTTTTATTTCTTCAATGTAATAATCCGTGAGTTTGTCGGCATCGATGGAGATGTCCCCTTCATAAGCGACTTGAGCGTATTCCGTTTCGGGTGTGTCGCCGCTGGTGGAAAGTATTGTCACGGTGCCGATCTGCTTGCCTGGGAGTTCAATCATAACGCCCGTCTGTGGGTTCTTGACACGCTTTCCCTTGGTTTTCACGGCAAAGCGATCACCGATTCTGATGCCCTGACTGGCGCCTCCGGCAATGAGCTGTGCATCGCTGTCGTAGGAGAGGAAATAGGTGCGCCATGGTTTGTCCGTGCATTTGTTGATGATGTTTTCCACGAGCTGTCCAATGGCCTCAGAAATAGCCTTGTCGCTCAAGGTTGCGTCATAGTCGGCCTTACCGCCCACGCCCATGGTAGTTCTGGTAGTGAGTTCAGCCATCCCCTTACCTTCATCAGAATAGATAATCAAACCCGTGGAGACATCAACCAGACGGATGGCCACGGCAGCTTCCACGATCTGGCTCTTGGTGCTAGAGAAAACGCCCGATTTACCGACGTTTTTACGTCCGAACTCAGTGACAGAACCAATGATCATGTAGTCAGCGCCAATGGTAGCCAAACCGCCGTCGTTCTTCTTTGCCTCTTCTAAGAGCGCAGCCAGATCGCCGCGCTCCAAAAGAATGAATTTCCCCGAAGCCGCCAGTTTTGCCGAGAGAATGTCCAGCGCCTGTTTGCCCATCGGGTCGTTCTCCTTGTCATAGAAGATACCTTTGGCATACTGCGTTTCATTGCTGAAGCGTCCTATAGCCACCTTGCGTTTAATCACTCGTCCGGCAGCATCAGACAGATTCTGCTTGACGGGCTCCACGATCTCTACCTTTCGTTGTGCATTAGCAAGCGTGCCAATGGACAGCAGTGTGATTAACAATAATACTTTCTTCATTGCACTTACTATTTTTGAGGTATTCATTCAGAACAGGAACTTCACGGCATCATTGAAAAGTGCCAGGGCCATGAGCGCCAGGAGCAATGCCATGCCGACATACTGAGCACGTTCCATGAACTTGTCCGAGGGTGGGCGACGCGTGACAGCTTCTACGAGCAGGAAGAAGATGTGTCCTCCGTCGAGCCCCGGTATGGGCAGGATGTTCATCACGGCGAGTATGATGGAGATGAAGGCAGTGATGTTCCAGAAGGCATCCCACTCCCAGACGGCAGGGAACAGGTTGCCGATGGTTCCGAAGGAGCCGACACTCTGAGCGCCGCGCTTGGAGAACAGGTATTTGAGATCGCTGACATAGCCCTTCAGAGTCTCCCATCCATAGGCGATGCCGGCGGGAATGCTTTCCCAGAAGCCGTAGTTGCGGTGAACATAATCATCCTTATAGAAGAGTTGATAGGGCGTTTTGACAATGCCCATCATGTACTGCTCGGTGAGACGGATGACCACGGTGTCGGGTGTAGTCCCCTCCTCGTTGGAGAACACCACGGGCAATGCTCGGAGACGCACGCTGTCCTCGTGACTGCAGTCGGATGCCAGGACATCAGCCTTGCGCCCCATGACGGCATCGAATTGGTACCACCAATCCACCGGCTGACCATCGACCTCCAGGAGGCGTGCGCCGCTCTTCATGCCAACTAGTGCGGCAGGGGACTCTGGGAGCACGCTATCAACACGCGCCGGCACGCGTACGGCGAGGAAACGCGGTTCTTGCTCTATCATGTCGAGGAGGTTGACCCCCTCGTCGGGCATCTCAATCACCACCTCTGCGCCCTCGCGCAGGACGGTAACATACTTGGCCTCAGAGAGTGCACGATAGACCGTTCCGTCCCACGCTTCGATGGGATCGCCATCCACTTTCACGGGGATGTCGCCGTCGCGGAATCCCAGTTGCTGAGCAGTCGTATTGTAGGAGAATCCAAGGCTGATGTTCTGCATCGGCAGTGTGTCGCTGCCCCACGTGAAGAGAATCATCGCGTAGATGAACAGCGCAAGCACGAAGTTGACCAGCACGCCGCCCACCATGATGAAGAAGCGTTGCCACACGGGTTTGGCGCGGAACTCATCGGGTTTCACGGGCTGCTTCATCTGCTCGGTGTCCATGCTCTCGTCGATCATGCCGGCAATCTTGACGTAGCCGCCAAGGGGAATCCAGCCGATGCCGTACTCGGTCTCGGCATCCTTCATTTTGGGGAACAGGCGTGTGAACCACTTGTCCTTGGTGGAGAAGAGGTGGAATTTCCAATCGAAAAACATAAAGAACTTCTCCACCTTCACCTTGAACAGTTTGGCGAAGAAGAAATGGCCGCCCTCATGCAAGACGATGAGGATGGCAAAACACAAAATCAACTGTAGGGTTTTAATCCAAAAAGGGCTCATATTGATTATTTAGATTTTGTTATCACGTTATTGCGTTATTTTGTAGCCATAAGAAGTGAAGCCGCAATTCTGCGAGCTTCGCTGTCAGTGGCGAGATAGTCGTCGTAGGTAGGTTTGGCGATGAAGGTGGCGCGCTGCATGGTGCGCTCGATGATGTCCGGCATCTCGAGGAAGCGGCAGTTCCCTTCGAGGAAGGCGCGATTGACAATCTCGTTGGCCGCATTGACGATGCAGGGCATGTTGCCTCCAAGCCGCAGGCTCTCGTAGGCAAGGGTCAGACAGCGGAAGCGCTCTGTGTCGGGACGTTCGAAGGTGAGGTCGTGCATGGCATACCAATCCAGTCGCTCGAAGCTGCTCTGCAGGCGCTGTGGGAACGAAAATGCCAACTGAATGGGCACGCGCATGTCGGGGACACCGAGCTGTGCCTTCACGGCACCGTCAGTGAACTGCACGGCGGAATGGACAACGCTCTGCGGATGCACCACCACTTGGATGGCCTCCGGCGCAACGCCGAAGAGCCATTTGGCCTCAATGACCTCGAACCCCTTGTTCATCATCGTGGCAGAGTCGATGGTTATCTTAGCGCCCATGTCCCAATTGGGGTGCTTCAACGCCATCGCTGGTGTCACCGTCTCCAGCAGTTTGTGCGTAAACGTGCGGAAGGGGCCGCCTGAAGCTGTGAGAATGATTTTCTCTATGGGGCTCTGTTCGCCCATGATGCTCTGGAAGATAGCACTGTGTTCGCTATCTACAGGCAGGATGGGCACCTGGTGCTGTCGGCAGAGGCCATTGATGAGCTCGCCCGCCACCACCATGGTCTCCTTGTTGGCTAAGGCAATAGGCTTGCGTGCGCGGATGGCCGCTATGGTGGGTGGCAAACCGGCAAAGCCGACCATGGCCGTGAGCACCAAGTCAATCTCGCTGCTCTCCACCACCTGGCATAAGGCCTCTGGGCCAGCATACACGGCAATGGGGAGGTCGGCGATGGCATCACGTAGGGCATGGTAGTGTGCTTCGTTGGCTATGACCACCGCAGCGGGCATAAACTGCCGTGCCTGACGCGACAGCAGCTCCCACTGATTGTTAGCCGTGAGTACTCGCGCTTCAAAGCGATCGGGGTGCTCGGCGATGACCTGCAAAGCCTGAGTGCCGATACTGCCCGTAGAGCCGAGGATAGCTATTTGCTTGGGTCTTGCCCCCTGTTCCCCCTTTGGCGAGAGTGGAGTAGAGGGCTTTATGTGGCTGTTATCTTTCATAATTGATTAGCTGTTCAAGTTGAGTAGTTCATCGGGGATGCAGACGTAAAGGCGGCGTTCGCGATGATCGGCGCTGAGGACAAAATCCTCGTGAGCAGGAATGAGAATCTCCTTGCCCTCAGGAGTCGTCACCTCGAGCAAGATATTGGATGTCTGATCCATGACAGAGGAGACAGTGCCCAGGGGCAATGCTTCTTCACCAGATGTGCGCCTAAGTACCTCAAAGCCCGTGAACATCTGCCATGTCAGGTCCTCATCGTCCACCTCGGAAGGGGTCAGGGCCTTGGGGAAGAACACCTCACTGCCCACGAGGCGCAGGGCGGCGTCGGCACTGTCTATGTCCTCGAACTTCAGCAGCGCCGTCGTATCGGAGCGAAAACGCCATTCCTCCAAGAAGAAGGGAACGAGCAGACCGTCCAGTTTGCAGAATAGGTAATCAGCCTCGACGCGGTCCCAGACATCGTCTGTGAACTGGAATGAGACTTCGCCTCTTACGCCGTGCGCGCGAGTGATAACGCCTATTTGATAAACATCTGCCTCGGAGATCATGAGGTTGATATATTATTATGAAGAAATGGGAGAGTTGCTACGGAATCCTCTTGATGACGGCTCCCAGCGCATTGAAGCGGTGCTCAATGTCCTCGTAGCCGCGATCTATCTGCCCGATATTGCTGATGACGCTCGTTCCCTCAGCGCTCATGGCAGCTATCAGCAGGGCAATGCCTGCACGGATGTCGGGAGAGGTCATGCGGCCGGCACGCAAGCGAATCAGGTTATCGTGACCCACGACCACAGCACGGTGTGGGTCGCAGAGAATAATCTGCGCGCCCATGTCGATGAGTTTGTCCACAAAGAACAGTCGGCTCTCGAACATCTTTTGGTGTATGAGCACTGATCCCTTAGCTTGCGTTGCCACCACCAGCAGCACGCTAAGCAAGTCGGGCGTTAGCCCCGGCCAGGGAGCATCACTAAAGGTCATGAAAGAGCCATCAATAAAGGACTCTATCTCATAATGGTCATGACAGGGGACATAGATGTCGTCGCCCTGGCGCTGCACGGTGATACCCATGCGCCGGAAGGTGTAGGGGATGATACCGAGGTCGTCATATCCGACATCCTTGATGCGGATGCCATCTCCACACATCGCTGCCATGCCGATGAACGATCCCACCTCAATCATGTCCGGAAGGATGCGGTGCTGCGTTCCATGCAGACTGTCCACACCGTGAATGGTAAGCAGGTTGGAGGCTATTCCCTCGATGCGGGCTCCCATGCTGTTGAGCATCCGGCAGAGCTGTTGGAGATAGGGTTCACAGGCGGCATTATAGATGGTGGTTGTGCCTTCGGCCATCACAGCCGCCATGACGATATTCGCCGTGCCGGTGACAGAAGCCTCATCCAGCAACATATAAGAGCCTTGCAGGCGCGTGGCAGTAATCTCGAATAGACTACGCTCAGAGTCGTAACGGAACTTGGCTCCGAGCTTTTCCATGCCCAGGAAGTGGGTATCCACGCGGCGGCGACCTATCTTGTCGCCCCCGGGCTTCGATACTAAGGCGCGGCCATAGCGTGTCAGCAGCGGCCCCACAAACATGATGCTTCCGCGCAACCGCGCGGAACACTCGAGAAAGCTGTCGCTCTCAAGGAATTTGAGGTCAACCATATCAGCCTGGAAAGTGAAATCACCTTTGCCGTGCTTGGTCACCTTCACACCGATGTCTTGCAGTAACTGTATCTGGTAGTTGACATCCGAGATATCAGGGATATTCTGAATCCGGACAGGCTCATCGGTGAGTAGCACTGCACAGAGCACCTGCAGAGCCTCATTCTTGGCACCCTGAGGGGTAATGCTGCCGCATAAGCGATGGCCGCCTTCTATCTTAAATGAACTCATCGTATCGTTCTGTTTCGTTGAGCGTTGAGTGGTTTCACTTACCGTTTTCTTTTCTTCTTGCTGGCATTGCTGCCGGGAAGATGTCCATTGCTGACGGGAGCAAAATGGAAGTCGTCAGACAGGGTTGCCTTGTTGTCAGTATAGTGTTCCAAATCAGTGCGCACCTTACGCTCATCCATGGCATCGCGGTTCCAATTATAAAGGCTCCGTTTCATGAAATTCGCCAACATGGAGGTGAGCGTCTTTTGGTCGGCGCCCTCGGGCATTTCCTTCAGTCGGCGTGCAAATTCCTCAGTAAGATGGCCATAATGACGATAACGGATTCTATGCATCGGGTACTTCAGGGGCTTGGGCTTGGCAGCAATTTCCTCGGGCTTCACGATTTCAAATGGATAATCGATATCGAGCTGATAGTTGGAGAGAATGGCCAGCTGATCCCACAGTTTGTGCTCATAATCCGGCTGCTGCTGGACATTGGGATTCATGGTGGTCATAATGGAGACAATACTTTCGGCACACCGCTGCCGTTCGGCACGGTCTTCAATCTTCACGCAGATGTCCACCATCTCCTGAATGGTGCGGCCGTATTCGGGAAGAACAAGCTTCTCACGTTGGGTGTTGTATATCATTCGTTTGGCGTTTTAGCGTTTTTGGTCCCAAAGTTGTTATATGTGATTTAACGTTCAACGCTCAACGTTCAACGTTAACGGATTTTTAGGTTTTGTGGCTATGAAATCCTTGAGATAGAAAGGTTCGAAATAAGCCACATCCACTGTCTCGTTCTTCGACAAGGCTCGGGCTGCCAGCGGGTACATGTGCTTGGCCAGCGGGTGAATATCATCGATGAAATGGGCATTTGGATGTTTGATAACCCCTTCGCATTTGGCCGATCCATCGCCAAAGAAATAGACGGGAGCACGGTCGAGCCACTCACGGTAAGTGTCAGCGTCCACAATGTCTGCCTGCACCCCACGCTGAGGCTTCAGGGCACGGTCATAGACGGCAGCATATACCTCCATGCGGCGGGCGTCAATCATTGGGACGAACAACGCCTCGTCAGGAATATCCTCACGATAGAGCAGCACAGGCACGCAAAGTAACTCTAACGTGGGAACTGCCACGAGGGGCACTCCACGCCCGTACGCCACGCCTTTAGCCATGGATACACCAATGCGCAAACCCGTGTAGCTGCCTGGCCCCTGGCTCACAGCAACGGCATCCAGCGGAATGGCATGACTCTCAGCAAAGCTCAAGGCCTCATCAACAAACACTGCGCACTTGGTAGCGTGATTTGGACCCTCTGTATCGGTCTGCTCAAAGATAACGTGAGCATCCTCGCTCACAGCCACCGAGCACACTTTTGTACTGGTTTCAATATGTAGAATACAAGCCAATTTAATATACGATTTGACGATTTACAATAAACGACTTTATGATTAGCAATCAGCTATATTATGTTCGATTCAACGAACCGCTATTATTAATTTGGCTGCAAAGATACACATTATTTATTATTTAAATGGCCGTTTTACGTTTTTTTACTACCTTTGCATCGGATTTTCATGGTGAGTGATTATCTTTACACCTCAGAAGTCTCAACACTAAATGATTAAACGTTAGCCAAATGATACTGTCAATGACAGGCTACGGTAAGGCCTCTGCCGAGTATAACGGCAAAAAGATTACCGCCGAAATTAAGTCTGTGAACAGCAAAGCTATGGATCTTCAGACGCGCATAGCCCCAATCTATCGAGAGAAAGAGATGGAGCTCCGATCGCTCATCAGCACTACACTGGAGCGTGGCAAGGTGGACTTCAGCCTCTACATTGAGCGCGACGACGCGAACGCTGCCACACCTATCAACCGCATGGTTGTGAAGTCGTATATCCAACAGATTCGCGCTCTTGCCGAGGACTTCGAGCTTGAAGATCCTGAGGAACACTGGATTCCCACGCTCCTTCGGCTGCCCGACGTCCTCACCCGCACAGACACTGTAGAACTGAGTGAGGAAGAGTGGACTGTGGCTCGCAGTGTTGCCGAGAAGGCCATCCACGCGCTCATGGAGTTCCGTCGCCAAGAGGGTGCAGCTTTGCAGAAGAAGTTTGCGGAGAAGATTGCAAACATCGGAACCTTACTCCAGCAAATAGAGCCTTTCGAGAAGGCACGCGTGGAAAAGATCCGTGCTCGCATTATCGAAGGTTTAGAGGCTATCCCCGAGGTGCAATACGACAAGAACCGTCTCGAACAGGAAATGATCTACTATATCGAAAAACTCGATATCAATGAGGAAAAACAGCGGCTGGCCAATCATCTTCGCTACTTCACCGAGACGATGGAGAATGGTCACGGACAGGGCAAAAAGCTCGGTTTCATCGCGCAAGAGATGGGTCGGGAGATTAATACGACTGGCAGCAAATCCAATATTGCCGAGATGCAGAACATCGTCGTGAAGATGAAGGATGAGTTGGAGCAGATCAAGGAACAAGTGTTGAATGTCATGTAACCACGTGCTCGTATGGGAAAAGTCATTATTTTCTGTGCTCCTTCAGGCAGTGGCAAGAGCACAATCATCAGCAGTCTGATGCCGCGCAAGGAACTGAACCTGTTCTTTTCAGTTTCGGCTACCACGCGCCCGCCGCGTGGTCAAGAGCAGCACGGCGTAGAGTACCTATTTCTCACCCCCGAGGAGTTCCGCGCACACATTGCAGCTGACGATTTTATTGAGTATGAGGAGGTTTATGCCGACCGCTTTTACGGAACCCTGAAATCTCAGGTTGAGAAGCAGTTGGCAGCCGGACAGAACGTTGTCTTCGACGTTGATGTTCACGGTGGAATGCGTCTGAAGGAGTATTTCGGCGACAGCGCTTTGAGCCTCTTCATCCAGCCTCCCAGCATCAAAGCCTTGCGCCAACGCCTCGAAGGACGCGGCACAGATGCTCCCGAGATCATTCAACAACGTCTGGATCGTGCTGCCTACGAACTCTCTTTTGCTCCCCGCTTCGACCGCGTTATCGTCAACGACGACCTGGAAACCGCAAAGGCAGAAGCTTACAGCACTGTCAGCAGTTTCGTTTCATAAGCCCCGCAGCCTACTCCATTTTTTCCTCTTCTGATTAACTGACATCTTACTCTTACCACCTTGACAACCATTGGCCTCTACGGCGGCAGTTTCAACCCCATCCACACTGGTCACATAGCCCTTGGCAGCTGGCTTGTGAGACATCATCACGTGGATGAGTTGTGGTTTCTCGTGTCGCCGCAGAACCCACTGAAACCGGCTGAAGGATTGTTGGATGATGCAGCCCGCCTGCGTCTGGCTCAGTTAGCTGTCGGCCGCCAACGACATCTGAGAGTAAGCGACTTTGAGTTTCATCTTCCCCGTCCCTCCTATATGGTTCATACGCTGGAGGCGTTGAGGACCACCTACTCCGAGTATGAGTTTGTGCTCGTCATCGGAGCCGATAATTGGCATCGATTCCCGAAATGGTATCACGCCGATGAGATCCTTCGTAACCACCGCATCATCATCTATCCGCGACCTGGTTTTCCGATTGATGAAACTGTCTTGCCCGCCGGGGTTGTCCTCGTCAACACGCCCCTGCTCGACATCTCCTCCACTCAAATTCGGGAAGCCATTGCCCACGACCCCGCATACAACGGATTTGGCCTTGACTCCCGCGTTTGGGCAGAAATCAAGGCCAAAGGGCTTTACACGTTGACGAGTTGACAAGTTGACAAGTTGACAAGTTGACACTTTAACAAGTGAACACGTTGTAACTCCTCAGACAATTCCTTGCGCCATCATGGCTTTGGCTACTTTCATGAAGCCGGCGATGTTGGCGCCCTTCACGTAATTGACATAGCCGTCGGGCTCGGTGCCGTACTTGACGCACTGGGCATGGATTGCGTGCATGATACCATGTAGGCGCTGATCCACTTCCTCAGCGCTCCAGCTGATGTGCATCGCGTTCTGACTCATTTCCAATCCGCTGGTGGCCACGCCGCCTGCGTTGACAGCCTTGCCGGGAGCAAAGATCATCTTGGCCTCGATGAAGGCGTCTATAGCTTCGGGCGTGCAACCCATATTCGAGATCTCCCCGACGCACTGCACGCCATTGGCAATGAGTTGACGGGCATCCTCGCCGTTGAGCTCGTTCTGCGTAGCACAGGGTAGAGCGATGTCGCATTTCTGCTCCCACGGTTTCTTGCCCTCGAAGAAGGTGGCTTCGGGGAACTCCTCGGCATAGGGGGCGCAGATGTCGTTGCCGCTGGCACGCAAC
>CACZSQ010000045.1 GCA_902783885.1 uncultured Bacteroidales bacterium
GTAGGTCATGCCACCGCAGAGGATGAGCTTATCGACCTTGCCCAGCAGGTTCTCGATGATGCCGATCTTGGTGCTCACCTTGGAGCCGCCCATGATGGCTACGAAGGGGCGCTTGATGTTGCTCAGCACGTTATCGACAGCGGTCACTTCCTTCTCCATGAGCAGGCCGAGCATCTTGTTGTCGGCATCGAAGTAGTCTGCGATGACAGCGGTGCTGGCGTGGCGACGGTGAGCCGTGCCGAAGGCATCCATGACATAGCAGTCAGCATAGCTGGCCAATGTCTTGGCGAACTCCTTCTGGCTGGCCTTCATAGCCTTCTTAGCCTCGTCGTAAGCGGGGTCTTCCTTGTCGATGCCAACGGGCTTGCCTTCCTCTTCGGGGTAGAAGCGCAGGTTCTCCAGCAGCAACACCTCACCGGGCTTCAGGGCAGCAGCCTGATCGGCAGCCTTGGCGCAGTCGGGAGCGAACTTCACTTCAACGCCGAGGGCAGCGCTCACAGCGGGAACGATCTGCTGCAGGGAGAGCTTGGGGTTCACCTTGCCTTTGGGCTTGCCCATGTGAGACATGATGATGAGGGCACCGCCATCGCTGAGAATCTTCTTCAGCGTAGGCAGAGCACCGCGGATGCGGGTGTCGTCGGTGATGTTACCGTTGCCGTCGAGGGGCACATTGAAATCAACGCGCACGATGGCCTTCTTGCCAGCGAATTTGTAATCGTTAATGGTCATAATGTGATTTGATGATTTAAAGATTTAATGATTTGATATTTGATATTTGATAGATATCGTTTGATAGATATCGTTTACGGGTGCAAAAATATAATTTTCTACTGAGGCATGCAAGTGATTTAGGACTTTTTTTGTCGTTTTAAAGAGAAAACGTAACTTTGCACCCAGAAGCCTGAATCATCCTGCATAAGGGTCTTAATTATTGATGTTATGAAAAAGGAATCTGTCGTAGTCTTGTCAACGGTTGTCGCTTTATTTGTGATGGCTGTGTCATCATGTAAGCGAACCGCTAAAAGCATGAATGACGAACCTGCCGCGGTTGATACTACAACGGTGGCTGAAACCGCAGAATTGGATTTCTCTGTGCCTGTCAACTACAGTGGCAGCGAACCGCGAATCTCTGACTTTATTGAAGCAGCCATTTCAATGGTAGATAACGGTGAATTCCTTGGCGACATGGGCAGGAGCTGGGAAAAGTATAAGTCTGGCCAACCTCTTCCACATAACCGCTCCATCCTGCTTGATGAAGAAAACCGCTATATGCGCTTTGATGCTTCTGCGGAGGATGATGAAGCCTTCCACTGGAGCTTTTTCATCGAATTCTTCTGTTGGGATTATTCCG
This sequence comes from uncultured Bacteroidales bacterium, assembly GCA_902783885.1. Lineage (GTDB taxonomy): Bacteria > Bacteroidota > Bacteroidia > Bacteroidales > Bacteroidaceae > Physcousia. The sequence continues at coordinate 1,352 of CACZSQ010000045.1, forward strand.
ACGGCAAGCACAAACTGGTTATCACGAACACGGTGAATTATGATGAGGATGGTAAACCCGAAGACGGCCAGTTCTCCGGCGTTGGCTTCAATCTGTTCGATGTTGAAACCCGCAGAATGGAGCTCGTTTCAGCTTATTCCATCGGGTTTGAAATAGACATGCCCGATGAAACCTACCTTTTAGTTTATAGGCTATTCAACAAAGAAAGGATTATTGAGTGTGATTGCCATACTCCTTCAGGCATTGCCGTCAGAAGGGTGGCGTTTAACGGTAAGGAGTTCCAGAATTTATAGATGTGTGTAATACGGGCATATCGACTGCAAGCCACACTCCATGCATAGGGGCTTCAACGCCTTGCAGACGTATCGCCCGTGCAAGATGAGCCAGTGGTGAGCCTTGGGGATGACAGCCTCGGGGATGTGCTTCACCAGTGCCTGTTCCACCGCCAGCGGTGTTTTGGCCTTGTCGCTCACGAGACCAAGGCGATGGCTCACGCGGAACACGTGTGTATCAACGGCCATACGTGCCTGACCGAAAGCCACACTCATCACCACGTTCGCTGTCTTCCTTCCTACGCCAGGCAGCGCTGTCAGCTCTTCCAGCGTGTCAGGCACCTGTCCATCAAAGCGTTCTACGAGCCGACGTGCGGTTTCCACTAAGTGCTTGGCCTTGGAATTGGGGTAGGAGACACTTTTTATATATGTCAGTACGTCTTCCTCTGTAGCTGTCGCCATGGACTCGGCGCTCGGGAAGGCCTCGAAGAGCGCGGGCGTCACAATATTCACGCGTTTGTCCGTGCATTGTGCGCTGAGCATCACGGCCACTAATAGCTGAAAGACGCTGTCGTAGTGTAGCTCTGTTTCTGCCACAGGCATCGCCTCTTCAAAGTAGCTGATAACAGCTTCATATCGTTGCTTCTTGGTCATTCTTTGTTGTCTATTTGCTGTGCAAAGATATAGAAAAGTTTTTGTTTTTCGTCTCTCTCTTCTTTTTTTTCATAGTTCTTTGTACCTTTGCGCCATGAAACATTATTCAGGAATCCCAAAATGGTTCCTCTTCGCGGCGTTTATTGCATCGGTGCTACCCTCGTCGGCTCAGGAACTGTCCTTGCTCATGGCGTCGTCTGATACGCACATCAACCCCTCCAGCACAGGACAGCTATCGTTCGTGGTGGATAATCTTTCCTTTTTCAAGGATAATGAGTTTGAGGGCGAACAGGCCAAAGGCTACTCGTTGCCAGGCTTCTGGGTGCAGCCGAAGCTTACCTACCAGCCGCTGTCGAACGTACGTTTGGAGGCTGGCTTCCATGCCCTCATCTTTGATGGAGCCAACAAATATCCCTGCTATGCTTACCATGACATCGGACGCTGGAAGGGAAATCAGTACCAAAGCGGTGCACACCTGTTACCATTCTTTCGTGCGCAGGCACAACTGAATCGTGTGACCTTTGTCCTCGGCGACATCTTTGGCGGCGCCAACCATCGTGTGATGGAACCTCTGATGAACCCTGAAATGAATCTGACGCAGGATCCTGAGATGGGCTTCCAGCTGCTCGTGGATTTACCTCGGTATCAGTTGGATGCATGGGTGAACTGGCAGAGCTACATCTTCGAGGAAGATACTCATCAGGAAGCCTTTACCATAGGGCTTCACCAACGCATCTCACTCAACTCTCAACTCTCGACTCTCAACTCTCCACTCTCCACTCTCAACTCTCCCCCCTCCACTCTCAACTCTCAACTCTCCACTCTCAACTCTCCACTCTCCACTCTCCACTCTCCACTCTCAACTCTCAACTCTCCACTCTCCACTCTCGACTCTCCACTTCCCGCTCTCAACTGGTATCTTTCCCTTGATGTTCTGATACAGCACAGAGGCGGCGAGCAGGACATCACTGATATGGGCGTGCAGACGATCACGAATGGTGGAGTGGGAGTGGGGCTCCTGTGGAATGCTCGTGCCCGCCTGCTTCAAAGTCTGAATGCTGAGGTGGCGCTCCTTGGCTGCTGGCAGCAGGCTGGTAAGCTATGGCCCTTCGACAAGGGGACTGCTGCTTCTGCCATGCTCTCGGCACAGCTGCGCGGCGACTTCCGTGTCTTTGGCGGCTTGTTCTATGCAAGGGACTTCGTGTCTCTCTATGGAGCCCCCTTCTATAGCACGCTCTCACAGAAGATCCCCGGGGCGCGTTTCAAGTCTATGCTTACGCCTCACATGGGTGTTGAGTGGTGCCACACATTCTCAAAATCCTACATCCTCGGCCTGAAAGCTGATGCCTATCCGCTCTTTGCCGGCCAGCTGAAGCACCCCGACGGTACAGTGGCATCTGCAACCTTCGCCAACAATTTTTCTTTCGGTGTTTACTTCCGCTGTAATCCCAGCTTTCTGTTGAAAGAATAGATACTCAGTTATTATGAAAAACTACGACTTTGACATACCTGTTAACCGTCGCGGCACCGATTGCGCCAAATGGGATGAAGCTGCTCCCGGCGTACTCCCTATGTGGGTCGCTGATATGGACTTTCAGACAGCCCCTTGTGTGATGGATGCCTTGCGCCGACGTGTAGAGCACGGCGTCTATGGCTATGCTCTCGTTCCCGACACGTTCTATGAGCGAATCATCTGGTGGCAGGATCACAGACACGGTTGGAAGCCCCGTCGTGAGTGGATGCTCTATACCAGTGGCGTTGTTCCTGCTGTCTCGGCCATCATCAAGGGCCTATGTCCTGCTGGCGGCTCCGTGCTCACGTTCACACCGGCTTATAACTGCTTCTTTTCTTCCATTCGCAACAATGGTTGCCGCCTCGTGGACTTCCCCCTCACGTGGTCTGCAGCCGATGAACACTATTCCATAGATTTCGAAGCCCTGGAGCAAACGCTCGACACCACCCCTGTGGACCTGTTCCTGTTATGCAACCCGCATAACCCGTCTGGACGAGTGTGGAGTCGCGAAGAATTATTACAGATTGCAACCCTGTGCGCTCGGCGTCACATACCTGTCCTTTCCGATGAGATTCACTGCGAGTTTGTGAATCCTCGGCTCGATCGTCCGTTCCTTCCGTTTGCACCCGTCGCCGAGGAGGCCGGTTGCCAGTGGATTGTTGCCAATGCGCCGAACAAGGCTTTCAACATTGCGGGCTTGCAGACGGCCTATATCATTACGCCCTCCGAGGATTTCCGTCAGCGCATAGACAAGGCTATCAATATCAACGAGGTGTGTGACATCAACTGCTTCAGCTTTGTGGCGATGCAGGCTGCTTACTCGCCTGAGGGAGAGGAGTGGCTCAACCAGCTCAACGAGTACCTTTATGAGAACTATCGTGTTTTCCGAGAAACCCTCAAGGCCAGCCTCCCACAGCTGCCGATAGCTCGTCTTGAAGGCACATATCTGGCATGGCTCAACGTTGAGGCTTTGGGATATGATTCTGAACAACTGACGAAGACCCTTTTAGAAAAAGATCTTCTCTGGGTCAATGCTGGTGAGATGTATGGCAAATCGGGCTTTATACGCGTTAACTTAGCCACCCAGCGTGCCAATGTCCTTAAAGCTGCAAGCCTTCTCATAGAGAGATTTTTGGCGTAGTGCGTTTTTTTTTATCCGATTTAATTTTTTTATCGGAATAATTGTTGTATCTTTGCAAGCGGATAGACGGGCTCCCGTTAGGGATATCTGCAGTATTTGCCTGCCTACCTCTTGTAAACATTTGTCAGCTAGCGACTTAATGGGTTATAAGGGGAGTTGTTAGTACATTCTTATCTATAAACGTGGAACAGAATCAATGGTTCGTCATGAATGCCTATCATGCCGAACTGAAGGTGGAAAATATGCTTGAGCGGGAGCAGATTCACTACTATATCCCGAAGCATTATATCATCAAGAAAAACAGGTATGGCCAGACACGGCAACTCGTGCCCGTGATTCCCGGACTTGTGTTTGTTCATTCCACCTTCCACGTTTTGAACGAATTCCAGCGCCCATTGTCGTTCTTCTCTTTTGTGACGATGCCGCATCTCGAAGGTGGACACAGCACCTTGAAAGTTCCAGATGCCGAGATGGAAAACTTCATCAAGATATCATCTCATAGCGAGGAGAAGTTGCGCTACTATCGCCCTGATGAGGTTGACTTGAAGAAAGGACAGCGGATTCGCATCATCGGAGGCGTTTTTGATGGCGCTGAGGGGGTGCTCTTGAAAGTGAAGGGCATCCGTGACAAGCGCCTGGTGGTCTCGCTCCCTAATCTTCTCACGGTGGCAGCCACGCATATTGAACCAGAATTTATTCAGCTTTTATGAAAATATTCAGCTTTTATGAAAACGGCACTGATAACAGGTGTTACGGGCCAGGATGGTTCGTATCTCTCAGAATTTCTATTGGATAAGGGCTATGATGTCCATGGCATCATCCGCCGCTCCAGCGTTGACTTCCGTGAGCGCATCGCTCACTTGGAGGGGCTGCCTCACTTCCACCTGCACTATGCTGACATGGGAGACTCCATGTCATTGGTGAAGGTGGTGGGCAAGGTCCGCCCCGACGAGATTTATAACCTTGCAGCACAGAGCCATGTGCAGGTGAGCTTCGACTCTCCTGAGTTCACGGCCGACGTGGATGCTACGGGTGTCCTTCGTGTGCTGGAGGCCGTGCGTGCCAGTGGGCTCGAACAGACCTGCCGCATCTATCAGGCTTCCACCTCCGAGCTGTATGGCAAGGTTGAGGAGGTCCCCCAGAATGAGAACACACCCTTTCATCCCTATTCTCCCTATGCTGTAGCCAAGCTCTATGGTTTTTGGATTATCAAGGAGTATCGCGAGGCGTACAACATGTTCTGCTGCTCGGGCATCCTCTTCAACCACGAGAGCGAGCGCCGCGGCGAGACCTTCGTCACACGTAAGATTACGCTTGCTGCCGCCCGTATCGCTCAGGGCCTCCAGGACTGTCTCTATCTCGGCAACCTGTCGTCCTTACGCGACTGGGGCTATGCCAAGGACTATGTGGAGTGCATGTGGCTCATCCTTCAACAGGAGAAGCCCGAGGACTTCGTCATTGCCACGGGTGTCCAGCACTCCGTGCGCGAGTTTGCCTACTATGCTTTCAAACACGCCGGCATAGAGCTCGAATTCCAAGGCGAAGGTCTTGACGAAGTTGGCATAGTCAAGAGCATCGAGAACTCTCAACTCTCCACTCTCAACTCTCAACTCAAGGAAGGCGACGTTGTCCTAAGGGTTAGCCCCGACTTCTACCGCCCCACCGATGTTGTCAACCTCTGGGGTGACCCCACCAAGGCCAAGGCAAAGCTCGGCTGGAACCCCTCGAAGACCTCCTTCGAGCAGCTTGTCCAGATCATGGTCGAGCACGACATGGCTAAGATCGCAGCCGAAGGTGCTGCCGCCAAGGTCCGCATGAACCTCGCCGAGTACCTCGAAAAAGGCATCGTAAAATAATAAACGAACACGGATCTAACGGATAACTCGGATGTTTTCTCTCTAGGTTATCATCAAAAAATAATCCGTTCAATCCGAGCAATCCGTGGTCAAAAGAAAGATATGTTGCTATATAGTGACCTTACATATGCCATCAATGGAGCTGCATTCCATGTTTACAATAAACTAGGCCATGGCTTCCTTGAGGCTGTTTATCAAGAGGCACTGGAAATAGAGTTCCAACGTCGAAATATTCCATATGAACGTGAAAAAGAACTGAGAATCTTTTACGATGGTGTAGAGCTAAAGCAAAATTATAAAGCAGATTTTGTATGCTTTAATAAGATAATCGTAGAGTTGAAGGCTGTCAGCGAATTAGATGATGCTCACAGATCTCAGGTGTATAATTATCTTCATGCCACAGGCTTTAAGTTAGGCTTGCTCTATAACTTTGGATGTTCCGATGAGCTGGAAAAGGAACGGATAGTAATATAGCGAACACGGATCAAACGGATAACACGGATGTTTTCTCTCTAGGTTATCATCAAAAAATAATCCGTTCAATCCGAGCAATCCGTAGCGAACACGGATCAAACGGATAACTCGGATGTTTTCTCTCTAGGTTATCATCAAAAAGTAATCCGTTCAATCCGAGCAATCCGTGTTCAAATAAAAAAAACTATGAATCTTGATTCCAAAATATACATCGCCGGCCACCGCGGCATGGTGGGCTCCGCCATCGTCCGCGAGCTCCAGCGCCAAGGCTACCATAATCTCGTGTTGAGGACCCATAAAGAACTGGACCTCACCCGTCAGGATCAGGTCGAGAAGTTCTTCGCCGAGGAGAAACCTGAGTACGTGTTCCTCGCTGCGGCAAAGGTGGGTGGCATTGTGGCTAACCAGAGCGCCCTCGCCGATTTCATGTATGACAACATGATTCTGGAGATGAACGTCATCCATGCTGCGTGGAAGAACGGTTGCAAGAAACTCGAGTTCCTGGGCAGCAGTTGCATCTATCCCCGCATTGCACCCCAGCCGATGCCTGAGAGCTGCCTGCTTACCGGTGAACTGGAGAAAACCAACGAAGCCTATGCGCTGGCAAAGATCAGTGGCCTCAAGTACTGTGAGTTCCTGAACCGTCAGTATGGCACCGACTACATCTCTGTCATGCCCACGAACCTCTATGGTCCCAACGACAACTACCACCCTGAGCACAGTCATGTGTTGCCGGCGCTGATACGTCGTTTCCATGAGGCCAAGGTCGCGGGCGTCAAGAGCGTCACTTGCTGGGGCGACGGCAGTCCTCTCCGCGAGTTCCTCTATGTCGATGACCTCGCGAACCTCTGTGTGTTCCTGATGAACAACTATAGTGGTAATGAGACAGTGAATGCAGGCACCGGCAAGGAACTGACCATCAAGGCCCTCACGGAACTGGTCGCTAAGGTGGTAGGCTATAAAGGCCGCATAGAGTGGGACACCACCCGCCCGAATGGCACTCCCCGCAAGCTCCTTGATGTGAGCAAGGCCACTGCCCTCGGCTGGACCTACAAGACCGAACTCGAAGACGGCATCCGCCTCGCCTATGACGACTTCCTCCACAACCCCATGCGTGCCGAACGCTAACTCTTAACTCTCAACTCTTAACTTTTAAAAAATGGGAATCAAACCCAAGGTCTTCGTCAGCGGATGCTACGACCTGCTCCACAGCGGACATGTAGAATTCTTCCGTCAGGCCGCCGCCTATGGCGACCTCTATGTGGGCATCGGCTCCGACGAGACATATCTCGGTTACAAACACCGCCCCACGGTCTATTCCGAACAGGAACGCTTGTTTATGGTGCAGAGCATCCGCTATGTCAAGCAGGCCTTCATCAATGCTGGCAGTGGCGTGATGGACTTCCTGCCAACGCTGGATATCGTCAAGCCCGATGTGTTTGTCGTCAACGAGGATGGGTCCAGCGATGAGAAGGAACGTGTATGCCGTGAGAGAGGTATAGAGTATGTGGTTCTCAAACGTACACCTCAGGAAGGGCTGACAGCCCGTTCCAGCACCGACCTCAAGGCTGCCACCTGCCAGCTTCCCACACGTCTGGATCTTGCAGGCACATGGATAGACCAGCCATACGTCTCGCAGTATGGGGCAGGGTGGGCCATCACCATTTCTCTGGAACCGACATTTGACATTCGTGAACGTTGTGGCCTCAGCACCTCCACGCGGAATGTCATCAAGAATATATGGCCCATGCAGCTGCCTAAGATGCAGCCCGAGATACTGGCACGCCTCGTCTTCTGCTTCGAGAACCATCCTGAGCGTGGCGACGGCATCATCAGTGGGGCTCAGGATGCCATCGGCATCTGTGTGCCGGGCCTCTGCAGACATTACTACAATAAGCATTTCTGGCCCGAGCGCATCGAGACCTGTGAGGATGACAGCATCCTCGATTGGTTGGAACATCACCTGTGCATGGTTCCCATTGAGCCGCGCCGTCCGGGTTGCTCCGTCGTGGCCGGCAAGGATATCAACCCCGCTAAGGTGCAGGCGCTCACCGCTGCTGCCGACGACTGCTGGCAGGCCATCCTCCAGCAGGACCTTCAGGCCTTTGCAGCTGCCTATCGGGCGTCCTTCGAGGCTCAGGTCTCAATGTTCCCAGCCATGATACATCCTGTAGCACCCGATGGCACCACAACCTCTGCTATCGCCGATGCGATCAATCACTGGTCCCAGGACTCCGATGTCCTGGCATGGAAGATGCCCGGTGCCGGCGGTGGTGGCTATCTCGCCTTCGTCGTCACTGACACCTCCCTCTTCTGCCAGCGCCATCCCTCCGCCATCCCCCTCCACATCCGCCGCCCATAGTACAAAATCACCCTTCATTCTTCATTCTTCATTCTTAACTCTTCATTCTTCATTCTTCATTCATGTACCCCCTCCTCTTCCAACCCAACCTTCACACCACCGTATGGGGTGGCCATCAGATCCAAGCCTACAAAGGCCTGGCAGCTACTGATGAACCCATCGGCGAGAGCTGGGAGGTGAGTGCGGTACCCACGAGCACCAGCATCATTAGCAATGGGGAGTGGAGTGGGAGAGACCTCATCTCTGTCATCGATGAACAGCCGGAGGCCATCCTCGGCAAGGCCGTCAATGAACGTTTCCAGGGCAAGCTGCCACTGCTGGTTAAGTTCATCGACGCACGTCAGGACCTCAGCATCCAGGTGCATCCTGATGACGAGATGGCACAGCGTGAACATGGTAAGATGGGCAAGTCGGAGATGTGGTATGTTCTCAAGGCCGATCAGGGTGCCCACCTCTATGCAGGCTTCGAACAGGAGATAACAGCCGACGAATACCAGCGTCGTATAACCGATGGCAGCATCACTCATGTCCTCGCCCGACATGAGGTCAGGAAGGGTGATGTGTTTTATATCCCTGCCGGCCGCGTCCATTCCATTGGGGCCGGCATCATGCTGGTCGAGGTACAGCAGTCATCCGATGTCACCTATCGTATCTACGACTACGACCGTCGTGGCTTGGATGGCAACCCGCGTGAACTTCACACAGAGTTGGCCGCCAAGGCCCTCGATTATCATGTCGAGGAGAACTACCGCACCGAATACATGGAGACCTACAACCGGGCCATGAAGATCATCGACACTCCGGACTTTGTCGTCCGTGTCATGGAGGTCACCGGTTCTTTCCATCGTAATCTCTTGAAGTACGACAGCTTCATCATCTCTGTTTGCCTGGAGGGGGATTGCAAGATCTCCATTCGTAGCACAGGCGATGAGATAATGCTTCCCGCAGGGCATAGCACCCTCATTCCTGCTGCCATTGCGGACTATGATATCATTCCGCTCCATGGCATGTCACGCCTGTTGGAATCCTTCATTGACAACATGGATCGCAGCCTCACGGGCAAGGTGAGTCGCTTCTTACATGCGACCCTCGGTTAAATTCATTTGACAAATAAATACGTATGTTGAAGAAACTTCTCTTCTTATTGTTTGCTCTGGTAGCATTGTGCTCCTGTGAAAAACCTTATGTGGGTGAGGCCGATGACATATCAGAACCTAATGGAAATCTTCGGATCAGTGTCTATCAGCTGGAACAGACTCCCTTCTCGGCCGTCTCACGCACACCGGCTTCTGAAGTATGCACGCGCCTGAACTTCGCCGTCTATCAGACTGATGGCTCCAAACTCAAGCAGATAAACCAGCAACTCGGTGATGCCGCCTTCGGCACAGCCTCCTTCCTCCTCGAGGAGGGCACCTACCGATTGGTCATTGTGGCTCATAGCAGCAATGGCAACCCTACGATGACCCCCATCGAGAAAATTCAGTTCACGAACGCACAAGGCTACTCCGACACGTTCTTGTATAGCGAGGTGATAACGATTTCCAGCGAGCCTCAGTCCCTCTCTCCGACGCTGAACCGTATCACAGCCCTGTGCCGGTTCTCCATCACTGACGACTTCCCTGCTGAGGTGAAGAAGATGCGTTTCTACTACACTGGTGGCAGCGGTGCTTTCGATGCCACTACCGGCTACGGCAATGTCGCCAGCAAGCAGGACGTGAAGTTTGATGTCGTGTCAGGGAAGAAGTCTTTCGACCTCTACTCCTATCCATATAAGAATACTGAGGGCACCCTTCATCTCACTGTGACAGCCCTTGATGCTGCCGAGAATACGTTTGTGGAACGTACCTTCGACGTCGCCATCACCAGAAATAAGATTTCTCATTTCTCCGGCACCTTCTTTAATGGAGGTGGGTCGCAATCGACAGACGTCTCTGTAGATGTGAACGCGGCGTGGGCTGGCGAAAACTACATGACCTATTAAATAATGTATTAAATAATAAAAGAACTCAATATGAAGATTGCAGTTGCAGGAACAGGCTACGTAGGCCTTTCGATTGCCACACTTCTGGCTCAGAATAATCAGGTGGTGGCCGTGGATGTCATTCCCGAGAAGGTGGAGAAGATCAACAACAGGATCAGCCCCATTCAGGATGAATACATCGAGAAGTATTTAAAAGAGAAGAAGCTAAACCTCGTGGCCACCCTCGATGGCAAGGCCGCTTACAAGGATGCTGACTTCGTGGTCATTGCAGCCCCCACGAACTACGACCCCGTCAAGAATTTCTTCGACACCCACCATATCGAGGATGTCATCGACCTCGTACTCTCCGTGAATCCTGATGCCGTGATGGTCATCAAGTCCACCATCCCCGTGGGCTACACCCGTTCCCTCTATGTCAAGTATGCTGCTAAGGGTACCAAGAAACTCAACCTACTCTTCGCCCCTGAGTTTCTCCGCGAGTCCAAGGCCCTCTACGACAACCTCTATCCCTCCCGCATTATCGTTGGCATTCCAAAGATGATGGAAGGAACCGATTATCAGGTCGAAAACGAAGCCATCCAACACCTCACTGACATCGATTGGATGACAGAGAGAGCCCATCAGTTTGCCTCCCTCCTCCTCGAAGGCGCCATCGGTCACTCTAAGGACTCTACACTTTCAACTGACTCTCAAC
>CACZSQ010000046.1 GCA_902783885.1 uncultured Bacteroidales bacterium
CTAATGACTAATGACTGAAAATGACATTTTCGGGTATCGCTGAATTTTTTTTGAAAAAAGTAGCCCGAACATTCGAAAACCGCAACGCCCATGCCGTACCTTTGCAGCGTCGAAGGGGACAGAAGACTCAAGTCTTAACGGCCGAAGACCCAAGTCCTAAGCCCCGAAGACGCAGGTCTTAAGCGCGCAAGACCTGGAAGCTCCTACAGCGCCACTATGGTGCCAACGGCGCTCCAATGGGCTACCTCTTTGTATGCCTCAACTGACTCGGCGGGTACTTTTTTTGAAACAAAGATGCCATTTTCTCACTTCTCTTCTTCTTTTTTATTTATTATCGCTATCTTTGCGGCGCAAACGACTTATAAACTAAAAACAACTCATTCACTCATGAAAGAAGAATTAATTCGCAAATCCTACGAGATTGCACGTGAACGCTATGCCGCCATCGGCGTCGATACCGAAAAAGCCATTGCTCAACTGGAACAGACCCCCATCAGCCTCCACTGCTGGCAAGCCGACGACGTGGTGGGCTTCGAGCGCAACGAGGCGCTGAGCGGAGGCATCCAGACCACCGGTAACTATCCGGGACGAGCACGCAACATCGACGAGGTGCGCGCCGATGTGGCCTTCGCCAAGAGCCTCCTTGCTGGCAACCACCGCTTGAACCTGCACGAGATATACGGCGACTTCGGCGGCAAGTTCGTGGACCGCGACCAAGTGGAAATCAAGCACTTCGAGAGCTGGATACAATGGGCCAAGGAACAGGGACTGAAGCTGGACTTCAACTCGACCAGCTTCTCACACCCCAAGAGCGGCAACCTCACCCTCTCGAATCCCGACCCCGCCATCCGCGAGTTCTGGATTGAGCACACCAAGCGCTGCCGCCGCATCGCCGATGCCATGGGTAAGGCTCAGGGCGACCCCGCCATCATGAACGTGTGGGTGCACGACGGCTCCAAGGACATGACCGTTGAGCGCAAGCGCTACCGCGAGATCTTCGCCGAGAGCCTCGACGAGATTCTCAAGGAGGACCTGCCCGGCATGAAGACCTGTCTCGAAGCCAAACTCTTCGGCATCGGACTGGAAAGCTACACCGTGGGCTCACACGACTTCGTGGCCGGCTACTGCGCCACCCGCAAGCTCATGTACACCCTCGATACGGGTCACTATGAGCAGACCGAGAACGTCAGCGACATGGTGGCCTCGCTGCTGCTCTTCGTGCCCGAACTGATGCTCCACGTCTCGCGCCCCATCCGCTGGGACAGCGACCACGTGACCATCATGAACGACCAGACACTCGACCTCTTCAAGGAGCTCGTCCGCGCCGACGCCCTCAACCGCGCACACATCGGCCTCGACTACTTCGACGCCAGCATCAACCGCATCGGAGCTTATATAATAGGTACGCGCGCCACCCAGAAGTGCCTCCTCCAAGCCCTCCTCGAACCCCTCGCCAAGCTGCGCCAGTACGAGGACCGCGGCCAGCACTTCGAGCGCCTCGCACTGCTCGAGGAAGCCAAGTCGCTCCCCTTCGGTGCCGTCTTCGACTACTTCAATCTCAAGAACAACGTTCCCGTCGGCGAGGAATTCATCCCTGCCATTCAGGACTACGAGAAGAACGTGACATCAAAGAGATAAAAGGCCCACCCCCGCCCTCCCTGTGAGGGAGGGGGTGGTCACCTTTGAGAAATCCAAATAGGGACAACAACAATAATTTGGCGGACGCTGTCTGCCAAATTGGAATCTTCAGAAATTGCGGTCGAACCGCAAAATTATAGATAATGACATATAACTATCAAAGAAATAATCATTCAATGAGTAATACAACCTCTCAAACACATTCTGCTCCCTCCCTTATAGGGAGGGCAGGGGGAGAGTCCGCTGGGTCTTCTTCTCTGAAGAGTACCATTGCGGTGTCTTTGAACAATTATCTCGATGCAGGCGCCATCGTGGCGGGTGCCAGCGGCATCACCCTGTGGCAGAACTATCTTGGACTGAGCGAGATGCATCTGGGGTGGCTGAACGCCATCAGCGCCAATGCCTTGGGCGCAGCCATCGGTGCCATCATCGGTGGCTTCCTCGCCGACAAGTTCGGACGTAAGTTCATTTTCACCTACAACCTGCTAGTGTATATGACGGGTGTGCTCATCGTCATGCTGTCCGTGAACTTCCCGATGCTGCTCTGCGGCTTCCTCATCACGGGCATCAGCGTCGGCGTCGGCGTGCCTGCATCGTGGACGTATATCTCTGAGAGCTCAGAGGTCAACAACCGTGGCCGCAATATATGTATCTCGCAGATGTCATGGGGCTTGGGTCCCATGATCATCCTGCTGTTCGGTATGCTGTTCGCTCCTGGCGGCTACCTCTATGGCTTTGTGGAATCGGTTGCTCACGCCGTCATAGGCGCTGATGCCGCCGAAACGGCTGTGCAGGTGTTCTCCTCGCGCGTGGTCTTCTGCACGCTGTTTGTCGTGGCTTTCATCGCATGGACACTGCAGCGCCAGCTGGAGGAGAGCAAGGAGTTTACAGCAAGCAAGGAGAAGAAAAGTGGCATTGTGGACAACATCAAGCTATTGTTCACAAATCAGATTGCGGTGAAGACCGCAGCCTACCTCGCCGTCATCTATTTGACGTGGAATCTCGTGGCCTCTGTGATGGGTTTCTTCCTGCCGCATATCTATGAGACCGCTGGCGGCGTCACCAACGAGCAGGCCAACTGGCTGAGCTGTGTGCTGTGGTTCTGCACCGTAGCCACGACGGCTGTCCTCTCATTGTTCATCGACCGCACGAGCCACAAGCTCGTCTATGTCCTGGGGCTCCTCTTCGCCATCGCTCCATGGGCAATGGTCGTCACGACGGGCATCGGCAGCGCAGCATCCCTTTGGGCGTTCGCCATCCTGTGGGGCATCGAGGGCGGTCTGAGCGTGCAGATTTTCTATGCCCTCTGGGGCAGTGAACTGTTCCCTGCCAAGTTTCGTGCTGGCGCTCAGGGGCTTATGTTCTTTGTCGTTCGAGGACTCTCTGCTGTCTGGGGACTCATCTTCACCTATATCTACGGCGAGAACGGCGAAGGTTTCACCCTCGCAGCCTACTGCATGATAGCCTTGCTGGTGATCTCTTTGATTGTCGGTGTGATTGGTGCACCCAATACGCGCGGCAAGTCCCTCGCACAAATTACACGGGAGCGCTACGGCGACTCTGTATAAGACCGAAAAGTGGCTCTGGAGAGGAACGCTTAGGGTGCTATGCCTTTGATTTCTTCAAGCAGGGCGCAAGCTTCATGGACGCTGCCTATGTTCTGGATGAGCATGGAGCGGCGTCCTTTGATTTCGTCGAGCCGACAGTCGGCAGGGTGGAGCGAGTAGTAGGCAATGCACTGCCCAAAGGCAGGCGCCTGGAAGAACGGCGAGTCATCGTCCTTGACAAAATAGAGGCGCATACGCTGGTTCTTGAGCATGATGCGTTCTGCGGCGAAATACTTGCCCAGGCGACGCAGCCTGACGACGCGAATCAGTTCCTCGGCTTCCTCGGGGATGGCGCCGAAGCGGTCGGTGATACGGCGCCGGAAAGCCTCCACAGCCTCGTCTGTCTCTAAGCCGTCGAGCTCGCGGTAGAGCAGCATCCGCTCTGTGCTGCCAGGCACAAAGTAGTCGGGGAACGCCATCGGGATATCCGTCTCAAGCAGGCAGTCCTCCACGAAATCCTCGCCGCTGGTGACCTCGCCGGAGGCTACCTGCTGGGCGTAGAGTTCCTTGAACTCGTTGTTCTTTAGTTCCTTCACCGCTTCGGAGAGTATCTTCTGATAAGTCTCATAGCCGAGGTCGGCGATGAAGCCGCTCTGCTCAGCGCCCAGGAGGTTGCCTGCGCCACGGATGTCAAGGTCTTGCATGGCGATGTGGATGCCGCTGCCCAAGTCAGAAAAATTCTCAATAGCTTGCAGGCGTCGGCGTGACTCCTGTGGCAGGGCTCCGAGAGGTGGTGCGAGCAGGTAGCAGAAAGCCTTCTTGTTCGAGCGCCCCACGCGACCGCGCATCTGGTGAAGGTCGGCGAGGCCGAAATTTTGTGCTCCGCAGATAATGATGGTGTTGGCGTTGGGAATGTCGAGGCCGCTCTCAATGATGGTGGTGGAGATAAGCACGTCGTAGTCGTAGGCGGCAAAGTCGGTCATCACACGCTCCAGATCCTCGGGGTGCATCTGTCCATGGCCTACGGCTACGCGGGCGTCAGGAACATATTTATGTACGATTTCTTCCAACTCCGGAAGTCCTGCGATGCGGTTGTTGACGATGAACACCTGGCCGTTGCGGCTCATCTCGAAATTGATGGCCTCGGCGATGACCTCGGGCGAGAATAGATGCACCTCGGTCTGGATAGGGTAGCGATTGGGTGGAGGTGTCTGGATGACGCTGAGGTCGCGTGCTCCCATCAGCGAGAACTGCAGCGTGCGCGGAATCGGCGTGGCAGTGAGCGTCAGTGTATCTACGTTTACTTTCAGTTGGCGCAGTTTCTCTTTCGTGGCGACGCCGAACTTCTGCTCCTCGTCGATGATGAGGAGTCCCAAATCCTTGAACTTTACGCTTTTGCCAATGAGCTTATGCGTGCCGACGAGAATGTCGATTTTGCCGGCTTCCAAGTCGGCGAGAAGCTCTTTTGTCTGCTTGGGCGTGCGGGCGCGAGTGAGATAATCGACGCGCACGGGCAGGTCTTTCAGTCGTTCAGAGAACGTGTGGAAGTGCTGATAGGCGAGCACGGTGGTGGGAACCATGACGGCCACCTGCTTGCCATCGACGGCTGCCTTGAACGCGGCGCGAACGGCCACCTCGGTTTTGCCGAAACCTACGTCGCCGCATACGAGGCGGTCCATGGGGCGCGCGCGCTCCATGTCGGCTTTCACGTCGTTGGTGGCTTTCAGCTGGTCGGGGGTGTCCTCGTAGAGGAAGCTGGCTTCCAGCTCGTGCTGCAGATAGCTGTCGGGACTGAACTTGAAGCCCTTCTCCTCGCGTCGCCGGCTGTAGAGATTTATCAGGTCGCGGGCGATGTCCTTGATCTTCGCTTTTGTGCGCTCTTTCATGCGCTCCCAGGCGCCTGTGCCTAAGCGGCTGATGCGAGGCGGCTCGCCGTCCTTGCCCTTGTACTTCGACACCTTGTGCAGTGAGTGGATGGAGACGTAAACGACATCATTGTGGTCGTAGGTGATCTTGATCATCTCTTGGAGCTGCGGGGTGCCGCTGGCGGCGCTGCCGTTGGCGGGCACGCGCACCAGACCGCCGAAACGCCCGATGCCGTGATCTACGTGGACCACGTAGTCGCCGATGTTGAACTCCTGCAGCTCCTTGATGGACAGTGCCACCTTGCCGGAACGGGCACGCTCGCTCTTAAGGCTGAATTTGTGGAAACGGTCGAAAATCTGATGGTCTGTGAACAGGCACACCTTGAGATCGTTGTCGGCAAACCCTGCGTGCAGCGTCTTGGAGACAGGCGTGAAGGTGATGCTGCCGGATTGCGGACTGTCCGACTGGCCGTTGAAAATCGCCGCCAGACGGTCGGTCTGCTTGGCTGAGTCGGCAAGAATAAAGAGCTTGTAGCCCTTGGAGAGATAGTCCTCGAAGGTGCTGGTGACGAGGTCGAAGTTCTTGTGGAAGATGGGCTGCGGGGTGATGGAGAAAGACCCAGCGGACTCTCCCCCCGCCCTCCCTGTTAGGGATGGGGCGGTATGTGTTGGAGAAGCGGAGAGTTCTATGCGCTTGAACTCTGCGAAGCCGTGCTCAAAGGTGGGGGCGTCAATGAGTAATGAATCTCTACTCAACGCAAAGGTATTTGCTCCCTCCCTAGGGAGGGCGGGGGGAGAGTCCGGGGCTGTTTGTGAGTCCGTTTCTCTGCTTCTTTCTTCTATAAGCGCCTGCTGGCTGAAACCTTCGTCCCAGATCTGGCCTATGCGCTGAGCAACCACCGCGAGGTCCTTGGTCACGACGACGAGGTCCTTGGGGAGCAGGGTGGCAAGCGGCACACGCTCTTCGAGCTCATTGCTGAGGTCGGGCACGAGGGATATGAACTCCTGCTGTCCGCGGCTGAGCTGGCTCTCCACCTCGAAGGTGCGGATGCTGTCCACTTCATCTCCGAAAAAGTCAATGCGATAAGGATATTCAGAACTGAATGAGAACACGTCAACCAGTGAGCCGCGAACGGCAAACTGGCCAGGCTCATAGACGTAGTCAGTCCGTTGAAAACCAAATTCAAACAGCGTCTGCTCCACGAAGGAAATGTCCACCCGCTCGCCTACGCGAAGCTGCAGCGTGCGGTCGTCGAGTGCTTTCTTCGACACTACAAGCTCTGCCAGCGCCTCAGGGTAGGTGACGACCATCAGCTGTGCTGCAGCCCTCTCCTCTGACGGTGGGGTAGCAGCCGGCGCACTGCTGTCGGGCGACGTGGCGCGCTCCCCGTCGCGTGAATGCGGAGAAAGAGTCCTCGCCAGAACCTCGGTTCGGAGAATCTCGTTGGCAGCATCCCGCTGGCCGAACTTGACGGCACGGCGGAAGGAAGAGGGGAAGAACAGCACCTTCTGCTCGCCCAGCAGTTGTACAAGGTCATGATAGAAATAGCCTGCTTCCTCCTGATCATCAAGAATGAAGAGGAGCGGCACGGCAGCCAGTCCGTGCTGCTGGCAAGCGGCAAAAACCAGAGGCGCCGAAGAGGCTTGGAGACCAGCGATATAGACCTGCTTGATGTCGTCGTCGGTGATGACCTTGGACAGAGCCTTGACCTTGGGGTGGCGTGCGTAAAGCGTCAGAAGTTCTTCAATATTCACGAAGCGTTGGCGGGTTAACAGTTTCCTATTTGGCGCGCAAAGATACGACATTTTTATCAAAATCCGTTAAAAAAACTCCTTTCTTGCGCGCTTTCTATTTAAATATGTGTTCGTATGCCGCTTTATCCAAGTTTTTTTACTACCTTTGCGCCGTTTTACTGACACATAAGAAAACCGCTAAACAAAATATGATAGGAGTTATCTTGGCTGCCGGAATGGCAAAACGCTTACGCCCGCTGACCGACGAATGTCCCAAATGCCTGTTGAAGGTGGGGCCGCGCACATTGTTGCAGCGCACCGTGGATGCACTTGTGGCTGCAGGCATCACGGAGCTCGTGGTTGTGACAGGCTATCGCGCTCAGATGGTGCGTGATTTCCTGACAAAGAACTATCCGCAGCTCACCATCCACTTCCTCGACAACGTGGATTATGCTAACAACAACAATATCTTCTCGCTATGGATGACGCGACCCTTCACCGAAGGACGCGACTTCCTGCTCATGGACAGCGACATCCTCTTCGACCCGCAGATTATACCCACATTGCTGGCTACTGAGGGCAACGTGCTGGCGCTGAACCGCCATGAGCTGGGCGATGAGGAAATCAAGGTGATTGTGGACAGCGACAACCGCGTGCTCGAAATCAGCAAAGTGTGCTCGCCGGCAGATGCTATCGGCGAAAGTGTAGGCTTCGAGAAGATGACAGCTGACTACAGCTGTGCGCTGTTTCAGGAACTGGAGAAGATGATTGAGGGCGAAGGACTGATTGACGTATTCTATGAGCGTGCATTCGAGCGTCTGATTCCACAGGGGCACACGTTCCGCATCGTGGACACGACCGACTTCTTCTCCATAGAACTGGACACGGTTGAGGACTTCGAGAACGCCAAGAGGCTCATCCCGGCCAATCTCTACGAATAAACGAGAACGCGAACAACAACGCGAATAAGCAATAACGATATTTATCAACAACGAATATTCAATTAATTAGACTGATATGAATTATCTCGACAGAAACGAATTTAATTTCGAGCCCAGTCAGAAGGTGCTCGACGCTATTAAGAACTTCAATCCGAAAGACCTTTGTTTCTATACCCGCATCTATGATCAGGGCAAGAAAAGCGTCATCTCCGTGCGCGTGAGCGAGCTCTACGGTGTGCCCGAGGAGCAGGTGCTGCTGGGCTACGGCGGCGAGGAAATCCTCAAGAACGCTATCCACTACTTCCTCACCGTGGGCGACAACAAGACCATTCTCATTCCCGAGTTCTCCTGGTGGTACTACAACCGCGTGGCCGGCGAGTGTGGCGGCAAGTTTGAGATGTATCCGCTCTATGAGCAGGACGACACCTTTGCATACAACGTGGACGAGGTGATAGAATATACGAACCGCATCCATCCCCGTATGCTGTTGCTGGCATCGCCCAACAACCCCACGGGCAACAGCCTTACATCGGAGGAGATTGGCCGCATCATGGAGAATATCCCCGATGACACAATGGTGCTCGTGGATGAGGCTTATGCCAGCTTCATCACCTCTGATACTGACTACATTGCACCCCTCGTGAACAAGTACAACAACCTGATCATCAGCCGCACCCTCTCCAAGTTCTATGGACTCCCCGGTCTGCGTACAGGCTTCGGATTCATCGGCAAGGGACACGACCAGTTCCTGAGCTACTCCAACAAGTACCTCGGCTTCAACCGCTTCTCTGAGGCCGTGGCTCTGGCAGCTCTCGAAAGCGACGAGCACTATCGCCGCGTGGCTGATGAAATGGAGTGGGATCGTCAGCTCTTCAAGAAGGAACTCGGCAACCTGCCCGGCTTCAAGGTATATAAGTCGGTGGCCAACTTCATCCTCATCAAGTATCCTGTTGAGATAAAGGACGCCTTGCAGAAGGCACTGGCTGACCAGGACTACAAAATCAAGTTCATGACTGACAAGGGTCTGGAGTCTTGCCTCCGAATCACCCTCGGCCGCAAGGAGCAGATTCAGGTCGTCGTGGACACTATCAAACGCGTCTTCCTCAACAAGTAACGTGGTATAAGGAACAATATCTTTGAGCGTTTAGACTTATGAACGAGAAAATCTATGCCACGCTGAAGTCTGCCGAGACTGAGGACTGGCTCGACTACCACGTTGTCCGTCCCTTCAGCTACTACTGGGCGGTCTTCTTCAACTGGTTTAATATTCATCCCAACACGGTCACGATTCTCTCGATGATCGTTGGTGTGGCCAGTGCTGCCTTCTTCATCCACGGCAGCTATTTCTACGAGGGAACAACGGGACTCATCTTCAATATCATCGCCATCCTGATGCTCTGTGTGGCCGACATCCTCGACTGCACCGATGGGCAACTCGCTCGCATGACAGGCAAGAAAAGTCGCCTGGGACGCATCCTCGACGGCGTTGCAGGTTTCGTGTGGTTCTTTCCCATTTACTTAGCATTACTCTGGCGCTTCTACGTCAATCATACCATTGAATTTGGTTGGCTTGGCATCGAGGACACACCCCAGAACGCGCTGATTGCCACCGTCGTGCTTTTTGTCTTTGCCTTGTTTTCGGGCATGGTCGGCTTTGCCGGACAGCAGCGCCTGGCTGACTACTATATCCAGGTTCATCTCTTCTTCCTCAAGGGCGAGAAGGGTAGCGAGCTGGACAATTCTGCCCGCCAGCAGGAACTCTATGATCAGCTGCCCAAGGATGCACCGTTCTACGAGCGCATCTTCCAGAAGTCATACGTTGATTATACGTTGAAGCAGGAACGCGTGACGCCGCAGTTCCAGAATATGCTCGCCAAGCTGCGCGAGAAATATGGAAGCCTCGACAATATCCCCGCTGATATCCGCGAGGAGATTCATCGCAATTCGCTCTCGCTGATGAAGTGGAATGGTCTGCTGACCTTCAACTTCCGCTCGGCATGGCTCTTCTTGTTCTGCCTGCTCGATGTGCCCGTGCTGAACTTCCTGTGGGAGGGCATCGCCATGCAAATGCTCTGCTGGTACGTCAATAATCGTCACGAGACCTTCTGCCGCCGCATTGCAGAGAAGCTCTAACCCATGACCTGGAAACTCTGACCCATGACCTGGAAACTCTGACCCATGACCTGGAAACTCTGACCCATGACCTGGACTAAGAAACGGCTGACGAACCTCTTCTTCTGCATCGGCGTAATCGCCGTTGTGGTGATGTTGCTGACGTTTGACGTCAGCTTCGTGGAGCTGTGGGAGAATCTGGTCCATGCTGGCTATTGGCTGATCCCGATTCTGGGCGTCTGGCTCTTCATCTATGCACTGAACGCTTTGGCATGGCAGTGTATCATCAAGGGGAATATCTCTCAGGACGAGCACGTCAGCTTCTGGCGCATCTACCGTCTGACAATCATCGGCTACGCGCTGAACTACGCTACGCCTGTGGGAGGCTTGGGCGGTGAACCCTACCGCATCATGGAGCTTTCCAAGGACATCGGCAAGCAGCGCGCCACATCGTCGGTCATCTTCTATGCGATGATGCACTTCTATGCCCATTTTTGGCTCTGGTTCACATCCATCTTCCTTTATCTCGCGCTCGTGCTGATTGGCGACTTGACCATTGACATCACCGTGGGAATCGTTCTTTCCTGCATTGGCGCTTTTTGCCTGTTGGCGTTCTATGTCCTCACCAAAGGCTATCGCAACGGCGTGGCCGTGCGCCTCGTGCGCTGGGCAGGCAAGATTCCAGGCATGAAAGGGTGGAGTGTCCGTTTCATGGAAGCTCACGGCGAGGCGCTGCAGCGCGTCGATGACCAGATTGCAGCCTTGCACAAGCAGGACAAACGCGCCTTTTACAATGCGCTGGTTCTCGAATATCTCTCACGTATCGTCCAGAGTTCTGAGATTTTGTTCATGCTTCTCCTGTTCGGAGTTGATTGCGGAGGGGGCTTCTCGGGCATCCTTCTCACATGCTGCCACTCCATCCTTATTTTATCCTTCACCACGCTTTTCGCTAACATTATCGGCTTCCTGCCTATGCAGCTTGGGGTGCAGGAGGGTGGCTTCGTGTTGTCCATTGCCGCCTTAGGACTCACGGCTGCACTGGGCATTTTCGTAAGTATCATCTGTCGCTTCAGGGAGATTATATGGATCCTGATAGGAATGCTGATGATGAAAATCACCAAAGAGTGATAACGTAGAACTTTTTCCCTTTAATCATGATGCAAACAGACAACATCGTCATAATCCCGACCTACAACGAGAAGGAAAACATCGAAGCCATTATCCGTGCTGTCACCTCGCTCACGGAGTATGTCTTTAACGTTCTGGTGATAGACGATGGCTCACCCGACGGAACGGCAGAGATTGTAAAACGTCTCATGGCCGATGAGTTCAAGGACCGCCTTTTCTTGGTGCAGCGCTCTGGCAAACTTGGCCTTGGCACTGCTTATATTGCCGGCTTCAAGTGGGCGCTGGACCACGGCTACGAGTACATCTTCGAGATGGACGCCGACTTCAGCCATGCTCCTGCCGACCTCCCGCGCCTGTTGTCTGCGTGCAAGGACGAGGGTTTTGATATGAGCATTGGGTCGCGCTACGTGTCGGGCGTCAATGTCGTGAATTGGCCGATGGGGCGTGTGCTGATGAGCTTTTTTGCATCGAAATATGTTAGGATGGTTACAGGGCTTGACATACACGACACCACAGCAGGTTTCGTCTGCTACCATCGCACTGTCTTGGAAACTATAGACCTCGATGCCATTCGCTTCAAGGGCTATGCATTCCAGATTGAAATGAAGTTCACTGCCAAGCAGTGTGGCTTCAAGATCAAGGAGGTGCCGGTCATCTTCGTCAATCGCGAGTTGGGCACCAGCAAGATGAGCGGTGGCATCTTCTCCGAGGCTCTGTGGGGAGTGATGCGACTCAGATGGGACGGTTGGTTCAAGAAGTATAAAAGAGCTGCCTCCTAACCCTTCCAAAAGGGGCAATGACCATTGAGCAATGGCAAACTCCAGATATAGCTTCAACGATATCCTTTATGTCTCCGACGGCAGAATCCGGCGGGCTGATATCGTTGTGGAAGGAGAGTATATCACCCGCATTTCCGATAAGGAAGAAATCTCTTCCACAGACGTGACCTCTTCCTCCTTGTCAGAGAGGAAAGGCGAAGAGCCGTTGTCCTTGCTCCTCCCTGGCATCATCGATGATCATGTTCACACCCGAGAGCCTGGTTTGACACATAAGGGCGACCTTACCACTGAGAGCCATGCAGCGGCTGCCGGTGGCGTCACCACCATCATGGATATGCCAAATGTGGTGCCGCAGACTACCACGCTGGAGACTTTGGCGGAGCGTCAGAAACTCGGCGCTGCCCATTCTTTTGTCAACTACAGCTTCTACTTCGGCGCCACCAACACCAATGCCCACCTCCTGCAGCAGTTGGATGCTGAGACTGTTCCTGCTGTGAAACTCTTCATGGGCAGCAGCACCGGCGGGATGCTCGTGGACCGTGGCGAGGCTTTGCGTGCTGTCTTTGAACAGTCACCCTTACTGATCATGGCGCATTGCGAGGACTCGGATATCATTGCAGATAACATGCGCAAAGCCCAAGCCCTTTATGGCGATGACCCTGCCGTCGTTCATCATGCTGAGATTCGCAGCCGGGAAGCCTGTATTGCTTCATCACGCCTTGCCGTGCAGTTGGCGAAGGAAACAGGAGCGCGTTTGCATATCGCCCATGTCACCACGGCAGATGAACTGTCGCTGGCAAGCGGAGCAACGCCTGCTCTTGATGCGCAAATCACGCTTGAAGCCTGCGTCCCGCATCTCCTCTTCACAGACGAGGACTATGCTACGCTGGGAACACGGATTAAATGTAATCCGGCAGTGAAGACATGCGCTGACCGAGATGCCTTGCGCGCTGCTCTTTCCGATGGACGCATTACAGTCGTTGCCACTGATCATGCTCCTCATCTGCTCGCAGAAAAAGAAGGAGGCTGCAAACGAGCAGTCTCCGGAATGCCGATGGTGCAGTTCTCGCTGCCGGCCATGTTAGGATTAGTGGAAGAAGGTGTGCTGAGCCTGCCGCGCTTGGTGGAGCTGATGGCGCATCATCCGGCAAGCCTTTTTGGCATTTGTGATCGCGGCTTCATCCGCGAGGGCATGAAAGCCGACCTCGCACTTATTCGTTGCCAGCCGTGGACCTTAACCGCCGACTGCATTGTCAGCCGCTGCGGTTGGAGCCCGTTGGAAGGCCGCCGATTCCTCTGGCAGGTGGAACAGACCTATTGCAACGGACACCTTATATATAATAAAGGAGCATTTGCAGAAGGCAACGCCCACGCTCAGCAGTTGCGTTTCAGTGGGCGTTAGCCCTTCTGCGTCAGAAATTGACGCAGAAGGAACCGCCGAGCACCCATTGATACATATCTTTCTTCAGTTTGTAAACTTCAGGCGCAAAAATATCACTTGGCACTTCAGAAAGTTCATCCATGGGAAGACCTTGCATGTTCGGCATCAAATATTTGCCATAGTGACCAGCGTCCTTGGTTAGTGTGTATGTCTTGCGGGTGTAGTCATAGTCAATGAAAACACGCCATGAGAAGTTATGCTTGTAAGCATAGGTGAGAGAGAGACCTGTTCCGAACTTGGTGGAACGGTTGCCTTCGAGGGTGAAATAGCTCCACTCCACATCATAAGGGATTACGTTACCGGCCTCGTCCTTGTCCTGTTGCATACCATTCAGCGTGAATGAGCTCCAGTCGATTTTGCCGTTCTTAACATTGTAGTCATAGTCCAGGCTCCATCTCGTACCCTTGACGTGAGCGTCCAGTTCCAGAGCCTGCATTGTACTGGTGCCGACGAGCAGCTTTGTGCCCAGTGCAAAGCGCTTCGACAGAGGAATATTGAAATACATACCGGCATCGAGGGCAAATTCGGTCAGGTGATCACTCTGGATGGTGAACTCCTTGCTCTGAACCATGTCGTTGATGTTCCCATTGACATTGAACGTGGGATCGGTGGAAATCTCACGGAAATAGCTGATAGTCTCCTTAATATCATTCTCGGCGTAGTCAAGCACTTGACCCCATCCCTTGATAGGCATAGAGCGCACGCGCAGACGACCGCCGACGCCCACGTATTTATTCAGGAAGTAAGCGCCTTCAACGCCCATGACGGTTGCCGATTGGAATTCCAGCTTCAGGTCATCCATCTTGACATAATCCCAGCTTTCCGAGGTGATGCCCGAGAAATCAAGGCTGCGGTTGCCCAGTCCAATACCCATTGAAACGCTGAAGAATGAGGGGTTCTCAGAAATGTCGGGTATGGCAGAGTCGTAGTCGCGGAGCAGGTATTTGTCTTTGAAAATCAGGTCGCTGATGAAGTAGGCCAGCTCACCGGACATGATACCGATGCCAGCACCCGAAAGCACGTCGCTCACCCAGTGGCGGTTGTTCAGCACGCGCATGATACCTGTAGCTGTGGCTACGCTGTAACCCGCAACCGAGTACCAGGGTGAGCGCGTAAGACCATACTCCTTGTGCAAAATTGTGGCGCCAACGAACGACGTTGCCGTGTGACCCGAAGGCCATGAATTATAAGTGCTGCCGTCGGGGCGAAGCTCCTTGGCCGTGTATTTGATGCCGTTCACGAAACCTGCCATGATGGCGTAGCTCAAACCGGCAGAAGCCAGCATACGTCCCCACTGCGAGCGACCCTCCACGCCGCCGACCTTGAGACCCAATGTCATTGCGGGACCGAAGAATTGGGTGTAGTCGTCGATGCGCGTCTTGAAGTTGGTGAGCAGGCGCGTCTTGGTGTAGGGACTGTTGTAGTCCTGTCGGAAGGACTTCTTCTCGCTCTTGGCAATAATACCCGCCACAAAAATGGGAACTCCAACCCACGAAATCTCGTCAAGAGGCTTCACGCTGTAGTTCACGCGCGTGGCTTCGCTGTTGATAGTCAACTCTGTTCCGGTAGAGAGATTGAGCGTGAGCGGCTGACGGGGCTGTACTCCGAAGGTCACCTTAGGCTCCATCTCGAAATGAATGAACTCGCCTTCGTTCTCAGCTTTGGCGAACTGAACTGTCGCAAGCACGAGGAGCAGTGCTAATAAAGATTTGTTTTTCATAAGTAATGGATGATTAAAAATGTTTTCATTATTCGTTGATTTTCTCCATGTTTTCGCGGGCCATCTCCAGATATTCCGAGACATAGGCATCGTTCAGGAAGGTGGGAGAACCCAACGTCACCAGTTCCTCAATCTGGGGATTCAGAATGGGGTAGGGTAGGTTGGAGGTGACAATCATGAACACCCCTGGTGCCAGAATATTGTCCATGTTGTCCTTGATGAAGCGCATCACCATTTCATTCTCGCGGGCTGACAGGATGGCGGCCTCCTGACTCAGCTGCTGCAGAATCTCGTCGTGGTCAATTCCATCGAGGATCATCTGACTCTCTCGGCGGGGGAGTTCAGCCATCTGTTGGTCGATGACGTTCTTGCGCTTGATGAACGCGTAGAGTGTGTCGTTTAGCGCCGAGCCCTCGACGCGTCGTTCCTTCTCACTGATAGTGATGGTGAGGGGTTCCGTGCGATTGACCACCATTGGCATTAGGCTCTCGTCTCCAAGAAACAGGAAGGCCATGATCACTGAATCTTTGGCGGGTGCCGTGAACTGGAACTTGCCGTGTGTGATGGCGGCCGAGTCTAGTTCCTGCAACTCGCTGTTCTGATAGATTCTCAGATACAGCATTCTTCCTTCCAGTTCTGGAATCGATGTGGAGCCGCTGATGTTGAGCCGTTCCTTGTGACAGCTGGAAAAAGTCAGGGCTATGACCATAACAGCTGTGCAGAATATGAAGTGAAGATATCGCATTATTCGATTAACAATTGAGGATTAACTTTTCAACGAGTTGGGTACGGGCTCCAGTCGGCTTTCAATCCTGCGGTAGGCCTCTTGCATCGCCTCGTGCTCAGCTTCGCTGCCATGTCCCTTCATCAGGATGGGTGGATGGATTGTCAGCGTCAGCGGATGCCACTGTATGAAGTTCACGTAGCCCCGTTTGCGGGGTAGCACTTGGAAAGAGCCGTTGATGGTCACGGGCAGTAAGGGCAGTTGCAACTCATCGGCCAACTGGAAGCCTCCGCGCTTGAAGGAGCGCAGCCGGCCGTCCCATGTGCGAGCTCCCTCGGGGAACACCACCAGCGATGTGCCGCCTTGCAGGATTTGACTGGCGCGGTCGTGTGTTTCCTTCATCTTCTTAGGTCCTGCGTGAGGATCCACGAAGATGAATCCGGCACTCTCACAGGCGCTGCCGACGAGAGGCATCGTACGCAATTCCTCTT
This sequence comes from uncultured Bacteroidales bacterium, assembly GCA_902783885.1. Classification (GTDB taxonomy): domain Bacteria; phylum Bacteroidota; class Bacteroidia; order Bacteroidales; family Bacteroidaceae; genus Physcousia. Next base: position 16,121 of record CACZSQ010000046.1, read on the forward strand.
TCAGCATCCATTTGAAATGGCGGTTCAGGAAACCGTAGATGAGAAAAATATCAAACGTTCCCTGATGATTCGGGATGATGATGTAGCTTTGACGCTCATCCATGTTTTCCCGTCCTTCCACGCGCACGGGCAACAGGAGCAGCCTGATGATGATGATTGACCACCATTTTCCAGGATAGTAGCTCCAGCGTGCGGCGTTGCCGACGGCGCAGCCGACAGTCGTCACCAGGCTGGTCAGGATGGTCACCACCAGTAGCACCGGTGAAACCAGTATCTGATATATGTAATATAAGAATTTCACTGATGTTCCTTCTTAAGTTCTGCAGGAATGCGGAAGGCAGTGTAGAGTTCAATGATGCATCCGATGGTCACGCACACCACCCATTCGTTACGCCGTGCAAAGCCAAAGCGCCCCACTTGCATAATCATGCAGCAGGCTCCGCAGAGGAAAGCTATCAGCCCCAACAGTTGTTGTCGGCGCAGGCGCCGAAGGATGAAATTCTTGCCGTCGTAGCGCTGAAGCATCTGCAGAGGGCAGAAAACCACGGCGCCCACTGTGTAGAGCACTGTGGCTATCATCGGCTGCCACATGAACAATGCGGCACCCACCAACATAATGATGGCGCCTGCTTGCTGCAGTATGGCGAGTTTTGGACTTAATTCTTTCATTCAGACTTAAATACAAAGACGTCTTCATTCGGACGTTTCATATAGTATCGTTCGCGAGCCATTCGCTCGACAGCCTCAGGGTCGGTTTCCAAAGCTTTCAGCATGGCTGTTTCGGTTTCGAACTGCTCTTGGTATTTGTCTATCTCACGCTTCAGATTGCCGATTTCCATCTGTCGCTGATGGCGTGTGTAGAGGCTGTTCTCATCGATAACGCCTACGATGAGCAGGAATACTAAAATCGCGCCTGGATATTTGTACCGGCGGATATAGTTCCAGCAGGTCAGAAGTTTTCCCATAAAATCTCTTTTATTCCTTATTTTCTTGAGTTGATGGTGCGAAGGTACAAAAAAGTTTATAGTTGAAAGTTGAAAGTTGAAAGTTTTTTTCACGAGAGCATCATTTTTTCAATCTTTATTTGTATTTTTGCCAACAAAAATAGAGAAAACATGTCAGAATACATTGTTTCAGCACGCAAGTATCGTCCCATGACCTTCGACACTGTTATCGGTCAGGGCGCTATTTCCACAACGCTGAAAAACGCTATCAAAGCCAATAAACTGGCCCACGCCTACTTGTTCTGTGGACCTCGTGGGGTAGGAAAGACCACGTGCGCCCGCATCTTCGCGAAAACCATTAACTGTTTCAATCCTCGCGAGGACGGCGAGGCCTGCAATGAATGTGAGTCCTGCCGCGCGTTCAATGAACAGCGCTCGCTGAACATCCACGAGCTCGATGCCGCTTCCAACAACTCTGTTGACGACATCCGCGAGCTCATTGATCAGGTGCGCATTCCGCCTCAGATTGGCAAGTACAAAGTCTTCATCATCGATGAGGTGCACATGTTGAGCACCCAAGCCTTCAACGCTTTCCTGAAGACCCTTGAGGAGCCGCCTGCCCATGCCATCTTCATCCTTGCCACCACTGAGAAACATAAGATTCTGCCCACCATCCTCAGCCGTTGCCAGATCTACGATTTCCAGCGCATGAGCATGGAGAACATGATTCGTCATCTCTCGAATGTGGCAGAAAAAGAAGGCTATACCTACGAGCCTGCAGCCCTCAATGTGATTGCCCAGAAGGCCGATGGTGGTATGCGCGACGCGCTCAGCATCTTCGACCAGGTGGTCAGCTACACGGGCGGGAATATCACCTATCAGAAAGTCATTGAGAACCTCAATGTTCTCGACTACGACTACTACTTCCGCCTCGTTGACTTTATGCTTGACAAGAAGATCAGCGAGAGCCTCCTCCTCTACAACGATATCCTCGGAAAGGGCTTCGATGGTGCTCCATTCATCAGTGGTCTGGCATCCCATCTACGCGATCTCCTCGTTTGTCGAGACCCGCAGACGGCGCAGCTTCTTGAGACCAGCGACGATATCCGCCAGCGCTATGTTGAGCAGGCCCGTCGCTGCAAACCGCAATGGCTCTACCGTGCCATCCGCCTTTGCAACGACTGCGACCAGGCCTATCGCACCAGTCGCAACAAACGTTTGCAGGTGGAGCTGACGCTCATAGAGTGTGCACAGGCCACCGATGACGAGGCTGGCGCGGGGCGCCGCCCCGTAAGAATTCTTAAACCCATTTTCAGCCTCCTGGCAGCAGCTGCCACGGAGACTGCCCCTGCGTCCGCACAGATGCAGGCTCCAGCCGCAGCAAGAGTACAGTCAGCGCCAGCTCCTTCCGCGAACTCTTCAGCGCCCGCTCCTTCGGCAACCGCCCCTGTAAGCACTTCCTCCTCTGCCTCTCAACTGCTTCACGAGAGCCCTAAGCGTCCCACCCTTAAACTGGGTCAGCTTGCCCCTTCCATCCATCGCTCCCACCAGTCATCTGCCGCTCCCGAGGCAGCTCCCGCTCCCAAGCAGCCCGTTCAGCCTGTTATTGAGAAGAACATCCCCTTGGACAAGACATCCTTGCTTGTGCAGTGGCAGGCCTTCATCAACACGATGCCAGTGGAGGAAACCGCTTTGGCTCAGCGCATGAAAATCATGCAGCCCGCCATCGTTGATGCTCAGGCGGGCTGCATTTCAGTAGAGGTGGAAAACGTTGAGATTGAGCGCATGATGTCCGAGCTGTCGCAACGTATTACTGATTTCCTCGTAGTTGCGCTCCAGCATCGTGGCATCACCATCCGCTTCAATGTGGCGGAACAGAAGCCAGAAACGGTGAAGCCCTTCAACAAGCGCGATCAGTTGCACCATTTCTTCAAGCTCAATCCCGCCCTCGTTGGGCTCGAAAAAAAGTTTGAGTTGGAGTTGACCTGATCCTACAACTTGTTGGCCAGGTCGATGACCTTCTGTTTGGTAGCCTCTGTCTTTTGTTCGTCAATCTTGGCTGTCACGGCGCCCATGTTCTCGGCACTCCAATAGTTGCAGATGTCACGGAACTCTGCCGTGGCTCCATCGTAAACGCCAGGGGAATATGACGACACGAGCAATGCCATCTTCTGCACTTTGGCGGGTTTATTCACACAGTACATACGCTGAATGGGCGCCTGAATCTGAGCGTTCAGAGTGAAATAGTAGATAGGAGCAGCCAGCACCAGTGCCTCGGCTTCTGCCATCAGAGGATAGAGCTCCTGCATATCGTCCTTTTGAATGCAGGCGCCATTGCCTTTCCCGTGGCAGTACTCGCAAGCCAGACAGCCTGCAATCTTCTTCTTCGAAACATTGACCAGCGTCACCTCGTGACCTGCTGCCTCAGCAGCCTTCTTGTACTCTTCTGCCATCCAGGCAGTGTTGCCGTTCGCGCGTGGCGAGGCCTGTAGAATCAGCACTTTCATTGTTGTTAGTCTTGAATAGATAAATGATTAATAAATAGGTGAAAACTCTTTCTTGTTGCCTGCCTTGACAGCCGTCAGCTTGTCGGCTGATTCGTGTGCAAAGATAGTCAGAAAAGCTCATATCGCAAGCGATTGCAGCAAAAAACTTACGCCATTTCATCCTGTTTATCTCGTAACTGCCTGACACTCCAATGCTCAGCAATGCCCATCTGTTGATAGAACAATCGCTTGTTATTATCTTC
>CACZSQ010000047.1 GCA_902783885.1 uncultured Bacteroidales bacterium
AGCCCAAAGCACATTACCCTTGATGGCCTCGAAGCGGCATTGCTTGATGTTGAAGGAATCTGTCACCATGCTGTCGAGCTTGATAAGGGAGTTGCCGCTGCTATTGCCCAAGAAATGTAGGCCGGAGAGGGTGAAGGACTTGTAGGACGATTTGTTGCAGTTCAAGAAACAACTTACTCTACATTCGTGGACGGAAGATCCATCCCTGAAAGAAAGAGAGTCAGGGGCTACGCCAAGGGGAGGGTTGCAAAGCCTGAAACGGATGTCCTGTCCACCAAAGATGTAGTCATAGTTCACGTTGTAGCCGTTTCTCTCTCCACGCTCGACATACTCCAGATCCGGCACGGTGAAATAGAGATATCCACTCTCCGCTCTTTCCACCTTGTAGGTACCGCTGTAGTACCACTGGGGTATGTTGATGTAGAGGGGGATACCCCACCCCTTTCCCCTCCCCTCGGAAGGGAGGGGAACATGTAGCCTACAGAGCTTTGCCTCTTCATCGACCACCTCTACCATGCCCTCTGCATAGCGGCAATCATCCCAGAAGTCGAAGGCCGTCAGGCTGTCGGTGTCGACGAAAGCGGCATCTGGGTTGAAGGGCTCTTGATAATGGTCAACATTACGATAATCGTTGCCATCGGCAATAAGCACGGCATCGTGACCCTGTATGGTTACTGACACTTCGGGACAACGGTCACTTCGGCGTAGCAAATGGTTCTCACGGAAATAATACACGCCCTTGGCAATGTCCATCACGATGTTGGTCTCTCCCTCAGCTATGGCCTTGGTCATCACCGTGTTCATTTGGGCAAACTTCTCCTGACTGTCAATGCAGTAGACGAAAGAGTCCGCCTCGGCTGCCAGCGGCATCAGCAAGAGCAACAGTGTAGGGACTTTCATTTTTCAGAACCAGTGCAGCGGGTCTTCTTATACACCCCTCTGAGGTTAGTTATTCGGTAATAGAAGGAAGGGAGGTAGAGCCTTATGGCACGCATCATGCAAGCCATCGGATAGCGTAGGGGCATGTTGCGGCGTACCATCAGCAGATAATCCCGGTCATTGTGGACAGGCGAGTTGATGTATTCCTTTCTTTCGGCAAACGAAAGTTGCATAAGCTGCTGTGCTTCTTCTTTCTCGGAGGAATGGTCGCGCTCGCACTCGCCACAGACAATGGACGTAGAATAAACGGGAAAACCGTGGCGAGCAGCCATCATTCCGTAGTCCTGATCGGCTCCACTATGGAGGAATCCCTTGTGGAAGATGCCCACCTTTTCGACAACAGAGTGGTGTACTAGCAGGATGTTGGCGTGTGTCAAGTCGATGTGCTGCGGCTTTCCGGTGGGTTTCACCAACTCCTGACGTCCCTTGGTTTTGTTCACGAAGTTCAGTCCTCCGTAGGTTATCTCCTGTGGATGACCTGGCTGGCAGGTAATGCCTGAGGCCATGCCGTAGCGCCCCGTCAGACGGTAACCGTGGTCGATAGCCTCGAAGAGCTGGGGGAACACATTATTATATATATAGGTGTCGTCGTTGATGAGCAGGTAGTAATCCCAGGGAGTTCCGCTGTCGATGGCCGCCTGCCATGCCTTTCTCATTCCTCCAGCCCAGAAAAGGTTGCCATCGCCCTGGATGATATGAACAATTAGGTTTGAGCTTTGAGGGAATTCTTGTCTGACAGCCTCTGCCGTACCGTCGGTACAACCGTCATCGGTGAGGAACACTGTGAGACTGACAGTCTCTTTTGCTGCTTCAGCAGCGGCGAAAAGATGCTTAAGGCAACTGACGGTCTTCTCCCGGCGATTAAAGACGGTGAGTATGACTGCTATTGAAGATCTCATATCCACGTAATTTCATCTCCCATGCGTAGTTCTGCTTCACCATTTCCCGTCCCTGACGCCCCATCTCCATTCGCTTTTGGTTGTCGTTCATCAACATCACGCAGCGACTGGCAAATTCGTCAGTGTCCTTGCTGATAAAGCAGTTCTGCCCATCCTTAAGTTCTGGTATCGGGGCAGCAATAAGTGGTGTGAGAACAACAGGCACAGCATTTGACATGGATACGAGCACCTTGTTCTGGATGCCTGCAGCTATTCGCACAGGAGCAACTGCTACACAAGCATCGGAAATGAAGGCATTGACATCTTTCACATAGCCGGTAACAAAAATGTTTTTCCCATTACCAAGCTTGATGATTTTCTTCGGCGGTTTATTACCAACAATATAGAACTTGGCATTGGGCTTTTCCTTCAGTATCTTTGGGAAAATCTCCTTGGCGAAATAGATGGCGGCATCCTGATTTTGCAAAGAAACCATGTTGCCCAGGAAGCATACTTTGTCGGGGTTGTAGCTTTCACTGAAGGTTTCAGGCAGTGTTACTCCATTGGTATGAAGGGCTAGCGAGGCACACTCTCCCTTCAGGTCTTTCTTCAGGAAGTCGATGTCTGTCTGTGATACCAGCACCACTTTTGGATATTGCTTGGCGACGCGCAGCTCGTAACGACCAATGACATGTTTCTCTATACTGTACATGACCCGCTTCAGTAAGCTGCCTTTGGCTCCTGATACGAGGTAATAAGCCTTGGTCAGCGCATCGGTCATCTCGACGATGGTTTGCTGTGTTACCCTCTCTTTCTCCACAAAGGCCAGCATCCTTACCAGATGGGACACGTAGAGGTCGGGCTTTTCAGCTTCCACCACGCTGTGGAATAGCCGACGGTATTTGCGTGAATAGTAATAGCCACACTGTATGGGTTTCCCCCTCAGCAGGAACAGGGAAGAGTAAAGAAGCGAGTCCCATTTGCTCCTCCTGATGGTGTATATTTTGTCAAAAATCTCCTTTGCCATCTCCAGTTCTGGTTCCTTTTCAGTATAAGAAACCAAGACCAGTTCATGGCCTTGCGACTTGAGGTATCTGGAGACATTGCAGATACGCAACAAATCGCCGCCATTTTCCGGTAGCGGAAATCTGGGAGTGAGAATGCATATTTTCATTAATATAATAACGCATTATATACCCATTTATTGCAAAGAGATGTTCAGTAAGGCAAAAAACCGTTTACATCGGCCTTACTTCTACTTCATAATTCTTTTGCAAAAGCTTGCGCAGGGTGGCGACCAAACGGGACAAGAAGAAAGGGAAATTGTATTTGCCGGGCTTACTTAAATAAATTTTAATGTATTTCATCAGGACTCCCATGATGATTCTCAGCCGTTGCCAGTAGCTTCGGTGTTTGTGAGATGCCGACTCGGCACGATACCTGACGTGATAGACGGTGTCTGACGATGCCAGCACGAACCCAGAGATGCGCCATGAAATGTCAAACATGAACAATGCATCTTGTCCCAGGACGTAATTGCTGGGAAAGAGGTCATCGCCGATGATCTGACGTGGGATGAGCTTCCCCCATACGGCAGACAAATAGCTCCGAGCCTCAAAGATGGTTGGCGATGGTTTTCCTTTAAGCTTCTGATATACTTCTGTCACATAGTAAAATAGCTGTTGGCCGGAGACACCGTCAATAAATTTCACATTTGCCAAGACAAGGGCATTCCCCTTCTTACGGGAATACAGGCTCTCCAGATAGTTCGGACTAACCCAGTCGTCATCGTCAATAAATGCTATATATTGGCCTTTCGACTCGCCAATGCCTACGTTCCTTGCCTCTGATACGCCCTTCTTCTCTGAAAATATCAGGCGTATATTGAGGTCCTCACAACTATTGACGTAGGCCTCTATTTGGGAATAATAGGGTTCTTTGGGCCCGTTGAGCACTATGATAACCTCAAACAGGGAATGGTCAATTGTCTGAAGTCTCAGTTTGTCGAGATTCTCAAAGATGTAGTCCCCAGGTTTGAAGGTCGGTATGATGACGGAAATGGTAATGTTCTCCATTATTTTATTCTCAACGCTCGTCGCTTAAATCGTAAATCAGTAAATCGTAAATGGTAAATCAGTAAATCGTAAATTCCTTGATGTCCTGCATCTCCCTGACATGTTCTTGTAGCCACTCTTCACTTTGCTCCCACCAGCGCGACTGCAGCAGCAATGCCTGCTGTTCAGGGGTGAAGCGGTAGCGAATAACCTTGGCCGGTACACCTCCCACAACGGCGTATGGCGGCACATCCTTCGTCACCACAGCACCAGTAGCCACGATAGCCCCGTCGCCGATGGTCACACCCTCAATGATTTTCACGTCCTGGCCTATCCACACATCGTTACCGATGATAGCCGAGCAGCCGTCCACCAGCTGCCGCTCCTCGAAGGCGCTCTCATTGACGAATGTCTTACCGCACTGTCCTTCCATACTGAAGAACACTGGCGAGGTAGAGACAAAGGTATCGGCAGGATGACGGTAACGCACTATCTTCACACCTTCGGCAATGCTGCAGAAGCTGCCTATACGACAGGAGTAGAGGTCACAGTCCTTGCGTATATAGGTGAATCGCCCGATTTGTGAGAAGCCCACAAGCGTACCCGTGCTCACCGTGTTATGGCCGCCAAACTGCGTAGCGCCGTTCCAGCGGGCCAGAGGCGAGACCCTCACGTCGCGTCTCCTCAGCAGCAGGCTATGCCAGACACGCCAGCAGAGCTTCAAAGGATATGTAAAATCAATGTGCAGATAGTCCATTATGTCTTTTGTAGTTCGTAATTCGTAATTTAGCGAAGTGCAATGCCTGTTCCCACAGCAGCTTTACCGACCGCCGCAGTCCTATCATGGTGCGAACCTTGTAGAACCCTTTCTGATAGAAATAGGCATAGGCCGCATAGCGGTCGGGGGCCTTTGGCGGCGTTGCAGCCTCCGAAGTATCGTAGAGGAACAGCTCACTGCCCTCCCGGCCACAGATGATGTTCATCTCCACAGGGCGTAGCTGCAAGGCAAACGAACGAGCTACCTTGTAGGGCAGCAGACGATTCGTCAGCACATAGCGGCGGAACAGACCTGAAGGCTTCTCCGAGAAGAGGTCCACACACAACTCCTCCTCTGCGATGTCTAAATACTTTCCCAAGAACCGAGCCTGGAAGAACCCGTCGTAACATACCGTAGGTGTTGGGTGTTGGGTATTAGGTGTTAGTAATCGGAACTCCTGCTGTACAGCTACCAGCATATTGGCCTGGAAGAAGGTATCTGCAGCCTCATGGTGGTTCACCCCCGCATCGGCATTGTTCGTCGAAAGCGAGAAGTAGGGATAGACAAAAAACTTGTCCTCCTCAATACAGTAGCGCGTATGATATTTCAGCCACGACGACTCCGGCCACTGGCTCAGGCACCGGGGCAGACGGTCAGAGCTGAAGCCATCTGTTGGAGAGGATTTGTCAATTGTACATTGTACATCTGTAAATTGTAAATTACTGTCATACCACTCCTTGAACGCCAACCACTGCTTCTTCATCCACACTTCGCCCCACGACTGGGCACAGTTCATGAAGTAGACATCCCACTGGGTCTTTACCGGCATGAAGGGCAGACTGGTCTGATAGTTCGAGGAGAAGCTATAGAGGCTGACACCCGCAATGCGGTCGTCATCATAATATTTCTCCACACAGGCCTGTGCATAGTAATAGAACGAGGGAACCACCGTCACGTCATCCTCCAAGACGATGAGCGCGTCGAACTCGTCGAAGTAGTCACCTAAGGACAGCATGTGAACCCGCAGTCCGAGGTTCTTCTCATGCTTCGTCACCCGTTTCTCCCCGTGAGGCCAGTGATAGCCGTCGGCCATACGCTCCACAGCATCGGTATTGCTCTTGTCTATGGAGATGATCAGCGTCACCGGCACCAAATAAGAAGCCCGCTCCAACGACTCTAACAGTCGGGAGAGACTCTCCGTACGGTTATAGGCTACGGCTATGACGGCTATTTTCTTATCACTCATTACTTTGTCACTTCATCGCCCTGTGTACTATACGTTCCAGCACTCCGGGACAGAAGATGTGTCTCAGCAGGAACAAGCGTGGATGGTGCATCTTACCCACAAGCCGTTCGAGCCCATCTTTGGGCAGGCTAAATAAGTATTGGTATAAGGCTGTATCGAAAGGTCCGCCATGGGCTGCCGATTTGAAGGGAATAGAGCGGACAGCCCTGTTACCCTTTACCACCGCCTCAGCCCGCTGGTCGAAGGGGGAGAATGCTGAATGGAAATAATAGACTGGCACGTCGCCCAAGACTTCATTCAGGTTGAAATACCTGCTCGCAGGCGTGTCCTTCAGCTCATCCACGAAGGGATTCTTTTCCAATGAGCCAAAGATAGCCTCATCATACAGGCTGAACTGGGCATCGATGCAGATGGCATAATCAGCATGAATCAGCGTAGCAAGCAAGGCTGCCGCATAGCCGCCGGCCGACGAGCCGAGGGTGATGACATGGAGTCCGCTGGTCTGCTCCTTCAGGAAAGCAGCCAGTTTCTCTATGCTGTCGCATGTCTTGCTGATACCCTTCAGGTACCACTGCTTATGCACGTCGCGAAGAAAGATATGCTTAGAGCACTGAGCGAGCCTCATGCCATAGAACTCGAACCGGTTCTTAACCACAATCTCACGCTCGAAAGTGGCCTCGTCACTGGGATTATAGATACCGTTGCTCGAGAAATAAATGCAGCACCACCCCGTGTCCCTGCCATCGTCAGCAACGAGGAAATTATCCATCTCCTCGTAGGCTTTTACCACCATCGGATGGTAAGCTTTGAAACGTCCGTCTTCTTTTCCTGTCATGGTCAGTGCTCTTTTCGCGTGCAAAGGTACTCATTTTTTCAGACCGAGCCAAATATCTTGGTGTTTTTTATCATTGCCCCCTGGACTTTATGCCATCCCTACACAAGGGCAGCAGTTGAAATAATGCCCCCTTTTCTCACAGAAACACCTACCTTGCTCTGCAAACCAGCCGAGGAGGATCAGCAAACCAGCCGAGGAGGATCAGCAAACCAGCCGAGGAGGATCAGCAAACCAGCTGGGGAGGCTCAACAAACCAGCCGAGGAAGTTCAGCAAACCTACGAACATTAATTTAGGGTCGGCTCATAATGGCATAATATTTCAAAAAATGTTGCGTTATTTCTATTGCAGATGGGTGTAAAAAAGAACTTTCTCTACAGCAGTATTCTCACCACTGCCGGCTATATTTTCCCCTTGATAACCTTTCCTTACGTGTCGAGAGTTCTAGGGGTTACAAATATCGGCATTTGTAATTTTGTGGACAGCATTATCAACTACTTCGTGCTTTTCTCCATGCTGGGAATACAAAACACAGGTATTCGTGAGATAGCACGGAAGAGGGGAGACAGGACAGGCTTGAGCAAGGCTTTTTACAGCATCATCGGCTTGAACCTCATACTTGTCATCATTGTTGCCACGACATTGGTTGTGTCCATACAAGTTGTCCCCCAATTTGCCGAGCACAAGGCCCTAATGTATATCGGCCTTGCCAAACTGCTCTTTGCTTCCTCCATGATAGATTGGTTCTACCGAGGACTTGAGAATTTCAGATACATCACCATCCGTAACATTGTGATAAGATGTTTTTTTGTAGTAGCTGTCTTTGTATTCATCCGCGAGAAGGACGACTATGTCATTTATTTCGCACTTGCGGCAATTACGGAGGGCCTTAATGCCCTTGTGAATTGCATTCATGCAAGGAAGTATCTCACATTTGTACTAAAGGACATTCATCCCCTCAAATATCTTAAGTCATGCCTTACGTTGGGAAGCTACAGCCTTCTGACGTCTATGTACACATCGTTCAACGTCGTGTTCCTCGGCTTTGTCACCAATACTACGGAGGTAGGTCTCTATGCCACGGCTACCAAGCTTCACAAGATAATCATAGGATTCCTGCTGGCATTTACAGCCGTGATGCTTCCGCGTATGAGCAATCTTTTGGCGGAGGGTAAGACTCAAGAGTTCAGGGAGAAAATCAGCAAGTCGTTCTCTGTATTGATATATTTCTCGTTCCCCCTGATAGTGATTAGTTCTGTGTTTGCATCGGAAATCATTGACATCATTTCAGGTTCAGGTTATGAGAAAGCCGCCATCCCGCTTACCATCATCATGCCCCTTGTCTTTATCATCGGCTTTGAGCAGATACTGGTTGTTCAAATCCTCATTGCGCTGAAGAAGGACAGAGTCATTCTTGTAAACGCAATTATCGGAGCCATCGTCGGCGTGATGGTCAACCTCCTGATTGTGAAGAGCATGGGATGTGTGGGTTCCTCCCTGGCGTGGCTCTTGTCCGAGGTAAGTGTTATGATTTCGGCAGTAATGGTGGCAAAACGGTACTTCCCCCTCTCCAGCACCACGAAGAAGATACTGGTGAATATCCTGTATTCCATTCCCGCAGTAATTGTCTGCCTAGCGCTCAAGCACTTTGACCCCTCCCATCTAAGAGCCATGTTTGTTGCGTCATTCTTTGTCGCAGCATATTATGGGTGCTTGCATCTGTTCGTGATAAAAGACAAGGACTTGCTGGAACTCATTCCAAAGAAAATAACACCTTGGCGACATTGAGCCTCACACCCACAATCAAACCAAAGAAGATGAAAAACTGCTTAGTCACAATAGCCATCCCTGCATATAAGGCCACTTATCTGGAACAAGCCATCAGCTCGGCTGTCAATCAGACCTACAAGGACATAGAGATAGTGGTGGTCAACGACAAGTCACCATACGAGATTTCTCCTATAGTCGAGTCCTTTAACGATGACAGAATAAGATATTTCATCAACGAAGAGAACATCGGCGGCAAAGACTTGGTCGCACAATGGAACAAATGCCTGTTTTACGCCCGTGGCGAATACTTCTGTCTCCTGTGTGATGATGATGTCTACGAACCGCAATTCATAGAGACGCTGCTTGCCCTTGCGGAGAAATACCCCGACGTCGACGTATTCCGGGCAAGGGTCAAGGGAATCTGCCAGGACGGAAGCCTTGACTTCATCTTTAACTCTTCGCCAGAGTACGAGGCGGTATACGATTACATGTGGCAGAAGTTAAAAGGAGAAAGGCGGCAGACGATATCGGAATTTATGATTAGGACAACGTGTGCCAGGGCCTTGGGTGGATACTATTCCCTGCCCCGAGCATGGGGAAGCGATAGCCTTTCCATTTTCCTTTTCGGGATGGAGCATGGCATCGTGTCCACCAACGACATCCTTACCGTTTTTCGTCAGTCAGGCGAGAATATCAGTTCCAATTTCAAAAACGACGCAGAAGAGAAAATACGAGCCGCAGAACTATACAGGGAAAAATGCCAGGAGCTGATTCCTGGCTGTAAAGACGAGTGTCTGCGGAGAATGTTGGAGAAATACGAGCCGACAGATTACGACAGAAGAGTTCTGTATATACTGAACGATTGTCCGCTTACGGCTTTCGTCAGTATTGTCCTTCATCACCACGTAAGCAAAAGTCTGGTATTGAAATCCTGTAACGAGAGGCTTTCAAGATTTCTCAAGCGTTGCATCCGGCCTTCCCGCAGACATTAGCAACTGTCTTGCACAGAAGCCAATAAGAAGGAAGAAAAAGGGTTCGCAGACAAATGTAGCACTGAACATGAGCTTGATGATGCTCAATGAGAACAGGAAGAGGACGAAAACCTGAGCCAACGTGCCTCTCGACCGCCAAAAAGTCCATCCTATCAGCGTGGTCACAAGAAGTAATAGCACGCTGCCGAAGAAATAACCGAAGGTGCAGAAGAAATCAAGCGGCATGAAGTGCGGATAGTTGATGCCATAATTACCACAGCCAAACAGACCGAGGCCGAAAAAATGGTCACCCCGCTCAAGCACTCCGTATAGTATTTCTCGAAGGTCGCCACGGTAAGTGTCATTACCCAAATCGCCAAAGACTATTTTCTCCATGATGCGCGTACTCAAGTTCAGGCCTAGGAAGGTCTGCGCCAGGAAGAGGGCGAGCTCACGGAGAAACACAAGGGTCAACACGCCCAATGCCACGATGGTTCCCTTCACGTAGAGGGCACCACGGAAATTCATGAAGAAGAGGAAATAGACGATACCGAAGAATGCCAGGCATACCAGCGGGCCGCGCGTGCCGCAGGAAAGGAGAAAGAGCACGCCAAGAAAAAACATGACGGCCTTCCATATACGAAACTGGCGCAGCAGCGCCCACAGTAGCAGGGCCACATGAGGTAAAGACAGGTAGGCACGGTACATATTGTCGAAACCCGCCACCTCGTCCATGTTTTTCTGTTCAGGGGCATATATCAGGAAATAGAACAAGTCCATGAGTATGCAAGCCGTAGAAAGATACAAAAAGGGCTTGAAAAGGCGGTCGATGTCTACCAAGCGACCTATGAAATAGAAGGGGAACGCGCAGCAGAAACAGACGAATATATTCTCATTGAGGAAGGGCGTGTTCTCAGGGTAACCCACATAGCACCAAAGATAGTAGAACGTGCAGACGAAGAAGAACAGATAGTCGGCCAGGCAGAACTTCTGAACCAAGGCAGGAAGGGCCATCAGCAGCGGTATGACATAGATGGCTCCCATCGTCAGCTCGGAATAGTCGCCCAACAAAGGCAGACGGTTGATGATGCCTTTCGAATAACCCACAAGCGGGGAGGCCCACACGAGGCATACCAGCACCATGACCATCGTCTCACTACCCAGCGAGATACTAATCCTTCGTTGACCTAATGCTAATTCCAATTCTCAATTTATAATTCTTAATCGCGAAGCGATAACTCTCTTAACTCTTAACTCTCAACTCTAAACTGTTAACCAACTTTACAAACTCCGCTATCGTCAGCTGTTCCGGCCTTTGGGTCATTATGTCCTGTTGGAAGAACTCGGCCGGCGGCTGCTGGTCGAAGAGCTGGCGCAGCGACACGCGGAGCATCTTACGACGTTGACCGAAGGTGGCCTTCACCACGCGGCGGAAGAGCCGTTCGTCGCATCCC
>CACZSQ010000048.1 GCA_902783885.1 uncultured Bacteroidales bacterium
AGCGTTCCGACGGACGACCTGCACCTGTACGGGCTCCCCCATATCGAACTCTGCAAAGGCTGCCTGCTGCACGCGGCGTGTGTTGACGTCGCAGCGCAGCACAGGCACCGACTGCCAGTCGCCACCGGATGACGGACGCACACGAACGCTGTAGAGGTCAGACGTCTGCGGGCCGTCTTTCTCGGGGAGGGGATATACCAGCACTTGTGCCTGCACAGCCTGCAGGCAGGTCAGTACAAACACAAGAACTGTGTTAAGGATGAATAAGGTCCTCATGATAGTTTATGGGACAATCAGTTTCTGCACGGAGCCATCCGGGCGGCACACGATGTTGATTCCCCGCTGCAGCGTAGAGCGACGGCGTCCGGCGAGGTCAAACCATTTACTATTTGACGATTTATTTGTTACCATTAGCTGGCTGATGCCGTCAGGCGCAGGCCCGTTGTAGGCGAGGCGGAAGTTATCGAATACGAGCCAGGTGGTACCATTTGTCGGCTCCTTGATGCCGAAGGTTAGAGTGCCCGTTTCATCCACGACCGCATTGACAGAGAGCTTGGCATAATTGGCATTAGCAGCCATCTTGTCGCGCTCGGCATCAAAGGTGGAAGTGGCACAGCTCTGTGTGACAACCGATTGCGGCGTCTGACCGGATGCTGAGGCGAACAGGTAGCCGGTGTTTTTACCCTCACCATTGGACATCTGACAGCTGACGGTATAGGAACCTGAAGGCAGGCCTGTGACTGTCTGCTGCATGGAGAAATCAGTGCTGTGCCACACCTCAGCAGCTCCGTTGAAGCGCTGGTTGCCCCAAGTGCCTGCGACTGTCCATAGCGCCCAAGAGTTGCACTCGAAGGCGGGATTCACAAGGAGAGGTGTGATGTCAGCGGCTTTTCCTTCGGCTGAAGCGATAGATGCATGGACGTAGTCAGCGTGGAAGCGCTCGCGGGGAATGGCGAAGAGCTGGAAATGTCCAATTTCATCGCCTTGCTTGTTGCAGGCCATCTCCTCGCTATTGGCATAACCATTCGCAGGCGTCCAAAGACCGAGCCAATTGCCGGGATAAGTGCCGTTCTCGATTGTCCATGAGCTACCGGCAGATTGCAAGAGGAAGCGTGCCCAGCTGATGCCATAGGGTTGGTCATGGGTGCGGATATTCCATGCGGCATTCATCTCTGTTTGCAACAAGAGTCCGTCGTAGTCGATGTTGCGGAGGCAATAGCCACCATCGAACTCTTCGAGGGTGAACACCTTGTTGAGGCTGTTGATCGGGTTGACGGGAGTCTCATAGAAAAGGGCACGATTACCATTCTGGGGCGCATTGGCTCGGAGTCCGATGATGAGGTCGGCTTCGTCGGCACAGAGTACGAAATAGCTGCCGGCCAAAGCATCATGGAGTTGCTCCTCGGTTGTGATATGGGTATAGCCGTTCTCTGGTGTCAGCAGGTCGGTGTAGTAGCTGAAGTCGGCATCCTTGGGTGTAATGGTGTATGTGTAGGTTTGGCCAAGGTAAGTGGCGGTGAAGGTTTCAGCGGCAGAACCAACGGGCACGGTAAAGGTGGTTCCGTGGCTGCCGTCGTTCCAGGTAATGGTATTAGGATCGGTGCCGCCGGGTACTTCGAGCTCCAAGATGACAGAGGAGCCAGGGAATGCCTCCGCCTCAGCTGTCATCATATCGCCTCCGTCAACAATGATATGCTGACGGGCCGGAACGACATTCAGTTGGAAATGCACCTCGCTGACAGCGCCGCTTTGGTTGGCATATTGGCAGGTATAGGAGCGGCTACTGGTGACACCGTTTAGTGCGACGATGGTGCCCTTGGCGCCGTTGTCCCAAAGATAATCGTCGGTCCAACCTGTCGTGGCCTCGGCATAGAGAATGACGCTGGTGCCACTGAGGACAGTCTTCTCGGTGGTGGATTCTACCTCGCCGTTCACGGTAATCTCATGACGCATGGGATCGGGCTGTGCATCGCCGCTGACAGCGATGGCAAAAGCGGCGGTGCTCTGGGCGCCGTTGGCTGCGGTGTAGGTGACACGGTAGATGAAGCTGTGGTCAGCGTGGACGGTGATCTGACGGGTGGTCTCGCCCGTGTTCCACTGCCAAAGGCCTGTATCGGTAGTGCCTTCGGGCAGCTGGGGAATAAGGGTGATGTCGGCGCCGTCGGCGGGGATGGCGTTGGACGGTCCACGGTGATACTTGTATTTCAATCCTCCGAGGTTGGTCTGGTTCTTCAGCGTCTCGCCCTTATAGACGATGTCGCCACTGAGCGGTGTGATGGCATCTGCCTTGTCGATAAGCGGGCGGTAGTTGGCCAGCGAAGAGAAACCAAGGTGGTCGAAACCGCCGGAGTTCATGTTGTAGTTGCCGCCACCGCCGTCCGGGCAAAGCAGTTCAGCGGCCTTGTCGGCATACTGCAGCTTGACACCGCGCAGGCCCTCGTAGTAGCCGCGAATGCGGTCCCAATTGGGTCGCCGCTCACCCTTGCCGCCTTCGTTGGGACCGTACATCTGCCAGCTGGCACCACGTGTACCGGCACAGTCGGCGTATTCGTATGGATACCACGGCAGGTTGGCGCCTGGGATGTCGGCAAAGTTGAGCGCGCAGACGTATTCGCAACCGGCTGCGATGCGGTCGTTCATGTAAGCGTAGAGGTCGTCGCCCTGGTTGAATCCAATTTGGCAGATATCCAATGCGCAGCAGAGCGCCATGACGGTGTGGCCTTGGTCGCGTCCGCTCTCCTGCATCTGACCGAGGTAGCCGAAGGGTCCGCGCTCGTCGGGCATCATGATGGGCACGAGGTTGCCGATGAACTCGTTGCAGCCGTCGTTGTAGATCATGGGAGTCTTGGTGCGATCCTCAACGAAGGTGCCCTGGTGGTCGTATTTGTAGAAAGAAACGCCCTGATTGTACATGTGGACATCGTCGCATAGGATGCCAATACTCATGACACACAGCACGTTGCAAACGCCCCAGTTGGACCAGTAGTGTCCCGGGCGTTCACCACAGTTGGGATGACGGAAGTTCATCCATGTGTCGTGGCGACGGCGCAGGAAATCGATAGAGGGGTTGTACCACACACGCACCATCCACTCCTTGAAGCGCTCGAAGTCCTCACGCTTCCAGCCGTCGTAGTCGCGCATCAGCTCTGCAGCGTTAGCAAAGCCGTAACCATAAAGGCCTGCAGCGAGAGATATATTGGTGTTGCCGGTGACAGCCTCCGTGACATTGCACCAGTTCATGAGCGTCTCCACGGCGTGGTCGGCAAAGGCACGGTCGCCGCTGATTTTCCAACGTAAAGCATTCTGGTAGGCAATGGCCGCGCCACGGGCGGCGTTCATGTAGTTATCACCGGCAAGGCCGCGTTGCACATTCACTGTTGGCCAAGAGGCAGAGTTGGATTGAGCATACTGGTTGGAGCAAAGTATTTCCCATGCGCGAACCATATATTCATCCTTATCTTCAAAAATAAGCTTCTTAGCTCGGTCGATGTCAGCCTGAGTGACAAGAGCGCCTGGGTGAACAAAGCCCTGCTGACCTGCAGTATAACTGATGGGGGTTTTGGCCACGTAACCCTTTGTGGCTTTCACATCAGACAACAGCGCATTCAGCGATGTTACATATTGGTCGATGAGCACTTGGGAGGAACGTCCCGCAGTGACTTCGGCCTGGGCGGCAGCCATCTCCTCTACGAGTTCCGCTACGGCGTTGGGGGCGTAATCGCCAGTGCCAGCGGACACAAAGTCCTGGCATGATTGAAGCACGTTCTCCAAAGTTGTGAAATCACCCACGCTACCATAGAGATAAACTTCATTGAGGGCCGTTGCTTTGGCTGCCAGTGTGTTCACTTCGCTGTTGGCGAGTGCTACATCGTAGAGGCGGAAGTCATCAATCATTGTTCCCACAAGATAGCTGTCACCGCTAAACGGTGCCCGACCCAGCCAACAGTTGCCGGGTACCGTAGAAAAGATATCCTTCAATAAAGGCATATTTGAAGCTTGCAGCACACGCCTGCCGTCTATGAAAAGTTCACCTTTTGCGCCACTCTGGCGATAAAGAACATGAACCCAACGTCCTTTGGCTGATTCTGCGCCCACTTCCATACCCACTTCATTAGCAAAGCCCCCTGTAGAAGTCGCAAATCGCTGGGCATTGAGACGATAGGCGGTATAAGGTCCCGCCGTCTCGGTATTAGCTGTCAGCCGAGAAAAAGACCATAGGAAGTAGCCAGCCCCTGAGAGGGAAGTCTCAGCAGAAATACAGTAATACACAGAAATCGTAAAATCAACCAGCTGATAGATCAGTTTACCGGCATTGGCAGTCATGTTGAGATAGCCGGAAGCATTGCCGAGGTTAAGGATATGTTGGTCACCCATCTCTTCAACCTTAGCTGCTCCTATAGTCCTAGCAGAGATGCCCGAGATGTCGTCCTTGACTGTAGTTCCTGTCACGTTCTCAAAGTCAAACTGCATCACAAGGTGGTCATCTTGTGCCATGGCAGCTATTGCAACCAGCATAGAAACAAGAAGAATAGATATTCTTTTCATATTGCTAAAAATTAAATTAGTATTCCTTTTTCTGACTATTACACGATTTTTGCCGCAAAAATAGTTTACCGTCACTATAAGTTGGTGTAACATTCCTCTCAAAAGCCCACCAAAGGGTGTCTAAAGTTAAAAATATACGATTGTGATACTACTTTTGAGACGATTGTAGCAGCCACAATCATTTTTATCATTACCTTTGCGCCTATAAACCAACACCTTTAAGGCAAATGAAACGAAGTTTACTTAGCCTCGTACTGACCTTGAGTAGCACGCTGTTTTTTGCCCAGCACACCTATCGGCATCTGACCGTTGCGGATGGGCTTCCTTGCAATCAAGTGCGCCAGATTGTGGAACTCCCCAACCATCAGATGCTCGTAGCGACAGAAGGGAATTTCTGCCTTTTCAACGGAAAAAACTTCACGGCTCTAGACTGTAATCTTGACAGCTTATATCCCCTACCCTCGTTCGGAGGCCACGATTTCATGTGGCAGGGAGACAGCCTGCTATGGCTTAAAGATTATTACTCTCTGTATCTCTTTGATGCAAACAAACGTCATTTCCGATATGATTATAAGTCCTTCTTGCCTTCCTCGATGCTTACACATTTTTTTAATGAGCATACAGACTCGCTGGCACAACGAAAGCATGATTTTCTATATTCACATGCATCGCTGCTTGACTCCATCCGACGGGGTACAGACTTACAAGAAGACTTCATGATGGCGTACTATCGAGATAGTAGGGGCGGCCATTGGTTTGGACTTCAGAACAGCGGTGTGCTATACCAGCCGCCAGCTACCAGCAATCTAATCATTATTCCCCTTGAGAATGACATTCCTCGCAAGATGGTGGCTTTGGATTCACAGATGATGATCATTGCCGGACTATGGGGCATCTACCTGTTCGATACCGAGACACAACAGGTGGTACGGAAGTTAGTAAATGGCAATCTGTTTACTTCAGAAATGTACGCAGACCACCACGGACGTGTGTGGATATCCACCA
>CACZSQ010000049.1 GCA_902783885.1 uncultured Bacteroidales bacterium
CGGCCTGTTTCATGCCATATCAGTTTTTATAGGTCCAAGGTGTTCTCCAAACAAGGCAAGAACATCATTTACCTTATCCATTCTCAGAGTCTGCTTACCTTGTTCGAGATCCCTAACGAACCTAAGCCCCACTCCAGCCCTCTCTGCTAACTCTACTTGAGAAAGGCCGTTTTTCTTTCGCTTTAGTTT
Organism: uncultured Bacteroidales bacterium; assembly: GCA_902783885.1. Taxonomy (GTDB): domain Bacteria; phylum Bacteroidota; class Bacteroidia; order Bacteroidales; family Bacteroidaceae; genus Physcousia. The sequence continues at coordinate 190 of CACZSQ010000049.1, forward strand.
AATGTGCTCAGATAAACTCATAACGATTATTATACCTTAACGGGTGCAAAGATAGCTATTTAATCTGAATAATATATCTATTCGGGTATAAATAATCGCAAAATATTAACAGTTTATACCCTATATGGTATAGTTCCTCTGCGGAAAATGATGATTGCTAACTTTCCATCTTGTAGTGCTTCCGAAAGCACTCAAAAATAGCACTTTCGGAAGCACTATCGGCATATTTTGTTGGAAAAGAGCAAAAAAACAGTGTAATAATTGCAGTCTCAAAGAAAAAGCAAGCCCCCTTGCAGTGGCGAAGAGCCAACTGCAAGGGGGCTTGCTGTAGCGGAAGCTTAATGTACAGGGCTTAGTCGTAGATGGCGTATGCTCAATCATCAACACTTTCGCCGTCCCATAGGACTGGTTTCACGCTGAGACATTCACACATATCACCACGGAGGAAGTTGTGGGTGTCTATGCCGCTGTAGAAGTAGAGGTGAAGCTGCCAGGTCTCGTCGTCGGTGAAGGGCGTGGCGGTGTGGTAGAAGCCGTTCGCAGCGTTCACAGCTTGAGGTGCGTGATAGCCTCGCGAGTGCAGGTCGGAGCCTCCGGAGGTCGTGCGTACGCCGGAAGCATGGAAATACATTTTATTGGCAGAGTTGTTAGGGTCTGTATATTCACACACAATGGGCAGCGTTACACCTGAACCTACCTCTGCGAAGCTGGTACGAGTGAGGTGCGTAAGGTATTTAGACGGTGGCACGCAGTAGCCCACGGGCGACGGGTCATAGATGGTCTTGCCCTGGAAGAGCCAAGTGCCCCCGTCAGTGATGTAGTACTTCTGGAGTTTGGCTGACCAAAGGTTCGACGGTGTCTGAGCACCGTAATTATAAAGGTCGCCGTCGCTCTGTCCATAGATGGTGTTCGGCGTGCGTATCATGTTGCCCACGGTGGTAGTCTGGCCGACGACGAAGATTGAGGCCATTGATCCGCCTTCCATGTTGTTCCTAAAAGCTCGGTAGCCCTTCGGACCGCGTGGTGCACCTGCATTGCTACCCATGTCGTTGGGATCGACGTTACCACGCACGGGATCTTTACGTCCCCACTGGTAGAGCACATTGGTGAAGTAGGTGGTGAAAGCGCGGCGCTTCAGCTGCTCGGCATCGATGGTGATGATGTTCCCCGTCTCCTTCTGCACCAACCGTGCATGGCCGGTGCGCGTCTGTTCGGGGACATCAACGCCGCCCGGCACCCATCCGATGTTGGTGTTGGCGTAGGTCGCTTGGTGACTTTCGATGGTAAGCGTAGTGTTGTCCTTGATGAACCAGTCGGGATCTACCATCCATATATGCCAGCTCCAGACGATGTTATTGCCCACAGGTTTTGCGTTGCGTACACCGATGACGGCATTGCCGTAGTTGAAGTCCTCGGGCTTCACCTCGAACTTGATGTAGTTAGCACCTTCAAATTTGGACGAGGTGTTGTAGCCGTCGTTGTCATAGACGCCGGTATCGATATCAGGTATCACCTTGATGACCGTGCCATTATTGCGCTCGGCTCTCTCGGCATCCGTCTCAATATATCCGTCTGGATGTCCGCTGTCGGAACCCATCGATGCGCGGAGCGCAGCGATATTAGCGGCAGACTGATCTGCTGCAGCGTTGCCCTCTGCCCAAATAAGTGCTGCTGCCACAGCCTCATGTTCGCCGTGGTATGCCAGATCTTCGTTGATATACGGGCTGTAGATGTCCTTATCATAGGCATTCTTGAACGTGGGCCATGCGTTGTTTTGGTTCACGCCAGGATTATAGGCGACGGTGTTTACCTCTCCGTTGGTGATGGCGTTGCCATAGACGAGGGGGATAACGTAGGTGCCGGGGCCTGCCACCATGTAGCAGTTCGACGTGCAGCGTTTGCGACGTCGCTTCGTCTGGTCGTGGTTCCACATGGAGAGGTCTTTGACGGGGGTCATGATGCTGCCGACTTCTATCTTGAACAGCTTCACGTCGTTGCCATCGCCTTCGTTAGCACCAGTGTGATCAGCCAGAACTTCCGTGTCGTAGCTGCCCGTGGAATGGTCATAGACGTGTATCCATCCGTTGCTGCCCTTCTTCCATACGGTCTGGTCGGCACCGCCGTCGCCCACGCCAATGGCGTCGGCCTCGGTCTCCTGATACTCGGGCCACCACTCCACGTTGGTCTTGACACCCTTGGAGTCCATCTTGTAGCTGCGGATGAAGACGTTCTCTTCCGAAGTGCCGGCGTACGCAACTGCCGTACCTGATGTACCATAGTTTTTGGCAGTCGCCGTGTTGTAGTCGAAGACATAGACGAAGTCGGAGAGTGATAAGGTGTAGGTATAGGTATAGCCGGGGAGCCATGTCTTTGGCGTAGTGCCGCCTGTCTCCCTAAGCCTGACGCTGAGTGCCATGTTTTTTGTCGCCGTGCTTTCGCCAACAGGGGTGAGTTCGCAAGCCAACTGGATGGTGGCATCTGCAGGCACCTGCTGCGGCAGCATCATGAAGACGTTGCCGCCTGCATCAGGATTCAAATCCACAGGGGATGTCTCTCCCGTCAGCGTCTTGGCGGGAGCATAGCTGAAATCACCTGTACCGGCACTTGTATCTACCGTCCAGCGGGCACCGGCGTAGGGGTCTTCGCCCACCTGCCAGGTGCCTTTCTTATAGACACCCGTGATCTGGATGTTCGTCACCTTGACGTCGTAGGTCGTGAGGCCGTCGCTCCAGCGGAAGTTGTCCTTCGGCGTGCCGCCGTCAGTAGGAGTACCGTCGGGTATACTGCCATATTTGAAATTGAACTTGATGGCCGACATGACATGGTCATAAGGCAGTTTCACATCGCTCCCCTTAGCCACGCCGATATGCTTGGCCGTGAGGATGTCGAGTTGCTTGGTGACATCGGTGGGGACGGTGTAGGTGAGGGTGGGCACACCGTTGCCGTCGGCCGTCATGCTCAGACCGTTGTCCGCGCTGGGATTAGCGAAATAGGGGGCATAGCCGTAGAAGTCAGCTGTACCGCTGTCCCACACACCTTCGATTTCCTGCTCCTTCTTGTTCCAGGCACCTTCAATTTCATTTGGATTGATCTCGGCGTAGTTGAGGATGACGCCACGGTCAGTGGTGCGGGTGGCATATACGCCGAAGCTGGAAATCTTGGGGCCACTGCCGCCAGTGAGAGTGAACACGTCGTCGGTATAACGAATGCCACGCGTCTCTGCATCCTCGCCGCTGTCCATGTTGCTGACAGCCGCTGCGAGCTGAGGGCTCATGATGGGCGTCACCTCGGTGTGTAAATAGATGGGGGCTCCGTCGAGGCTGCATTCCATCCTCATCGGAGCTTCCACGCTGGAGCGCGAGACAGCGTTCCCGTTCTTCCATCCCTGTCCTTCGCTGACGTTGAAATAAAGATAGCCCGCCTGGCGGCCAGGACCAACGCCTGTGTCATCCGAGCATGTGGCCAGCGTCAGGACGGCAAACGCTGCACTGAGAATATTTTTTAACTTCATAACTAATTTTGTTGTTTTTCTGTTTTTCCTGTTTGCTTGGTGGTTCATGCGAGAGGCTTAAGGAGTTGGTGAGATATCAGTAACCGTGATGTCTGACATCCCGAACTCCTCAACCGTGATATTTTCCTGTGCCCAGTTCGTGTTGGGTGAGCTGTGTTGGTTCGTCTTGCCCTTGATCTCCTGCTTAGAGTACTGCATGAGCGGCTGGCTCTCTACGACTATACGGCGTGACGAGAGCCCGGTGTAGGTTCTTTTCATTATTTCAATGTAGCTAAAAGATGATTAGAAATGTTATTCTGCAAGGACTTTCGCCATCATGCGTCTGCTTGAGCACACAACATCCCCTCCCCTTGCCCTCGGTCAGTTAGCATAGGGTGGAGGCTAAAAGGTTGCGCCTCAGACACATGGAGCTGTCAAAATCCGTACACAAGAAAAGGATTTCTCACAGATTTGGCGAAGACATCCCCACAATTCGGGTGCAAAAGTACTACTTACATTTCTATCACGTGCACGTGAGAATGTTTATTTGTGATTATTTAACAAATAGATTCGTCTGATTAAGCTTCATTAACGACAAATCCAATTTCCAGTCTTGACTCGCCATAAAACAAAAAAACGCATCATACTCCATTGATATTGTGGCAATTTACGACACTATGGAAGAGCAACTACCGAGCCATCACCACCTCACGCAGAATGAGCATCTGCCGCTGCGTAAATGTTAATAATTTTTAAAACGAAAGCGCATTTCACTGCAATATGGCTCAAAGGTTATACCTTTGCAAAAATTTTCAGAGTGGATGGCATATATTCGGCTCTGCGAGACTTCTTGAGCGAAGTCTTATATACGGAGCTTTGACATCCGACTCCAGATGGACGGACACATCCTCTTCCTGTTAAACAGCATCTAACAGGAAAGGGGATGTATTGTACTTATTTCTCCCCACCCCTCCATCGTCAAAGCCAGCAGATCCGACGCTGCCCCACTCTGAAGCCACAGTCCCTTTATTAGCAAACATCACACGCAATCATGCCTGCTCTCAAAAACGATGAGTGCTGGTACGCACTGCGGACTTTCCGTGCCCAGGAGTTCAAGGTGAGCCAATATTTAGACCAATGCCACCTTGGACACTTCATACCTATGACATGTTGTGTCCAGTACACCGAGGGAGGTGCCCCCATCAGAACCGAGCGTCCCGCAGTGCACAACCTGATTTTTCTCAAGAAGACCAAGACGAAGGCTGAGATACGTACCCTCCTCTTGGAGTGCCCCTACCCGGTCAGTGTCTATCACCACATCGAGAACGAAGAGAAATGGTATAAGATCAGCAACCAGGAGATATTAGACCTACGGCTGCTATGCGACAGCTCATTCCACCCGCAATTCTTCTCTCAGGAAGAGTGCGATCTGGAAGTGGGTTCGGAGGTAGTTATAACGCACGGTCCCTTCAAAACCCTCACTGGTAAGCTGGTGCGCAAGAACAAGAAATACTATTTTGTCAAGTGCTTTGCGGGAATGGCTGTCAGAGTATCCATTTCGCGCTGGTGCTGTCAGAAAATTGCAGATTCCAAAGCTAAATAGTAAAAAATAGAAAAATAAGATGATAATTAACAAGTTAAAGAACATTTTTATGAGAACAATTGTTAGCGGTTGGCTGGTGATTGCCGCCCTTTGCCTGTTACCAGCAACCCTCATGGCACAAACCACCACAGATGGACGCCGCCGCGTAGAGCTGCGCAAGGAAGCTTTCTTTGACATCCGCATCATGGAGAGCAGCCAGGCCAGCCACATTGCGGCAGAGGTCGCAGATTTCATGAAGACACATGAGGACGTAGCCATCACCGTCATCGGCTATGCCGACCGTGAGACGGGTAACCCGACACTGAATGAATACTACGCCAAGGGCCGTGCCGAGAACTTCCGCCGCGACCTGGTGCAGCGCTTCGGCGTGGATCCCAATCGCATCGCCGTGGACTGGAAGGGCGACCGCATCCAGCCCTTCGCGGAGAACGTACGTAACCGTTGCGTCATCGTCGAGGGCTACGGCTATGAGCCTATTCCTGCGACGGCAGAGGCCCGCCCCGTCATCCAGAGCAGGACCGACACCCTTTATGTCATCCATTCCGACACCGTCTATATGGTTTCTGAGCCCAAGCCCGAGCGCACATTGCATACGAGCAAGGAACATCTCTGGCACAACTGGTTCGTCATCCTCACCGGCGGCCCCTCCATCTTCCAGGGCGACCACAACATCGATGCCGAGTGGGGGGATCGTATCTACCCCGCCTTCGACCTGAGCATCGGCAAATGGCTCTACCCGTTGATTGGCTTGCGTGCCGGCGTGACGCTGGACGTGTTGCACAACTACTACAACGCCAATGCCGACTACCCGAATCCACTGGCATCCAAATATGGAGAGTTTGTCCACGGAGCTTCGCCCGACGAGCCATACTCCAAAGCCCCTTGGCTCTACCGCATGGACTACAAGGCATGGGATTTCTATGCCGACGTGATGATCAACTTCTCCAGTTTCATGTGGAAGCCCTATAACCGTCGCTTCTGGAACCTCATCGGCTATGCCGGCGTTGGCTGCATCGCTACGTGGGACCATGGAAGCCCGGAGTGGCACAACCAGGATTGGTTCAACTATGCAACGAGCTGGCACGTGGGTCTTATGAACACGTTCCGTGTGTCTGAGCACTTCGATATCAACATCGACCTGCGCGTGAAGAAGTTCAACGACGACTTCAACTGCTTCCGTCAGGGCCGTGACATGGATGGTATCACGAACTTGATGATTGGCGGCACGTGGCACTTCACCAAGAGAGGATTCTGACACGGACTCTCTCCATGCCCTTCCCATAGGGAGGGTGCAATTGCCTATGAAAACCGAACTCTTCACCCCATCTGATGCATTCAGCTCCCTCCCCGGCAGGGAGGGCGGGGGGAGAGTCTGGGTCTCTGTCATCATCCCTGTCTTTCGTGTTGAAGCCTACATTGAGCGGTGTGCCCGTTCGTTGATGGAGCAGACGCTGGAGGAGGTGGAGTTCATCTTCATCGATGACGCCTCACCCGATGGGAGCATGGGGGTGCTGGAGCGGGTATTGAAGGAATATCCCGAGCGGCAAGGACAAGTTAGGATTCTTCATCACGAACAGAACAAGGGTCTTCCCGCAGCCCGCAACACGGGTCTTACGGCTGCCACTGGAGAATATGTATTCCATTGTGACAGCGATGACTATCTGGAACACGATGCCTTAGCCTCAATGTATGAGGCTGCCATCAAGGCCGATGCTGACATCGTCTATACAGATTGGTACCTCACTTACCCCGAGAAGGAACGCCTCATGCGTTGTCCGGCTTACAACACACCCGAAGAGGTGTTGCGCGGATTGCTGCATGGCACCATGAAGTACAACGTCTGGAACAAGTTGGTCAAGCGGAAGCTTTATAACGATAACGATAACGGGAAGATTAACGAAACCTTCCCCTCCGGCCACGGCATGGGCGAGGACATGACGATGATTCTGCTGTTTGCCAAAGCCCGGCATGTGGCATATCTGCCGAAGGGAACTTATCACTACATGCGGCAGAACGAAAATGCGTTTACGGCTTCCCATAGTGGCATGACCTCCATTCAGTATGATGATTTGCGCTTCAATGCCCAGCGCGTTATAGATGCCCTGACAGGAATCGTTCCCGAGGAGGACATGGCTTGCTTCAAGCTGAATGTCAAATACCCCTTCCTCATCAGCGACCGGCGTGAGGACTACGAGCGTTGGCAGCAATGGTTCCCTGAGGCGAACCGCTATATAGCCTCCCATCGGGTGTCACGCAGGGCACGCCTGTTGGAGCATTGTGCACGTTCTCATTTCTATATGCCCCTGCGGCTACATTACCACCTCTTGCAGCGCTTACAAGGATGAAGTTTTTCAAAGGCATCGGCATCATACTTTGTGTCGTGCTCACCAGTATGTTCTTCTTCCCGTTCGAGTTCAGGGCCCTTCCTGAAGGGATGAACACGAAGAAGCTGATGGCGGCGGCAGCGCTGGTGCTATTGATGTGGAAGCTCATTCAGAAGCAAGAGCTGAAGGCAGACAAGAGTTTCCTGTACATTACCATCCTTGCAGGCTTGGTGTCGTTCTGCGGCATCTTCTCGGTCACGTACAACAGTACAGAGGACTATGCCTACGCCACCTATATCACCTCGTGTTGGGTGTGGTGGGGAGCGGCCTACACGGCGTGTCAGGCTATCAAGTGGGTGCATGGGCGTATCACGTGGGTGCATGTGATCAACTATCTTACAACTGTTTGTGTCTTCCAGTGCTTCTTGGCTTTGGCCATGGACCTGAACAAGCCGCTGAAGCTGTTCATCAACACAATTGCTCGTCAGGAAGATTTGATCTTCAAGGGCAATGTTCACAGGTTATATGGTATAGGTGCTGAGCTCGACGTGGCCGGTTCACGCTTCGCGGCCGTGCTGATTATGATACTATTCCTGTTAGCAAGCTCTGATCTGAAAAAACGCAGGCATGAGTATCTTCTCTACGTGTTGTCGTTCGTCTTCATCTCCATTGCAGGCAATATGATAGCCCGCACCACCCTGCTCGGCATCATCATCGGCTTCGCTTATCTCGGCATTGTCACAGTCCGTCAGACGACAAATATTGAGCATAACTATCTACGCCTGTGGAAATGGTTTGCCGGAGTCTTGGTTGTGGCTATTCCATTAGCCGTTTACTCTTACAACACCAATCCTCAAATCCGCAAGAACTTGCGCTTTGGCTTCGAGGGTTTTTTCAAATACTTCGAGAAGGGGACGTTCAGCTACGATTCCAACGAGACCCTGAAGAAAATGTATGTCTGGCCGGACAATGCCAAGACCTGGATCATCGGCGACGGTTATTTTGACAATCCGCACGGCAACGACCCACACTATACTGGAGAGATTACGGAAGGCTACTACAAGAACACGGACGTGGGCTACCTGCGCTTCATCTACTACTTCGGTATTGTGGGATTAGTGGCTTTCTCGTTCTACTTCATCGAGGTAGGGCGTATCTGTATGGATAGACTTCCACGGAGGAAAGGGCTTTTTCTGCTGCTGCTGCTCTTGCATTTCAGCGTCTGGGCGAAAGTGTCCACCGACATATTTCTATGTCTTGCCCCCTTCCTGTGCATAGATAACGAGGACTATGCGTATCGTTTACCTGATAGCCGCCACGTGTAATTCCGGTGGCATGGAGCGGGTGCTGGCCAACAAGGCCAACTGGCTCGTGAGCCATGGTTATGATGTGAGCATCGTGACCACCGACCAGCGTGGGCGGGCTTCATATTTCCCGTTGGACGAACACATCACGACCTACGACCTGGACATCAACTACGATGCCGACAACGGTCGGCTGCTGAGTAAGCTGGTACACTACCCCGTGAGGCAATGGCAACACCGGAGGAGGTTAGAAGCGTTGCTGATGCGGCTGAAGGCCGACGTGGTGGTCTGTATGTTCAACAACGATGTCTCGTTTGTCCACAAGATACACGATGGCAGCCGCAAGGTGCTGGAGATACATTTCTCCAAGAACAAGAAGTTGCAGTACGGGCGCCGAGGTCTCTGGGCGCTGGCCGACCGTTGGCGCACCCGTCAGGAGGAGAAGCTGGTGCGCAAGTACGACCGCTTCGCGGTGCTCACTCATGAGGATGCCGCGCTGTGGGGCAACCTGCCGAACATGGTCGTCATACCGAATAGCGGCCCCGCCCCCCAACCCCGCCCTGTAAGCGAGGGGAGTAGCGACCATTCCAGACGGGTCTTGGCTATCGGACGCTACGACTACCAGAAAGGCTTCGACCGACTCATCAGAATTTGGAAGAGGGTTCAAGCGTTCAAGGGTTCAAGCGTTCAAGGTTGGCAATTGGACATCGTGGGAGATGGGCCTTTGCGCGATGAATTGCAGCAGCAGATAGAGCGTTTGAGACTTACGGAAAGCGTTCACCTCGTTCCTCCGACATCCGACATACTGTCGCTCTATCATGGTTCGTCCATCTTCGTGCTGACGTCCCGCTATGAAGGATTGCCCATGGTGCTCATCGAAGCGCAGACCTACGGACTGCCTATCGTGTCCTTTGCCTGTCCCTGCGGGCCGCGCGACGTCATCAAAGACGGCGTCAACGGCTTCCTCATTGAGGGAGAGGATGAAGCGCTGTTCGCAGAGCGTCTGACCACCTTGATGAACGATCCGGCCTTACGTCAGCGCATGGGTCAGGCGGCCCTCCAAGCCTCCGAGCACTTTTCCGAGGAACACATCATGAGCAAGTGGCAAGAGGTAATGAAGAATCGTCAACTACTCGTTGTCTCAGCAGTGAACCTGCGCAAGGGCGGCACGCTGTCCATCCTGCGGGACTGCCTACGGGAGCTGTCGGAAGCGGCTCAACATGGCGATGTACGTGTGGTGGCCTTGGTGCACAACCGCCAGCTCTGCGCCTACCCCGGCATCGAGTATATCGAGTTGCCATGGTCGGTACGTTCGTGGGTGCACCGCCTCTGGTGCGAATACGTCACCATGCATGGTATTTCCCGTCGCCTGGGCGACATCGACCTGTGGCTGTCGCTGCACGACACCACGCCACGCGTGACAGCACGACGTCGGGCCGTCTATTGCCACAACTCGTACCCCTTCTTCCACTGGCATTGGCACCACCTGTGGCAGAACTACCGCATCGTCTGCTTTGCCCTCTTCACCAAGCTCTTCTACCGCATCAACCTGCACCGCAACGCCTTCGTCATCGTGCAGTCGCAGTGGTTCCGCAACGCATTCCAGCAGATGTTCAAACTGGAGAGGAACAAGATTGTGGTGTTTCCACCAAAAGACTCTCCCCCCGCCCTCCCTGTTAGGGAGGGAGCAGAATGTTCTGAGAAAGTGTCCGCTTTGCAGTCCTTGAAGGAATGTTCTGAGAAGGCGTCCGCTTTGCAGTCCTTGAAAGTAACCGCTCCCTCCCTGATAGGGAGGGCGGGGGGAGAGTCTGTAGATTCTGCTACTTTCACCTTCCTCTACCCCGCTTTCCCCGATGTGCACAAGAATTTCGAGTGTCTCTGCGAGGCGGCACGTCTGTTGGAAGAGGAAGTCGGCGAGGGCCGCTTCGAGGTGCTGCTGACCACCTCACCCGACTTCAACCGCTACAGCCGATGGCTACACCGCCGATGGGGGCACGTCAAGTCCATCCACTTCTGCGGTTTCCTGCCCAAGGAAGAGCTCGACGCACTGTATGCCAAGGCCTCGTGTCTTGTATTCCCCTCACAGGTGGAGACATGGGGACTGCCCATCAGCGAGTTTGCACAAAGCGGACGCCCGATGCTCCTGGCCGACCGCCCCTACGCCCACGAGACAGCCGGCGGTAGTACGCTCACCGCTTTCTTCAATCCCGATTCGCCGGAGACTCTGATGGCGCAAATGCGTTCAATCCTTCAAAAGGACACATCATTCCTGCATCCGATTCCAGTCTGCCACCCTCAACCCCCGCACGTCAAAGACTGGACCGAACTCATACACCAACTCCTTCATTAAGGTATATCATCATGCGAATCCTTCAACTTGGTAAATTCTATCCCCTCAAAGGCGGCGTAGAAAAAGTCATGTACGCCTTGGCCGAAGGCTTGTCGCAGCGTGGTATCAACTGTGATGCCATGTTTGCCAGCAAGGATGGCCACACCGAGGACATCCAACTCAACGAACACTGTCACATCTATGTCTGCCGCACCATCTTAGAGGCCAAGGCGACAATGATAGCCCCCACGATGGTGGCGACGTTGGCACAGATCTGCAATCGCTATGATGTCATCCACGTCCACCATCCCGACCCGATGGCCGCCCTGTCCATCTATGCGTCAGGCTTCAAGGGGCTTGTCGTGCTGCACTGGCACTGCGACATCATCAGCCAGAACAAGCTGCTGAAGTTCTACCGCTCCCTCCAGAGCTGGCTCATCCGCCGTGCCGATGTCATCATAGGCACGTCGCCCGTCTATCTGGAGCAGTCCGACGCCCTGACCGAGGTACAGCAGAAATGCCGTTGCATCCCCATCGGCATTTACGAGACAGCTTCCGACGCTGAACTGACACACCATATTAAAGAACAATATGCCGGCAAGCATATCGTGTTCTCCCTCGGGCGCCTGGTGCTCTACAAGGGCTACGAATACCTCATCGAAGCAGCAGGTTTTCTGCCAGATGACTATGTGGTACTCATCGGCGGCACCGGCAATCAGCACAACCACCTGCAATCACTCATTGAGAGCAGCGGGTTGCAGGACAAGGTGAAGCTGCTGGGATTCCTCCCCGACGAGCAGCTGGGAGCCTACTTCGACGCGAGCGACGTCTTCGCCCTGCCGTCCATCGACAAGCGCGAGGCCTTTGCCATCGTGCAGGCCAAGGCGATGCAGCACGGCCTGCCGGTCGTATCCACAGACATCCCTGGCTCCGGAGTACCTTGGGTGAACAAGAACGGGGTTTCCGGCATCACCGTGCCCACCTGCGACGCCAAGGCTCTGGCCAATGCCATCTTACAGATTTGCAACGACGAGGAACTGCATCACCATTATTCCATGCAAGCCCGCCAGCGCTACGAACAGCTGTTCCGCATGGAGGACATGATTAGCGCCTGCCAACAACTCTACCAAGAGCTGATGAGGAAGTGATTCCCAGATACCCTCAACAATTATTCAACCATTCATGAAAAGGATATTCGACATCGTTTTAGCTATTCTTTCAATCATCATCTTTGCCATCCCCATACTGATCATCTTCCTGAGCATACGATTGGGTGGCGGTGACGAAGTCATCTATCGTCAGGAGCGCATCGGCTATCATGGCAAGCCCTTCATGCTCTTCAAGTTTCGCTCCATGATGACCAATGCCGAGATGGACGGCCAGCCCATGCTCTACACCAACGACGACCCTCGACTGACACGCATCGGACGCTTTCTGCGTGCCCATCACCTCGACGAGTTCCCTCAGCTGTGGAACATCCTCCGCGGCGAGATGTCCTTCGTGGGGCCGCGCCCCGAACGCAAATACTACATCGACCAGATTCTGCAGCGCCGCCCCGACTACGTGCGGCTCTATGCCCTGCGCCCCGGCATCTTCTCACCGGCCACACTTTATAACGGCTACACCGACACCATCGACAAGATGATCACCCGCCTGGACATGGACCTCGCCTACCTCGAGGAGCAGTCTTTATGGCTCGACATCAAGATCATCGGGCTCACCGCAACAGCCATCATCACAGGCAAGAAATTCTGATGCGACTGAAAGCCAATCTCCAGCACCTCAACGTAGGTAAGGATCACTTCATCATCGACCCCGACGGTGGAGCCATCAACCTGACAGACCTCTACGCCATGAACGAAGCGGCGGCCTATCTATGGGAACAGTTTTCCAATCGCGACTTCACACCCGAAGAGATGGCCGGACAACTTGCCGCGACCTACGACGTGAGCCCTGAGCAGGCACTGACCGATGTACGCCAGCTACTCCAGACATGGGACGAGGACGGACTGATTGCATGACACACAGCCAGCAGGCTTTTTTAGAGTTGCTGCGCGCCGGCCTCTGGGGTACGGCACCCGCGACAGGCTGCTTCCCGCTCCCAGCCGCAGAATGGCAGGAGGTATTCGACGAGAGTCGCCGTCAGACCGTGCAGGGTGTGGTCTATGACGCCATGCAACGCCTGCCCGACGACTTCGTTCCGCCAACGGCTATCACCTTGCAATGGACGTCCGATGTCGCTAACATCATCGCTTTCCACAACACCACGCAGCGTGCCGTCGTTGCCACCTACAACCTGCTCCGCCAGGCAGGCACCGAGCCTATGCTCCTCAAGGGGCTTTCCTCGGGCCATTGCTACCCCAACCCGCAACTGCGCGTCAACGGCGACATCGACTGGTATCTGCCACCCGCAGACCTGAACACCCTCCCTGCTTACCTCAGGCAGCAAGGCTTCCACCCCCAACAAGACGCCGACGGCAGCCTCAGCTTCAGCTACGACAACATCGAAGTCGAGTTGCATCCACGCCTTGCAGACCTCCTCTGGCCCAGCCATCAGAAGGCGTTCTCACAGATTATCGCCCGTGAGGGATTAGCCTCCCTCCCCGTCGTCAGCTCTGGGCTCACGCCCACCTACGTGCCGACTCCCGGCGCCACAGCCACCTTCCTCATCCACGCCTCACATATCCTCAAGCATACAGCATCCGTGGGCATCGGCCTCAGACAGTTCTGCGACATGGCGCGTGCCTGCCACCAACTGCACGAGCACTTAGAGCCCCGCCTCCTCACCGAAGCCCTCCGAGAGACCGGTCTGCTGCGCTGGTCACGTCTGCTGGAACACTTCCTGCGCCGGCACCTCGGTTTGGACACATCGCTACTCACCTGCGGCCCGTCAGCATCAGATGCCGACTGCGACCACCTCCTACACCTGACATTTAGCGGAGGTAACTTCGGGCAGCACACGCCCCAATGGCAACAAGCCCACACGCAGGGACGCAACCGCCTCCACACGCTGCGTTGCTACTGCAGCCATGCGCCCTTCGCCCTCCGCTACGCGCCCCAAGAAACCCTCAGCCTCTTCTTCTCCCTAACTGTGGGACAAAAGCATTAGAATAAAAACCATATAAAGAATACGATCATCCCATCATGAATCACAATCCCCAACTGCGCAAGGCAGCCATCGGCTTTCTGCTCGTCATGACTATCTTGATGCTGGACTCTTGCAAGACAAAGAAGTTCATCTATCTGGAGGATATGCCCGTAGATACGGCGCTGACCATCCCTCCCAAGTACCAGACCCGCATCAAGCCAGGTGACCGCCTCAGCATACACGTCAGCTGCTCCAAGCAGGAACTGGCACTACCCTTCAACAATGTGTCCTACCACGTGACCAACGAAGGCAAGACCACCGCCTCGGACCCATATGCTCCAGACGGCTATCTCGTCGATGAAAAGGGCTATATCAACTTCCCGGTATTGGGACGTGTGTATGTCGGTGACCTCACCATGCCGATGGCCAACGAGCACATCAAAGGCCTCATCCTGGAGGGCAACCACATGCCCGATGCCGTTGTAGAGACACGGATTACCAACTTCACCATCTATGCACTCGGAGCCCTCACTCCCGCCAAGCTGCTGGTGCCCGAAGGACAAATCAACATCCTGCAGGCTGTGGCACAGCTGGGGGACCTTTCAAGCCATGCCCAATGCCAGAGGGTACGCGTGATACGCGAAGAGGACGGACAACGCATCGAGTACGACCTCGACATGACCGACACCGGAATCTTCAACTCCCCGGCCTTCTATCTGCACCAGAACGACATCGTCTATGCCGAACCCAGGAAAAGGAAACCGGATGGAACCAATCAGGCCGCCTTTTGGATTTCCATCCTGGCTACCCTTGCCTCTATCGCATATAGCATTACGTATATGACGAAATAGTTAAGAGTTAAAAGTTAATAGTTAAGAGTTAAGAGTTTGTGGAAACAAGAAATCAACAAACAGAGCAACGCAATGAGCAGTCCTTCAATGTGATGGACATCCTGCACTACCTGCTCACAAATTGGAAATGGTACGTTCTGTCGGTGGCCGTGTGCCTCGCGCTGGCCTACAACAAATACATCCACACGCAGCGCACCTATTTTAGTTCTATCGACGTACTCATCAATGAGCCCTCAAACGGCGACGGCGTCGTGGGACTCGGCAAGTACAGTAGCGTCATCAACGCCGTGAACATCTCCAACGAGATGCACATGCTGCGTTCCAAGGAGCTGCTGGAGAAGATGGTGCACAACACCCATGCCGATATGCTCTACACCATCCGCATCCAGCTCTATCAGGGCGATATGTATGGCCGCGAGCCTGTCAGCATTGAGTTCCTTGACAGCGCCTGCGTGCAGGGAGCACAGTTCACGATGCACATCAAGGACAAAAAGCACGTCGTGCTCTCAGAGTTCTACGAAGGCTCACCCGAGGTGGATGTTCCCTTCGGTCAAGTTGTGAATACACCTGCCGGGAAACTGCGTATCACCCTCACGCCGAAGTTCGACAACTCCTGGATCGACCTTGAGACCCACGTCACACGCTTTCCCGTCGAGAGCATTGTGCGCTTCTATCACAATGCCATCAGCATCGAGCAGGACGACGAGTCAGCTTCCATCCTCACCATGGCGCTGCAGGACCAGTCCTACCAGCGTGCCCAAGCTGTGCTCCGGGGCCTCATCAACGTCTATAATGCCGACGCCCGCGCCAGCAAGCAGGAGATAGCTGTTAAGACGGCCGACTTCATCAACGAGCGCATCAGCGTCATTGCTGAAGAACTGGGCAGCGTGGCTTCAGAGTTAGCGACTTTCAAGCGCAGCAACAAATATGTTGACCCTTCACTCACCACGCAGCGCTACGTCGAAGAGTCCTACTCCGCTGAGAACGCGCAGATTGACAACGAGGTGGAGTTGCGTATGGCAGAAGCCATCAAGGACTACCTCACCAATCCCGACAATGCCAACGATCTCATTCCCGCCAACATAGGTTTGGAGAAGAGCGGCATCGAGGGCCAGATACAGAAGATCAACGCCCTGCAGCAAGAGTACAACCGCCTCGGCGGCGACGAGAGCCAGAGGAACCCCATCGTTGTGGAACTGCGTGAGAACTTGAAGACCCAGCGCAGCATCCTCACCGACTTGCTCAACAGCCACATCCGCAACCTGCGCACACAGCGCCAGAACATCACCTTCCGTGGACGTCTGGCAGAGAACAAGATGGCTGACATCCCCAAGAAGGAGAGCGAGGTCATCAGCATCGAGCGGCAACAGAAGATCAAGGATGTCCTTTACACCTTCCTGCTCAACAAACGCGAGGAGAACGCCATCTCCCAGGCCATGGTGGCTGACAATGCACGTATCATCGACAGCTCCGACGGCGACGAGATACCCATCAGTCCCAGCCGCTCAAAGATCATGTTCCTCGGGCTGCTGGCCGGACTTCTGATTCCCTCGCTCATCCTGCTCGCACGCATATTCCTCGACACCAAGGTGCGGACGCACCGCGACCTCGAGGGCGTGCTCTCCGTGCCGTTCCTCGGCGAGGTGCCCTTTGACAAGGAAGTAGATATCAAGAGCGCCTTCACATCGGGCAAGGGTGAGGGCGGCTCCCACCGCATCATCACGGAGGCCATCCGCGTGCTGCGTACCAACATCGCCTTCATGGGCAAGGAGAAAGAGGGCGCACAGGTCATCACGCTCACCTCCTTCCATGAACATTCCGGCAAGACGTTCATCACCGCCAACCTGGCTAAGAGCCTTGCGATGGCTGACAAGCGTGTGCTGGTCATCGACCTCGACATACGCAAACGCTCGCTGACCATCCTGCGCGGCATACGCAACCACGCAGGTGCCTCAGACTATCTGGCTGGCAAGCTCACGGTTGCCGACATTCTGGTGAAGGGCGAGGGTGTGCTCCCCGACTTCATCCCTGCCGGACACCTCGCGCCCAATCCGTCGGAACTACTCATGCGGCCGCGTCTGGAGGCCTTACTGGCTGAAGTGGCTGCCGACTACGATTATGTCCTCATCGACAGCGTGCCCATCGGAGGTATCGCCGACACCAAGATCATCAACCGCGTGGCCGACCTCACGCTCTTCATCATCCGTGCCGGCAACATCGACCGCCGTCAGCTGCCCGAGGTAGAACGCCTCTACCAGGACAATACGCTCACCAACATGGCCATTGTTCTTAACGGCTCCAGTCTCAAGCCCCTCTATGGCTATGGTTATGGCTATGGGTATGGGTATGGTTACGGCTACGGATATGGTTACGGGTATGGCTACGGTTATACCGACCCTGAGGAACAACAAAAGCGGAAGCGCTATAAGCGCCTCCGCAGGTATGAGTTTTGGAAGAAATAGCCATTCTTCACTCATCACGTAGCAGCCCGTCGGGTTCGAGATCAAAGTAATCCACGAGCGCATCAAAGCAGGGACATTGTTTCACCCATTCTTCCGGGTCGATATGGCCGTTGCCGTCCACATCTGGCGAGAGGTCGCGATGCCCCATGATGATGGCTGAGGAGAATTGATTGTGAAGACGACAGAGCAAGGCATACATGCTCTCGCGCTGTGCCTTCGTGCGCGTGTCGCAAGCATAGCCGGCAGCATTCAGACCGCCCTCATAGCAGATGCCGATGGAGTGCTGGTTGTGCCCTTTGCAGTGGGCCCCGACCATCCAGAGCGGACGCCCTTCATGCACTTGCCCATCGCGCGTAATATAATAATGGTACCCGATGTCCCGCCACCCCTTCCGGAGGTGGTCTTCACGGCACTGACGGAAGCTGTACTTCTGCGTTGTGCGTGTGGCGCTGCAATGCAGCACGATTAATGTAATGGTTCGCATGAGGGAATCAGTTAAGAGTTAAGAGTTAATAGTTAACTCACAGCCCGCAGCTGCCAGCTGTCAGCGAGGTGATGAGTGCAGTGAGCACAGTGACGACGATGTCGAACACGCGCTTGAGGGTTCGTTTAGTACTTTCTGTCATAATAGAGGCCCCCCTCTAACTCCCCCGAGGGGGAGGACTCAGTGCTACTGGGGGCGATGGAGTCTAGTAAACAAAATAAAAAGGTGTGGGGCTATTCACCGCCGCAAAGCGGCTTTCACCCCTCACCGCTGCGAAACAGCTTTAACTGCAGTGTTTAGTCGCCTTCGCCTTCCTCGTCATCCTCGGGCGTCCAGTCGGCCGTGGTCTGACCGGCATTCTCAGCCTTGAGGGCTGCAGCCTGAGCCTTACGGGTAGTGGTCTTCTCGAACTCTGCATCGCGGCGCAGGTTGTCAAAAGCGGCACCGGGGTTGAAGTTGATGCCCATCGTCTTGATGTTCTGCGAGGAGAACTTCTCCTTGGACTCGGCACCCTCGGAGGTGATGGCAGGCGCGAAGGTGCCGATGTCCCCCAACAGAACCTTATAGCCCTGCAGAATCAGCTCGCGCATACACTCGCTGAGTTCCGTGAGGACACCCACCACAGTACCCTTGGAGAATACCGAGTTGTGTTCCGTGATATGTCCCGCCAGCTCATTGATACTGACAAGACCCGTCAGTTGGAGGTTGGCATACGCTTTCTTGCCATCCTCGGGACGCATGGGATTGGACATCAAAGCCACACTGTACTGAATCTTCTTCATTAGTTAAAAGTTAATAGTTAATAGTTAATGATCACTGATGTCGTTGGCCATTGACATTCTGTCTTAGTCTAAAACCCTTAACACTTTCGGTCGAAACCTTTAAGGGTTATCGCCCAAAGCCTTAGGACTTCCGAATAACGATGCAAAGATACGGCGCATGAGAAGGTAGATGATGGTCATACACACCCACGTTACCGAACCGGCACGATTCCGTGTGATTCGGTGAGATAAACCAACAAAAACATTTGCTTAATTCAGAGAAAATCAATATCTTTGCAACTGATTAAACATTACAAAGACATTGATTATGAAAGAAGAAATCAAGGAAATCCGTGTGCGCTCCATGAGCAAGTCGGAGCTCGCTATGGCATACGCCCCTACCCTCACTCCACAGGCTGCCGTCAACCGCCTGATGATGTGGATTCACCACAACCCCGAACTCACCGACCTGCTTCTCCGCTCCGGCTATCGCAAGATGCAGAAGCTCTTCACCTCCTATCAGGTACGCCTCATCCTCGACTACCTCGGGGAGCCATAATGACCATTCTCATTGGACCGATAGGACCGATTGATCATTCAAACCCCATACGCGCACGCAGGAACTCTTAAAACTCGTCTCGCGTTTTTCATGATAGATAATAATTAGTCTAAGAGAGGCATCGGTCCTATCGGTCCGTTCGGTCTTCTATACTACTTGTTACTGTTGGACGCCCATGGCAGACAGCCGTCGTTTGGCATTGATGCTTTCGGCGCTGTTTTCCAGAACGATGTAGCCCCTTGACCCATGTTTGGGAAGTCTCAATTGAACAAATCCCATCTTTTTCAACAACGCTCCCAGTTGTCTCACATCTAACGGCTTGCGGATGTTGCCATACATGGTCAGCTTGGCACTGATTTCAGCAACGGTTAACAGCATGGCTCCATTGGTGCCAGGCTGACACGGCGCGAAATAGACGGGTAGCAGCTGTTCCTCGTTGCTCTCCACGGTGAACGCATCCACATGATTGGCTACGGTCTGGATGTCATCCAACGAGAACCAGTAGCTGAAACCCTGCCGCACCAGCGCCCATGCCTGCGCATACATCCCTGCGTAAGGCAAGGGGTGCTCGAAGGGAGAATCAATAGCCTCGACATGAAATGGCAGCCAACGGCGGTTGCCCGTCGTGTCCGTCAGGAACTGCTCCTTGTTACCAGAGGCTACATACGATGCCACTCGCAGGCGCCGTTCTTTCGATTGTGCATACGCCGCGCGCACATTGATATCCGAGGCCGTGATGAGCGACTTCAGCGCATTCAGCTCCTGCTCCGACATGCGGTCTATCTCGTCCATGTTAATGAGTCCGAATTCCGTGGCCCGCAGTTGCTCGTCCTTGTCCAAGGCCCGTGCTCCACTTTGGCGGCAGCGGTATTGCGCCAGTTCCGGCGGCATGAGTGCATCCAACCACGTCGTCTTGAAGATGCCCTGCATACCGATGAGCACCAGCACCTGATGATTGACCACGCGGTCGTCCATCCACGCAGCCACCATCGCACAGAACCATTTCCTGAAACAGTTCTCCCATAAGGTTCCCTCGGTCTTCACCATGTTCGCGACCTCTGCGATATAGTCCTTGCCATCCCATTCCGGCAGACTCAAGATATACTCGCGTAGCGGGTTCACCTCCGGCACCACGCCAGAGTTGAGTACATGCCTAAAATCCTGAAAATTAAGATTCGTGCACAAGGCCTGGCAACACTCGATGAAGAGGTCATTCATCCCGCGTTCCGTCAACTCCGTCCACCCCTCGCTGCCAATCTGTATTTTTCGGGACAAAGCATCCCATCGTAACCCTTTCCCTTTGAGGAACGCCGCAATCTGTTCTACTCTCGTGCTGCCAGTACTCCCCTCCCTCCACGGGAGGGGTTGGGGGTGGGTCTTATAACACGCCCTGATGACCGCCTCGGTCTCGGCGTAATCAGGAAACTTCTCCAAGGCCCACGCCACCGCCGTTTCTTCGCTGAAGCGCATGTGGCAGAGCTTGTAGCCTACGCGCATCACGTAGTCATTATGATGTCCGGGCGCATAAACCGCGCCGTCGGCCTCCACCTCGGGTCGCACCTTGTGCTCGTATGTACGCTCCAGTCTGGCCCGCTCGCGGGATTGCCGTTTTGTGGCTCTCTGTTGCTTCAATGTTTCACGAGCGACCTCTTCAATCTCCTCTGCCGAGAATGGCACGGCATCCAGGTTCAGATAGACCTCCGGGTCGTGCGCCAGCCCACTGAGCCGACCCACATTCTTGCACTGCAAATCCGTGTCCACGCCCAGCAGTTCCGCATAGTACGCATTGCCCGCCGCGAACGCTTTCGGATACCACTGCATCTGCTGTTCCAGCGGAAACGAGCCATCCAGCTCATAACGGAATATCACCCGCAGCCCTTGCCCGCTGATTGTCCTATAACACAGCAGCGTGTGCGGATCCGCCACAGCCTTCTCCCAGAGCTCCGCCAACAGACTCCAACCGCCGCTGGCTTCCCCCTCGCCCTTTGGAGAGGGGGGTAGGAGGTGAGGCCCATCCACATCCACCAACGATAGCCCCGTCAGCCTCGTGATGTCGCCCTTGGTCTTCCCGCCTTCAAACCGCGCAGCAACACCGAATAGAGGGCTCGATGCTTTCACATCTTTATTCTTCGTTACACGATACGACTCCGTGAGTGCCCGGATGTGCTCGTCAGCCTTGATCATCGCTGCCACAGCCTCCAGAGTGCTGCTTAGCGGGCGCTTCGTGGTGAAATTCTGAAATAATGATACTTCCATGTTGAGTTTATTGTTTTAACGATAACCTTAACGATAACTTATTATTGGCTGCGAAGATAGTGTTTTTTGTTCAAAATAGCAACCGCCCGCCCTCCAACTTTCACATTCAATAACTACCCATTGCCGCATCCGGCAATGATACAACAAAAATTTATATGACCAATCAGACATTTAGCGGTTTTCACGCCGATGCAGCCCTTCAGGGACTCGGCGACGCCATCAAATCGCTGGCAAGGTACAGTAGCCTCAGCGACCAACAATTAGCGCGCGACTACCATCTCGGCACGCACACCATCATGGATGTCTAATCGGGCAATACAACCACTTCCATTATCTCCTACCTCCGCGTGCTCGATGCACGAGCCCGCGAGGCTCATCTCACCGTCGATGAAGTCCACCACATCCTCCGAAGGTTTGTGGAAAAACTATTGGAGCCGCAATGGATTCGGTAAAATATCTTTAACGGGAAGTATATTTTAAATGTCACAAATCTTTCGCGGCTTTGCCTGGAGTTCTATTGAGCGGTTTTCGGTTCAAGGAATTAGCTTTCTGCTGAACATTATCATCGCCCGTATTGTATCGCCAAGTGCGTATGGGCTGATTGTAATGGTGCAGGTTTTCTTGTCCTTCTCACAATTGCTTATTGACGGCGGTTTTGCTAACGCACTGATTCAGAAAAAGGACAGAGACGAAACCGATTACGGCACAGTATTCCTTGTCAATCTGGGGGTCGCAGTATGTCTATACTTACTGCTTTTCACCGCGGCGCCTGTCATCGCGGAGTTCTATAATGAGCCCCAGTTAACATCTATCACAAGGGTTGTTTCCCTGAATTTGATATTGTCGAGTCTGACAATTGTACAAAAAACACGATTGACCATTCATCTGGATTTCAAGACTCAGACAAAAGTCGGACTGATAGCTGTCATTATCAGTGGCGCTGTCGGCATCGTCTGTGCATATAGTGGTCTTGAAGTATGGGCCCTAGTCCTACAAAGCCTGATAAGCCAATTCGTCTTATCCTTCGCCTTGATGTATTTCTCCCGATGGATCCCGAAACTGCGTTTCTCAGTTCATTCATTTAAAAGGCTCTTTAGCTTTGGCTCAAAATTGATGCTCTCTAACATCTTGACCAGTATCTATTTCAATGTTATCAATTTAGTTATCGGTAAAAAATACACTTCAGCAGATCTGGCATTTTATAACCGCGGATTCAATTTAAGCCTGTTTCCCGCATCAATTCTCTCTGATGCGCTAAACCGGGTTATTTTCCCCGTCCTTACCCAAGTACAAGATGATTTGAATACTTTAAGACGAGAGTATCTCAAGTATCTGCATCTAACACATTATATCATACTTCCATTGATGGGCTTATTGCTGGTGTTGGCAGAACCGTTGATCGAAATCTTATTGACACCTAGATGGCTGGGCGCAGTGCCATATCTTCAAATATTTTGCCTGAACTTCATGTTATATCCCATACAGCTGCAGGCTGGCAATCCTGTCGCAGCACTCGGACATTCGGGAATACTGCTCAAAGCACAACTCCTTAAGCGGATTGTTACGTTTGGAATACTCATATTCACACTTACAATCAGTATTCCTGCAGTATGTTGGGGCATTTTGTCAAGTTCTGTATTTGAGGCGCTGGTGAATGTGCTCATTTGCAGGAAAGAAATCGATGTCGGAATCAGGGCTCACTTAAGATCCCTGGCTGATGTCATCCTAACGGTTGCCGTGATTTGCTTAAGCGTTTATTTCTTGACATCATTTATTTCAAATGCATTGATGAAGTTGTTAATAGGTGGAACACTGGGTGTCGTGCTATATCTTCTGGCAACATGGGTGTTTAACTTTCGCGAAAAAGAATATCTGGCTAACGCTTTCATGTTTGTCAAATCGAAGTGCGGCAAAAAGATGATATCATGAGAAAGAAATTGGCTATCATTGGAGCAAGCTACTTACAACTGCCTCTTGTTAAGAAAGCGAGGGAAATGGGCGTGGAGAGTATTTGCTTTGCATGGGAAGAAGGAGCTGTGTGCAAAGATGTCTGTGACCGGTTCTATCCCGTTTCCACGGTTGATAAGGAAGAGGTGCTAAGGATCTGTCGTGAGATTGGCATTGACGGCATTACGACCATTGCCTCTGACGTGGCGGTTTTGACGGTGAATTATGTAGCAGAGAAAATGGGCTTGATTGGTAATCCCGATAAGTACTCTGGTTATGCAACCAACAAATACCTGATGCGGCAGTGCTTTGCAGAACACGAAGTGCCGTCGCCACAGTTTTGCTTAACGGAGGGGGACATCCCTGAGACTATTCATACCTTCCACTTTCCGGTTATCGTTAAACCCACCGACCGCTCAGGTAGCCGCGGGGTGGAAAAAGTAGAGAGGATGGAGGATTTACAAAAAGCTGTTGAGCGTGCTTGCAATGAGTCATTCCAAAAGAAAGCCGTAATAGAAGAATTTGTCGATGGATGGGAAATAAGCGTTGAATCAATCTCTTTCAAAGGCAAGCACTATGTGCTTCAGATTACAGATAAAGTAACTACCGAGGCTCCTTTTTTTGTCGAAATTGAACACCACCAGCCATCTTCACTTCCCGCTGATATTCAAGCCCGAGTGAAGACGATTGTCCTCAACGCTTTGGATGCTCTACATATACAATTTGGCGCTTCACATGCTGAATTGAAGATCACTAAGGATGGCGATATCCGTGTGATTGAGATTGGAGCTCGAATGGGTGGTGACTTCATAGGTTCTGATTTGGTACGCCTATCCACTGGTTATGATTTCCTAAAAGGTGTCATAGATGTTGCCTTTGGCGATTTCACAGAACCAAAAATGACAGAGAATGCGTTTGCTGGTGTATTCTTCCTTTGCGAAGAAACTAAATACATATTACCTTTCATTCAGGCTGCTGATAAATACCCTGAGATTATTAGGGCAGAGGTCACAGACTCCGTTTTAAGGAAAATTGAGCAAAGTGCAGATAGAAGTGGTTACTTTATTTATCAATCAAAAAAATCAAAGTTTGTAGTTTAGTATGTGGGATTTTTCTAATAAAACATATCTTATAACAGGTGCAAATTCCGGGATAGGAAAGCAACTGTCTCTGAAACTTGCTGCACTAGGTGGAAGACTTGTCTTAATTGATAAAAATAGCGATCAAATGGAACTCATACAGAAAGAGTTTCCACGGTCTGTTTCATACCATATCTTGGATTTGACTGAAATTGAAGAAATTCCTGGATTTATGGATTCGCTGAGAAAGCAAGGCTTCAGACTCGATGGGCTTGTTCATTGTGCTGGGATTAGCCCGCTTATGACACTTGCTGATTTTGATTTTAATCTTAGTTTGGTCACTTACAAAATCAACTTGTTTTCTTTCATGTCATTTTCTCGTTATTTTATGGACGAGAGATACACAAATGAAGGTAGTAGTATCGTTGGCATTTCTTCCAGTACATCTGTCTATGGAGGTAATAGACAGTATATATATAGTTCTACCAAGTCTGCAATGAACTTATTCGTAAAAAGTACAGCTAAAGAGTTGGCGACTAGAAAAACAAGGATTAATACAGTTATGCCTTCCATAACTAATACCGAAATGGTTGCCAAGTTGAGAACGCAAAGTGATGCTATCGACATGAATGTAAAATATAGACAACCATTGGGTATAGTACAACCTGATGATGTTTGCAATGGTATTTTGTTTTTGCTGTCCGATTTGAATAAAGCAATCAGTGGAACTGGTTTAAAGATTAATAATGGAGAATCCTATTAAAGGCAATGAGAAAGTCAAATTTTGAACTACTTCGTCTAATTTGCATGTTTTTGGTTTTAATACTACATGCAAATTTCCTTTCTATAGGAGCCCCCGTATATGATGAGATACCTAAGGCAGAATTTTTCATTAGAAGCATTATAGAAGTTATTCCTTTCTTGGCAGTTAACGTATTTATACTGATATCGGGTTATTTTTCAATTCGCCCTAGTATAAAGTCTGTTACTAATTTGTTGTTTTGTTGCTTGTTCTATTCGGTTGGTATTCGATGTGTGTATTATATAATATGCTGGACAACAGGCTGTCAGCCACTTGTTGGTTTCCTAAGCTCTTTTTATTTTGTCAGCATGAGTGTTTGGTTTGTTGCAGACTATTTGATGCTGATGATTTTCGCGCCAATTTTAAATTCCTTTGTTGAAAAAGTCTCGAATAAAACATTAATAACCACAGTAGGAAGCATGCTTTTCTTTGCATTCTATTTCGGGCTTTTTAGAGGCGTTCTTGTAGAGTATATAAGTGGTTATAGTTTTGTAACATTTATATTATTATACATGATTGGTAGAATACTTCATCAAAACAAAGAATGGATAGATAAAAAAATTGGTTTTTTAGCCACCTGTGGAGGGTATCTTGTCGGTTTAGTCGGTCTTTTTCTGATTGTGATTATCGCAGGTGTTCGAGGCCACGATTATTACTTTTATTTAGATGATTTAGGGACGAGTAGGATATTTACATACACCAACCCTTTTCTTATACTATCTGCAGTTTGTTTCTTTTGGCTATTTGCAAGAAAAGAGTTTTACTCTCCAACAGTCAATAAATTATCAAAGTCGGTTTTTGCAATTCTCCTTATACACTCAAACCCGGTCTCTATTACTTTTTACAACAAATACTTTAAATACATATATGACCATATGGGTCTTGTTCAATATTTGGGGGTAATGTTGGTTTCGTGTGTTGCTGTTTTTTTTCTTTCAATCATGATAGACCAATTAAGAATCCTAATCTACGAAAAATGGATTTCTCCACTTTCAGTTAAGATTAGTGATAAGCTTAAGGACAAATATGAAAATATCTGATTATATAGCACAGAGATTAAGCAAAGAAACGGATACTATTTTCGGATACCAGGGTAGTTCCATTTCACACCTTATTGATTCTATTTGTAATGAGGGCTTACGGTATGTTCAGAACTACCATGAACAAGCTTCTTCATTTGCTGCTTGCGGATATGCAGAGACATCCCAGCAATTAGGTGTCGCGATTTCTTGTAGTGGCCCCGGAGCTACCAATCTGATAACTGGAATTGCAAGTGCATATTATGATTCGTTACCGTGTTTGTTCATTTCAGGCCAGGTGAGCACTCATGAAATGAAGGATAACAAGTCACGACAAAATGGTTTTCAAGAGACTAAGATAATAGATATTATAAGGCCAATAACAAAATATTGTGTTGAAATCATTGATCCTTCAACAATAAAGTATGAGTTAGAAAAGTGTATTGCTATAGCGAAGTCCGGCCGACCTGGGCCGACATTCCTCTCGCTTCCTCACGACATTCAGTCGGCACAGATAGACATAGATCAACTTGAGAGCTATGAAAATGAAAGATTAGGATATGAGTGGAACGAGATAGATACCATAGCAAACTTGATACAAAAGGCAAATAAGCCCTTGTTTATCATAGGGGGAGGGGCTCATGGGATCAAGAATAATCCAGAGTTCCAGAAGTTCTGTGCTAAATACAGAATCCCGTATGTAGCTTCTCTTAGGGGGCTGAACAATGTGCCATTTGATTCGGAATATGTGGGGTTTATAGGTGTGTATGGCAATCGGGAAGCAAATTTAGCAGTATATAAGTCTGATTTGCTTATTGTATTAGGCTCGAGGCTTGACAGTCGCCAAACAGGCGGTGTAATAGCCGACTTTGCTCCCGAAGCAACCATCGTGCATGTAGATATTGATGCCAATGAAATAAACAGGGAGGTTCAAGCCGATTACGCACTACAATGTGATTGTCTTCTCTTTATCCAGCAATTATATCAGGCCACCCTGGATGAGTTCGGTAAGTCCTTCTCAGAATGGCATCAAAGTATTCGCCTTATTAAAGACGCATCCGTCGAGCGGTATGATAGAGAAGGAGTGAATCCGATGGAATTTGTCAGACATCTTCATCAGGTCTTTTCGGAACATGAGGTCATCGTCTCTACAGATGTCGGGCAAAACCAGATGTGGGTCGCTCAAGCCGTCCGAATGAAGGGTGCCTCTTCTTTCTTAACTTCAGGTGGACATGGTAGCATGGGTTATTCTCTGCCTGCAATTATTGGTGGTTATTATGCCTCACATGGGAGAAAGCACTTAATTGCCTATATGGGCGACGGCGGCTTCCAGATGAATCTCCAGGAGTTGGAGACACTTAAACGCGAGAATATTCCGGCAACGATCGTGGTCTTTGTAAACAATTCGCTGGGTCTAATCAGGGATTATCAGGAGAAGGCTTTGGGAAACAGGGTCAATGGATCCGTGTGGGGATTTTCAGTTCCAGATCTTCAAGTTTTAGCAGAATGCTATGACTTAGATTATATTGAAGTTTCTAATCAGGATTTCCATGAAGTAAATGATGACTCCTTGTTCAACAAACGGGTCCTGATACGAGTAAACGTGTCAGGAACATCCATCATAAGCCCAGAGCTGGCTTACCAAAGACCTATATATGATCAAAGACCTCATATTGATTTGAGTTTTTTGAATGAGATATAAGTTATCTATGAAACAGATAAATGTATTAGTAACAGGAGTTGGAGCCATCATTGGCTATGGCATCATCAAGTCATTGCGAAGCCAACAGGAACATGCCGTAAGAATTGTTGGTATGGACATCTATGACGATGCCTACGGTCAATTCCTATGCGACAAGTTCTATGTTGCAGAAAGAGCCGATTCTCCAAAATACCTTGATTACATCAATGGTGTCATTGACAAGGAGAGCATTGACTTGATTATGCCCGGCATAGAACAAGATATGTACCGCCTTCATGAACTGGGTGATAAAGTGAATACGAAGGTTGTGCTGAATAATGACCTCTTGATTCATCTTTCAAAGGACAAATTGGAAACATTCAGATTCTTTAAAGAAAAAGGAATAAATGTCATTCCTACGTTGTTTGAAGAACCGTATGAAGAATGCGTAGCTCAGTTAGGCATCCCTTTCCTGTTGAAACCCAGGTCTTCGTATGCTTCAAAAGGCATCCATCAAATATCTTCGGAAGAAGAGTTCAAATTTCACAATAAATGCCCCAAGGGCAATATATGTCAGCGAATCATCGGAACAGATGCTTCTGAATATACAATAGCGGTTTTCGGGAAAGGAGATGGGACCTATGCTGATTTCATCATACTTAGACGGAAGTTGGCTCAGACAGGCGCAACAGACAAGTCGATGACGATTGGTTATGATAAGGCGCTGATGGCTTATGTGGACAAAATTTGTGAGATAACGAAACCTTTTGGTCCCACAAATCTCCAGCTTAGGAAAGATGGTGATGAGGTTTTCCTTTTGGAGATCAATCCAAGAGTATCAAGCGCATGTTCTATACGAACCTATATGGGGTATAATGAGCCCTTAAAATGTATAGAGCTTTATTTATTTGGCAGGCATTTGGAGCCGGAAGAGAAAAAGGAAATGCACGCCGTAAGGTTTATCGACGATTTCTTCTATGCATAGACTTGCTGTACTCTCTGACATTCATGGCAACTATCCGGCATTGAAGGCTGTCATAGATGATATTGACGGCAACCATGTTGATGAGATTATTTGTTTGGGCGACATGGTTGGTTACTATTGTCAGGTAAATGAATGCATTGACCTGATGAGGAAAAGAAATATTCATTGTCTGTTAGGGAATCATGACTATTACATGATTAGCGGTACATGCTGTGAATCTAAGACCGTCAAGATGTGCATAGATTATCAACGGACCATCATCAGCGAAGAGAATTACAATTGGCTGAGGACATTAAAGCCATATTACGATACAAATGTGATTTCCTGTCGCCACGGTGGCTGGAACGATGCATTAGAAGAAAGAATCACACTCTTTGATTTCTCAAGTATTAGTGATTACACTCAAGAATTGTTCCTTTCGGGACATACCCACAAGCAAGGATTGCAAGTTGATGAAAGAACCAAGAAGGTTTATTGCAATCCCGGATCTGTTGGGCAGCCCAGAGATAATGATCCGAAGTCTGCTTATTTGATTGTTCATCCTGACATGAGAATAGAATTGAAAAGAGTAGCATATAATATTGATGAGATAGTCAGCAAAATGAAAAATGCCAATCAGGGAGATTGGATATGGAAGGGCCTGTACACAGGCGAAAAAGTAGGTGGAAATAGCCAATAACCAGATATGAATAACATCCCTTTTAATAAACCCTATTTGACGGGCAAAGAGGCCCATTATATGTACCAGGCCGTTTACACTGGCAAGCTGTCCGGTAATGGTCTGTTTACAAAGAAGTGTCAGCAGTTTTTTGAGGATAAGTATGGATTCAAGAAAGCTATTATGACAACCTCGGGAACGGATGCTCTCGAAATGGCAGCCATTCTCTGCGATGTGAAGCCTGGTGACGAGGTCATTGTTCCAAGCTATACTTTTGTTTCAACTGCATTGGCATTTGTACGTCAAGGGGCCAGGATTATTTTTGCGGACAGCTGTGAAAACAATCCGAATATCGATGCTGAAAAGATTGAAGCATTGATTACTCCTAAAACGAAAGTGATTGTCCCTGTTCATTATGCAGGTGTCGCCTGCGATATGGATCGGATTATGGAGATTGCCAGTAAGCATCACATCTTAGTCGTGGAGGATGCTGCACAGGCTATAGATTCCTATTACAAAGGAAGACCTTTAGGAAGCATCGGACACCTTGGATGTTTCTCCTTCCATGAAACTAAGAATATTACAGCAGGCGGAGAAGGGGGCTTGTTGACCGTGAATGATGAACGTTTTATTCATAGGGCTGAAATCATCTGGGAAAAAGGTACTAACCGTGCTGAATTCTTCCGTGGAATGGTAAACAAATACGGCTGGGTGGATACAGGCTCTTCATTCCTCCCCTCTGAGATTAACAGTGCTTTCCTCTATGCGCAAATCGATAGTCTGGAGATGATTCAAGCACGTCGCAAGGCTATCAGCATAAAGTACAAAGAGGGGCTGAAGGAACTCGCGATGAGGGGATGTTTCAGTTTAGCTGATTTGCCTGAGTATGCCACCAACAACGGACACATGTTTTATGTGGTGTGCCGTAGCCTGAATGAGCGAACTGCGCTTCTTGATTTCCTGAAAGGACAAGGCGTGGGGGCTGTGTTCCACTACTTGAGTCTCCATATGAGCGAGTACTACAAGGAGCATCATCAAGGTCCAATACCAGACCTGCCGAACTGCGATCGCTTTGCCGATTGCCTGGTGCGTCTGCCGATGTATTTTGAGTTGAAAGATGAAGAGGTGGAGCTGATTATTGATCAGATCAAGCATTTTTACAGTCTGTAAGAATTGGACAGGCATTTTAAATGATGAAAAAACCATCCATATTACTCATCTCTTCTGCAGACCCGCTGAAAGGCGCAGGAAGGGTTGCCTTGGACTATTACAAAGCCTTTCTCAAGAATGGCTTCAATATAGAGTTCTTAACTCTTTATCCCGTTTGTGACTACCCCGAAATAAGGTATGTATATACAAAACCACAGAAATGGAGGAATCGGATAAACAGGAGAATATATAAGCTAACAGGGTGTAATAAAGAAAAAAACGAATTCCGTTTTTTTTACACCTTTGAACAACTCCCAGAGGTGCCCGTAAATAAGGTTCTTCAAAGCGTGGGCAAACATTATGACCTCATTTTGGTGATGTTTTGGCAAGGAATGCTCAGCTTTAAAACTATAAAGTATTTATATAAGCAGTTCCTATGTCAGATTCATTTTATGGGGGTTGATTATTCGCAGATGACCGGTGGTTGTCACTTTCCATGCGATTGTCTTAGATATCAAGTAGGGTGTGGAATGTGTCCAGGTGTCTATTCATCAACATTAAAAGATTTTACTTACTACAACATACGCTATCGGCAGAAGGTTTATGACATGGCAAAGCCTGTTGTATATGGCAATCTATACATGAGAGAGCATTTCTATGCACAATCCTATCTTTTAAAAGATGCAAGGATTGAACCTAGTCATGATATCTATGACATGGATGAGTTTAAGCCCATGAATAGAAAGAAACTGAGAGAAAAATATGGTATCCCAGGCCACAAAGAATTTGTAGTTTTCT
This sequence comes from uncultured Bacteroidales bacterium, assembly GCA_902783885.1. Lineage (GTDB taxonomy): Bacteria > Bacteroidota > Bacteroidia > Bacteroidales > Bacteroidaceae > Physcousia. Next base: position 31,819 of record CACZSQ010000049.1, read on the forward strand.
TTGGCTGCCAGAATTTGAATGATGAAAGAAAAGGTATGAGATATCTTATTGATAGTCTTAAATTGTTGTGGATGAATCTAAAGACTCAAGAGCGCGAATCTTTACAACTTGTTGTAGCAGGTCACCAATTTGAATTGATTGCTGATTCTATACCTTTTGACACCATGAATTTGGGTTTTATAAGTATGTCACAAATGCATGAAATCTATGCTATGGCAGACGTCTTTCTAAGTCCTTCTATTTATGATGCCGGTCCAATGATGGTGAATCAGTCATTAGCTTGTGGTACGCCAGTTGTGGCATTTGAAATGGGTGCTGCTCTTGAGTCCGTCAAAAATCAGCATACAGGGTATTGTGCAAAGCTGAAGGATTCTGCTGACTTTGCAAAAGGAATCTTATGGATATTCAGGCTCACTGAGGAGGAAAAAGAGAACATGAGAAAAAAATGTAGGGAGTACGCGATGAATCATTTCTCATACGAGGCACGTGTTCGCAATATTATTGACATCTTTGAGAAGTACAATGAAAAATAGCTCGTATGCTAATTATAATCGTTTGTTATGAATAACTATTCCGAGACAGATCTTGCACAATTGCATGAAGAACTTCGAACTATCTTGAAAGAAATAGTCAGAATATGCAGCGTGCTGAATATTAAGTGCTTTGTTACTGGCGGAACTGCAATAGGAGCATATTACTTTCAGGGGTTTGTGAAATGGGATGATGATATAGATTTAGGCATGAAGAGAGATGATTACGAAAAGTTCATGAAGGAGGCTCCTTCCATCATCTCCAAGGGCTTTTTCATTCAATGCATAAAAACGGAACCGAATACTCCGTTTTATTTTATGAAGGTCAGAAAAGACAATACGCTATTTGTTCAACAGGAGTTCAAGGACATTAAAATGCACCATGGAATATTTGTGGACATTTTCCCCTTTGACAATATCCCTGATAACCATTTGCTAGCTAAGATACATACTCGACTTGTCCAGTATTTACACGGTAGTTTCTTTAGACGTCAACGAAAACAAGCAATAGTAGAAGGATTATCCTTCTTTCCCAAATGGATGGCAGAGACTTTTGCTGCGTTGCACCATGCAATTCATAAACTTATCCCTATAAGCTTTTTTTCATGGAGACTCAAAATTGTGTCATCCCTCTTTAATAAGAGGGATTCTCAATACGTAGATGTTATCGTCACTTCAATCGATAGGATGCAATCAGAATCCATTAAAGAACTGGTCAGTATCAAGTTTGAAGGAATTGATGTTTGGGCACCAAAGGATTTAAAAGGATATCTAAAGAATCATTATCCGAAGTTAGAAACCCCAGATATGTTGGAAACACTTTGGACTAACCACGTTCCCTATAAACTGTCCTTTAGTAATAATAAAGAGATCTGAAAATATGTTTTTAGAAAAACTCACAAATCAAAGATAAATAGAAATGGCGAAACATTGTATCATAATGACGGCATATAAGGATGTGTCCTCGATTAATAGATTTATAGATGTCACTCCAAAGGATTGGGGCATTTATATTCACTGGGATAAGAATCCATCCACCTTTGGTGAAAGAGACAAGATTAGCAAGAGAGCAGTTGTAGTGTCTTTGAAGAAAGTCTATTGGGGAGCGTGGGAACATATTGATGTCATCTTGTCGTTAATGAGAATTGCTAAGACAGATAAAGAATATGATTATTTTCACATTGTATCAGGGCAAGATTATTATGCTGTCAATCCGTTGATGATTGACAAGAGAATGTCTGAAAGTTCCGAATGTAGCTTTGTTGAGTATTTCACTATACCCTATCAGCGATGGAAAAAACCGTGGGAAAGTGGCTATGGGATTTTTCAGTACAGAACTTTTGCGTCTTATGGCGATATCCGCTTTGGAGGATTACGAATTGTAAATAAACTATTTCAATATACTCAAAAGTTGTTCCCATTCCTAAAGAGGAATTTGCCAGCAATGGAATTGTATGGCTCAAGTGTTTATTGTAGTTTACATAGAGATTTTGTGACTTGGCTCCTGACGGATAAACAATCACAGGACTTTATAAACAGCTTAAAGAATTCGACTTGCTGTGAAGAAGTAGTTATTGCGACATTGATTATGAATTCACCTTTTAGGGAGAAGTGCATCCCTAAAAGCTTTCGATATATTCCATGGGGACGTGATGGTTTGACATTAACAGAGAAGGATTACGATGCAATTGTGGAGTCGCAATGTTTCTTCTGCAGGAAAATTGATACTCGCTTAAGTCTAAAGTTGGTAAACAAGTTGAATGTATTTCTTTTAGAAAATGAATAACAAATAAAAGAGATATGGCAAATTTGCTTTTAGAAAGATACCATTATATCAGAGAGGTTATTTATAACAGGATAATATCCAAGAAACTCGGCAGTGTGGGTAAAGGAAGTGTAATCGTACGCCCCTGTTTCTTACAAGGTGATGCCCTCAAAGAAATACATATTGGGGAAAATACAAGGATTCAATCTCATTGCGTCTTGGAGTGCTGGAATAAGTTTGGGAATCAGAATTTTGAACCGGCAATAACAATTGGAAGCAATTGCAAAATTGGAGAGTATTCTCATATCACAGCCTGTAACCGCATCACAATTGGAGATGGACTGCTGACGGGGCGGTTTATCCTAATTACAGATAACAGTCATGGTAGTCTTAGCTTAGAAAACTCGAATATACCGCCGATAAAGAGGGAATTGGTGTCGAAAGGGGAAATCGTCATCGGCAATAACGTCTGGTTGGGCGATAAAGTAACGATCTGTGGCGGTGTACATATTGGTGACAATGTAATAATTGGTGCCAACTCAGTAGTCACTAAAGATATACCTTCTCATTCGATGGCAGCTGGAATCCCTGCAAAAGTAATAAAGCAAATTGGATAGAGGTATTTATACTTTCTAAAATTGCACTATAATAGTGCATTTTTCTCGATTTTTTGCACTTGTTTAGTGCATTGACTTCATATTCAAAGAGGGCGGCCATGCTTCTGCATAGTCGCCCTCACTTTTTATCAGTACATCATGAAGATGTCAATAGCTGTGGTGAGCGTCGGCCATTTCCTGTGAGGTGATCTTCTTGCGATCCATGGCACGCCAGCAGTAGGCGATGTATGCCAGGACAAAGGGGATAAGGAGGGAGACATAGGCCATCGTGGACAACGTGAACTCGCTGCTGCTGGCATTCTGTATCGTGAGCGATGATTGCAGGTCTGCTGTGCTGGGGTAGAAGGCTGTATCGTTCCAGCCGGCCAGGAGCAACAGGACAAGGACGGTGAGCACTGTGCCGATGCCGGCTGGCCAGATGCCAATGTTATTCCTCTTGCGACCGAAGATCTCGACTGCGATGCCATAGAGAACGAGGACGATGCCGATGACAAGGAGGAGTGCCAATGGCCATAGTGCCATGAGATTATGGAGATATTTCATCGGTTCCATCGAGATAATTCCCGTAGCTGGGTCGTAGGCATAGCCTTCCTTGAGGAGAAGGTGGATCAGGTATGGCACAAAGAGAATCAGGAAAGGAACGGCCTGACCTACCAGACGCACACTGCCCCGTGAACGGATGTTCTCATCCTCCACATTGTTCATGAAATAGAGGATGCCCAGGATGCGCGTCAGGAAGACAACAGCAAAGCCCAACACCCACACCCATGGGCAGAGAAGGGCGTCGAGGCCGTGCGAGGCGTTGGCCCAGGAGGAGATGACGGGCGTGATCTGCAGTTGAGAGTCGAGAGCTGGAAGTTGGGAGTCCACAAGGTTGTTTTTTGCGACAATGAAGTTGCTGCCTTCAAAGAAGGTGGCGACAGCACCGCCAATGAGCAGGGGGCCTAAGATGCCGTTGAGCTGGAGGCAGAACTGGAAAGGACGAGCACCGAGGAGGTTGCCTTTCTTGTGTTGGAACTCGTAGCTGACAGCCTGCACCACGAATGTCAGAAGGATCAGCATCCACAGCCAGTAGGCACCACCGAAACTGGTGCTGTAGAAAAGGGGAAAGGCTGCGAAGGCAGCGCCGCCGAAAGTGACGAGCGTCGTGAACGTGAGTTCCCACTTGCGGCCCGTGGAGTTGATGAGCATACGGCGCTCAGCATCCGTAGCGCCCAACGAGAAAATCATGGAGTTGCCGCCCTGAACAAACATCATGAAGACGAGCAGGGCACCCAAGAGGCTGACCAACAGCCACCAGTATTGTTGAAGGAGAAGAATACTCATAGGTTCTAACGGTTAAAAGGTTTCAGAATAGGTGCATCAGGCAGGTGCTATTCCGCGTTTGATCTGCTTCAGCATGATGTTGATCTCCACTGCCAGCAGAGCGGTGAAAAGAACGAGGAAAAGCCAGAAGGTAGTGGCGACGGCTGCTGAGCCTACGTCAGAGACAGAGGCTGACACGGGTAGCATATCCTGAATAGTCCAAGGCTGGCGACCGAACTCTGCCACGAGCCAACCGCTCTCTGAACAGATGTAGGCGCAAGGCAGGAGGGCGATGGCCACCCACAAAGTGGTTGAGCTGAAAGTTGAAAGTTGAGAGTTGAAAGTTGCTGGCGCGAAGATGCCTTTCTGCTTCCAGTTGAGGAACAGCAGATAAGCGAAGAAGAGAATAAACAGTGTGCCAAACCCCACCATGATGCGGAAGGCCCAGAAATTTACTGGAATATAAGGCACAAGCTCTGCTTCATCCTTGATGAAGCCGTAGCCGAAGAAGGGCATATTCTCGTTTAACGTGGTCAGCAGCGTTTGCAGAGTGGCTTCGTCAGCACCATCGGCTTTAGCCTTGCGGTAGTCGGCGAGGGCCTGAATGGCGAGGCGACCGCGCTCCATCTTCTCTCTGGCACTCAGCTCCACGGTGCCATCCTCACGCGTAAAGCCTTTCAAGAGGTCGTTGACACCTGGCACAAAGCCATGTGTCGTGCGGGTGGCAAGGATGGAGAGGCCATTGGGAATGGCCAGGCGCAAGGGTGCTTCCGCTTCGTTCTGATAGTCGGGCTGCCGGAAGGGATTCACCCAGGCTACGGCGGTGAGGCTCTGGTCTGTGCCACCATTGTAGAGAGCTTCCATCGCTGCGAGCTTCATGGGTTGCACCTCAGCAACCTTATAGGCACTCTCGTCGCCAGTGATGGCAGCACCGATGGAGGCAATCAGTCCCACGATGGTACCGATGCGCATACTCTTCAGCGCCAGTTCGCGTTCTGCCGCACGCTTCTTGAGGAGATACCAGGAAGAGACGGCAACCACGAAGACGGCACCGATGACCCACGCGGAAATGACGGTGTGGCAGAACTTATCCACGGCAAACGGCGAGAGGGCTACATCGAGGAAAGAAACCATCTCGTTGCGCATCGTGTCGGGGTTGAACGCACAGCCCACCGGATATTGCATCCATGAGTTGGCCACAAGAATCCACCACGCGGAGATGGTGGCGCCCAACGTCGTCAACCATGTGGAAGCCAGATGGAAGCCGCGCGACACCTTCTCCCAGCCGAAATACATCACTGCCACAAAGGTGCTTTCCATGAAAAAGGCTACGATGCCTTCGATGGCCAACGGCGCCCCGAAGATGTCACCCACAAACCATGAGTAGTTGCTCCAGTTGGTGCCGAACTCAAATTCGAGAATGATGCCTGTTGCCACGCCCATGGCGAAGTTGATGCCGAAGAGGCGTTGCCAGAACTGGGCGGTTTGCTTCCAGAAGGTGTCGCCAGAACGGTAATACTTGGTTTCCATGATGGACATGATCAGGCCAAGTCCCAAGGTCAATGGCACGAAGAGCCAATGGTAGATGGCTGTCAGCGCGAACTGGGCCCTTGCCCAGTCAATGAGGCTCATCATATTATCCATAAGTGAAAAAGTGTTTAGGGTTGATTCGTTATTTCGTTTCGCAATGATTGAACAGTTCCTTTGCCACGAAGTCGGCTTCCTGGCCTTTCTCGGCATTTTCACCGATGAAATCAGGGAAAAAGAAAAGTTTGAGGATGATAAAAATGATGAACAGCTTCACAGCAATCACGAGCCAGAGCGTGCGTCCCAGCGTCATCTGCCTGAATCCATCGTAATAGAGACGATAGGCCCGATACCAGAAACTGTTCTTTTTCATAGAAAAAGGTAAGATTGACGCGACAAATATAGCGCTTTTTTCGCTAAAACAAGCAAAGGGGACTTTATTTTTGGCAGTTCGGCAAAAAGTCCGTACCTTTGCACCGCTAAAATGGATAGAACAGCACTCTGCCCGCCACCAGCAAAGATCTATAAACTCTCAACTCTCAACTACCAACATGTCTCCTCTCGTTTCTATCATCATGGGCAGCACAAGCGACCTGCCAGTCATGGAGAAAGCTGCCAAGTTCCTCGATGACATGGAAGTGCCATTCGAACTACAGGCTCTCTCTGCCCATCGCACGCCCTCAGAGGTGGAAGCTTTCGCCCGCGAGGCTGAAGGCAGAGGCCTGAAGGTGATTATCGCCGCGGCCGGCATGGCTGCAGCCCTGCCCGGCGTCATTGCAGCACAAACAACGGTGCCCGTCATCGGGGTACCCATCAAGGGGATGTTGGACGGGTTGGATGCCCTGCTCTCTATTGTTCAGATGCCTCCCGGCATCCCCGTTGCTACCGTAGGCGTGAACGGCGCACAGAACGCCGCCGTGCTGGCCTGCGAGATGCTGGCTCTCACCGACGAGACACTGGCCGCACGGATGCGCAACTACAAGAAAAGCCTGGCTCAGAAGATTGTCAAGGCCAACGAGGAATTGGCAGGTGTAAAATACAAATATCGGACATAAGAAACAAGATTATCATGTCATCATATACATCGCAAATGGCAAATCATTCCACTCTCCCCCTCGATGGGGAGCAGGGAGTGAGAATCGGCCGCAGGCGGCCCACCCACGAAGTACGCATCGGCAATATCGGCATCGGCGGCAACAACCCTGTGCGCGTGCAATCGATGTGCACGACGAGCACGATGGACACCGACGGCTGCGTGGCACAGATACTGGCCATTGCCAAGGCTGGCGGTGAGCTGGTGCGCCTGACGACACAGGGCGTGCGCGAGGCGGAGAACATGAAGATTATCCACGAGCGCGTGCGAGCTGCCGGCTGCGATGTTCCCCTTGTAGCAGACGTACACTTCAACCCTGCCGTAGCTGATGTGGCAGCCAAATACTGCGAGAAGGTGCGCATCAATCCAGGTAACTACGTGGATGTAGCCCGCAAGTTCAAGAAATTGGAATATACGGATGAGGAATATGCCGCTGAGCTGCAGAAGATTGAAGACCGATTGATACCCTTCCTGAACATCTGCCGCGAGCATGGCACAGCCGTGCGCATCGGCGTGAACCATGGAAGTCTCAGCGACCGCATCATGTCACGCTACGGAGATACACCGGCTGGCATCGTGGAGTCATGTATGGAGTTCCTGCGCGTGTGCATGAAGGAGCAGTTCCTGAACGTGGTAGTGAGCATCAAAGCTTCAAATACGGTGGTGATGGTGGAGAGTGTTCGCCTGCTGTGCAAGGCCATGGATGCCGAGGGGATGACCTTCCCCCTGCACCTGGGCGTAACGGAAGCCGGCGAAGGTGAGGACGGTCGCCTGCGAAGTGCCGTAGGCATCGGTGCCCTGCTCATCGACGGCATCGGCGACACCATCCGTGTCAGCCTCAGCGAGCCGCCAGAGAACGAGATTCCCGTGGCCTACAGCTTGCTGCAAGCAGCACGCTTGCGTACAACGAAGACTGAGTTCATCTCCTGCCCAGGTTGCGGACGAACACTCTATGATCTGCCCGCCACCATCCAACGCGTCAAGGCAGCCTTCGAGCAGGCGAGCAAAGGAAACAAGCAACTTGCCGAGCGACTGGCAGGGCTGAAGATAGCCATCATGGGATGCATCGTCAACGGCCCGGGTGAGATGGCTGATGCCGACTACGGCTACGTCGGCGCTGCCCGCGGCAAGGTCAGCCTCTATCGCGGAAAGGAATGTGTGGAAATGAATATAGATGAAGAATCCGCTGTTAACAAATTGTTAGAACTCATTCATGCCGACGGACGATGTTGATAGTCAGTCCACTCCACGATTACATCAATACAC
>CACZSQ010000050.1 GCA_902783885.1 uncultured Bacteroidales bacterium
GACCAACGAGAGCTACACCCCGTTCGTCATCGAGACCTCCATCGGCGTGGACCGTATGTTCCTCAGCGTCGTATGCCACAGCTACTGCGAGGAGCAACTGGAGAATGGCGAGACACGTGTCGTCCTGCGCCTGCCCGCAGCCCTCGCTCCCGTGAAGCTCGCCGTGATGCCCCTTGTCAAGAAGGACGGACTGCCCGAGATTGCCCAGCAGATTGTCAACGACCTCCGCTTCCACTTCAACTGCAAGTACGACGAGAAGGACACCATCGGCAAGCGCTACCGTCGCATGGATGCCATCGGTTGCCCCTACTGCGTCACCATCGACCACGACACGCTCAACGACCATTGCGTCACCCTGCGTGACCGCGACACGATGGAGCAGCAGCGCGTGCCCATCGCCGACCTCCAGTCCATCATCGAGGACAAGGTCAGCATCACCAGCTTGCTGAAGAAGCTGCTGTAAAAGGCGGACTCTCCCCCCGCCCTCCCTAGAGGGAGGGAGCAGTCACCAAACAAGAATTGAAATTATCCGGAAAATGAAAACTCTCATAAATAAATTAATAGCAAAAGTAACTACTCCCTCCCTCATAGGGAGGGCGGGGGGAGAGTCTCTTGTTTTCTTCTGTTTCCTCATCCTCTTTGCAGCCTGCTCCAAAGATGACAGCAGTGAGTATGACCCCTACTACGACTGGCAGTCGCGCAACGATGCGTGGTTCTACGGTATCGCAGATCAGGCACGCTCAGCCATCAATGCAGCCAAGAAGGAGTACGGTGATGACTGGACCGATCACTGCACATGGCGAATGTACAAATCGCTCATGTGGAGTCCCTACTACCAGAGCGGGCAGGTCACAGACAGCATCTGTATGCGATTGCTGAACCCCGAGGCTACGGGCAAGGGAACCACCTACCCCATCAGCACTGATGTCGTGTCTGTAGCGTTCCAGGGATATCTCATACCTACTACCGATGCCTTTGGAAATAGTTTCGAGACCATGTTCACTAACACCTACTCCGGAACGTTCGACCCGGAGACTGCCACATTCAACAAGGCTGCGGTGTCGGTTTATAGCAATGGTTTCTACACGGCGCTCCACTACATGGTGACGGGTGACAGCTGGGAGGTCTATATCCCCTACCAGCTCTTCTACAATGAATCAGCACAGGGGAACATCCCGGCCTATAGCTCGGTAAGATTCATCATTCACCGGAAAGAGTGACCTGAACACCCACTTCCTCAACACCTTTTAAGAGCTGCTCCTCCATCACATGATAGACGAGCAGCTCTATTGGTTGTTGCGACTGGCGGACACGGAACGTGCCGATCGTCTGCTCCTTCTCATGAACGATGCTACCCGAAGAGAAATCGAGGGTGCGATCGTCGGTCAGCAGCAGCTGCAACGTGTCACGGTGGTTCTCCTCGGAAGGAACACGGCGCTCCACGACGAGCCACAGGTTCTGGAAGGCATAGGAGTTGTTGCAGCGCACGCCTGCACGCAGGACATAAGTTTTATTAGCGGTCAGGTTGTCCGTCTCGAAGCGAAGAGTGTCAGTGCACCACCACCCGTCAGCAGCTACTGACTGATAGCTATACAATGCCGGCCGCTCGCAGCCTATGAAAAGCAGGCACGGAGCAACTGCCAGTAATAAATGATAAATGACAGATGACAAATGATTTTTCATTCCTCATTCTTCATTTTTCATTCTTCACTCTTCATTCTTCATTTCTCATTCCTCCCCCTTCACTTCCGCCTTATTGTTCTTGTGCTTCTTCTTCTTTTTCTTCTTGGCCGTGTCGAAGCGGGTAAGGTCTTCCTGCGCAGCCAGGTCGATGGGCTTTGCCGGAGCCTCAGGCACACGGTCGTCGAGCGCATCGGGCTTCTTGCCTTCCTTGTTCATGGCAATGACCTCCAAGGCGCGGGCGGCGGTGATGGTGGTCAGGTTGGCAGCCATGCGCTTGTCAGTAGAATAGGTCACCATGCCGGCAAGGATATCCGACTTGAAATGGTAGTAGGTTCCGTCGATGGTCTCCAGCTGAATCTCGCGGCTGGGCATACGACGCGAAGCCTCCACATACTGGTCCACCTCGTAGTTCATGCAGCATTTCAGCTTCGCACACTGCCCGGCCAGCTTCTGCGGGTTCAGGCTCAAGTCCTGATAACGGGCAGCGCCAGTGCCCACGCTGATAAAATTACGCATCCAGGTAGTGCAGCACAACTCACGTCCGCAGGGACCGAAGCCACCAATGCGACCTGCCTCCTGACGGGCACCAATCTGCTTCATCTCAATGCGGACGTGGAAAGCATCTGCCAGCACACGGATGAGCTGACGGAAGTCCACGCGGCCGTCGGCGATATAGTAGAAGATAGCCTTATTGCCGTCGCCCTGATATTCCACGTCGCCAATCTTCATCTCCAACCCCAGCTCTTTGGCAATCTGGCGGGAGCGGATCATCGTGTCATGCTCGCGAGACTTGGCTTCCTCGTATTTCTCCATATCCACAGGGCGTGCCTTGCGGTAGATGCTCTTGATGTCGTCCATGCTCTTGGGCGGGTGGTGGCGCATCTGCAGCAACACCAGCTTACCGGTGAGCGTCACCGTGCCGATGTCGTGTCCGGGCGAAGCTTCCACAGCCACGATATCCCCTTTCTCCAGAGGCAGGTTATTGGAGTTGTGGTAGTAGCCCTTGCGCGTGTTCTTGAACTGCACCTCCACCAGGTCTGTCGTGTCAGCATTACCGGGAATGTCAGCCAAATAGTCGAAGACATTCAGCTGGCAGCTCTGCTTGGGACAGCCCAGATAGGTGAGGCCGCGCTCGTTGAAAAAGACAGAAGACCCATCCCCCGAGCCATTCAAGCCGGAACACTTCATAGATCCGTCTTTCTGACACCCTGTGAGGGAGGGAGCAGTATCCTTTGTATATTGATTATCTTCCATATTGAATAATGTTTATTTCATCTTATCAGGTAATTACTCCCCTCCCTCACAGGGAGGGGCATAGGGGTGGGTCTGTTATTGAATCAGCAGCACAATCATCTTCAAAGCCAGATCAAAGAACACCATGCGGCCGTTGACATTCTGTGCAATATCCGTCTCTGCCCTGGACAGTTCCTCTGTGATAGGGATGACGTTGCGCTCGTTGATGAAACGTGCGAAATTCTTACTGAAGGCAGCCTCGTCTGCGCCCTGATCGTTGAGGTCCGGCTGGCGAAAGTTATAGACGAAGTTCTCGCGCACCTGCCGCTGGCAGAACTGCAGGAAGCTCTTCTGCGTCTCGCGGCCCATGCCCGCCAGCTGCTCCGACCACTCGCGCATATCCTTCACCTTGCGTTGGTAGCTCAGGCGCATCAGCATGATGAACAGATCCAGGAACAGACGTTCGTCCTTGGGCGGGTGTGCCTGGCGGTACTCTTCCCGAGAGAGCGGCGGCACAAGGATACGCTGCGTGCGGCTCAAGATAGTGCCGAGCACCAGATCAGGCTCTTCGCTGACCATCAGGAAATGAGTGCCGGCGGGCGGCTCCTCGAACAGCTTCAGCAGCTTGTTTGCAGTCTCCTGATTCATCTTCTCCGGCAGCCAGACTACCATCACCTTACGACCGCCTTGATTACTCTTCAGCGCCAGCTTGCGCTGGATATTGTCGCTCTCGGCCACATAGTACTTCGCCTGCTGGTTCTCGGCACCCATGTCGGCGAGCCAGTCGTTGAGGTCGAAGTAGGGACTTTTCAGCACGCGCGTGCGCCACGCCTTGATATAAAGGTCGCTGATGGCGTCCTCGGCTTTCGTCTTCGCATCCTTTACGATGGGGAAGGTGAAGTGCAAGTCAGGGTGCTCCAGCTTCGCAACCATACGGCACGAAGGACACTCGCCGCACGGCGCACCGTCCTCCCCTGGATGCTGACACAGCAAGGCCTGTGCAAAAGCCACTGCCAGCGCTAACTTTCCCGAGCCCGCAGGACCGCACAGCATCAGCGCATGGGGCACTCGATCGGCCTGCAAATCCGCAAGCAGACGCTGCCACATAGCCTGTTGACCTATCACTGTTTCGTAGAATTTCACTGCCAATGGATGCAAAAAGAGTCTCTATTGGCTGCAAAGATACACATAATTTGTGACAACCTCTCTTTTCTGACGCAAAAAAGTCTCACCAGCAGAATAGTTAGTTCACAAACGACGCTTATTTCACTGCCAGCAATGTGCAGTTGCAGACTTTGAGCGAAAGGCCTATGAGCAAAATAGAAGAATAGGGCGTATTTCAGCATTCGCTCAACGAAAAATCAAAAAAATGAGATGAATAATGGAAAGTAAATGAAAAGTTTGTATCTTTGCCGCGTGATGCAGGAGAAAAGTATCAGACATTATCCATTTTGGGTGTATGTGTTGCTGTTTCTGGCGAGTCAGTTGACGGCAATGGTTATGCCTTTGGCACTGGGCGTGCTGACCACAGGGCATGTGTGGTCGGAGGCTTCGGTGCTGGCCACTACACTGTTGGTTGCCAACGTGTTGGCGATAGGATTGTTCTTCTGCTTCCGACCTGCTCAGCTGACGCTGTCAGGCACGCTCGAGGGGCTCCGCGGCAAGAATGCCCTGCGCACGGTGCTGGTGGTGCTACTGGCCGTGCCTGCCATCCTGTTTGTGAATCTGGCACAGGAGTTGCTGCTGCCCGAGATTCCGGACCTCGTAGGCGAAGAGATGTTCGAGACCATCATGTACCATCCTTTGGGCCTGCTGACGATAGCTTTTCTGGGGCCTGTTTCGGAGGAACTGCTGTTCCGCGGAGGCGTGCAGACGGCTTTGGCAAAAAAGGGTCTTCGCTTTTCAATCTTTGTCAGTGCTATCATTTTTTCCTTCATCCATTTGAATCCTGCGCAGATGCCGGCAGCCTTCCTGCTGGGACTACTGCTGGGTTATGCTTACGGGTGGACAGGGTCACTGGTGGCACCTGTCTGTATCCACGTCCTCAACAATGGGTCGGCCTGTCTGCTGGCTTTCCTGTCGCCGGAAGATGACAGCTTTGTCAGCTTTATCGGGGGCAACGATGCCGCGTGGATGGCGATGGGTATCTCCGTGCTGTTTTTCGTTTTTCTGGTGTGGAAGATGCATCAAATTCGATAGTTTTTTACGCTGAAAAGCTTTTTTTCTTTATATAATAAGGTGTAGTTGGTTTTTTTTATGTAGTTTTGCGCCCACATTTTGAAAACACATAGGAAAATGCCAAAGAATTTAGTAATTGTTGAGTCCCCAGCCAAGGCGAAGACTATAGAGCGCTTTCTGGGGAAAGACTATAAGGTGATGTCGTCGTATGGACATATCCGCGATCTGAAGAAACGTAGCTTCAGCGTGGATGACCAGTCCTTCATTCCCCAGTACGAAGTGCCTGCAGACAAGCAGCATCTGGTGACCTCACTCAAGCAGAATGCCAAGAAGGCTGACCTCGTATGGTTGGCATCCGATGAAGACCGCGAGGGAGAAGCTATCTCATGGCACCTGCAGGAGGTACTGAAACTGAACCCGAAGACTACGCGCCGCATCGTGTTCCATGAAATCACAAAGCCTGCCATCCTTGAAGCTATCGAGCATCCCCGTCAGGTGGATATGGCACTCGTCAACGCCCAGCAGGCACGTCGTGTGCTGGACCGTATCGTAGGCTTCAAGCTCTCGCCTGTGCTGTGGCGCAAGGTGAAGCCAGGCTTGAGTGCCGGCCGTGTGCAGAGCGTGGCAGTACGCCTGATTGTGGAGCGTGAGCGTGAGGTGCAGGCATTCCAGAGCGAAGCGTCGTACCGTGTTACTGCTGTGCTGAGCCAGCCCGATGGAGGGCAGGTGAAGGCGGAACTGAACAAGCGCTTTCAGACCCTCAAGGAGGCTGAGGCTTTCCTGGTGGCTGTGAAAGATGCTGACCTCGTCATCGAAGACATACAGACTCGCCCCGTGCGCCGCACACCGGCGCCCCCCTTCACCACCAGCACCCTGCAGCAGGAGGCTGCTCACAAGCTGGGATTCCCGGTGGCTACAACCATGCTGGTGGCACAGCACCTGTACGAGAACGGTTTCATCACGTATATGCGTACTGACAGCGTCAACCTCTCTAAGCTGGCGCTGGGCACCAGCCGCACGGTGATTACAGACATGATGGGCGAGGAGTACGTGAAGACACGCCAATACCACACGTCCAGCAAGGGTGCACAAGAGGCGCACGAAGCTATCCGACCCACTTACATGGACCGCACGGAGCTGACCGAGGCAAACGCACAGGAACGCCGTCTCTATGACCTGATCTGGAAGCGCACCATCGCCAGCCAGATGGCTGACGCCGAGATGGAGAAGACGACAGCCACCATCTCTATCAGCGGTCGCGAGGAAGTCTTTGTGGCCACGGGTGAGGTGGTGAAATTCGATGGCTTCCTGAAGGTATATCGCGAAACCACCGAGGAGGAGGAGAGCGACGAGCGCTCTACAGAGAGTTCCTCTATTCTTCCTCCCCTGACCGTGGGCGAGCACCTGCAGCGCATTGAGGTGCAGGCTACGGAACGCTTCACACAGCATCAGCCACGCTACAACGAGGCCAGCCTCGTGCGCAAGCTCGAAGAGCTGGGTATCGGACGCCCCTCTACCTATGCACCCACCATCTCCACGATTCAACAGCGTGAGTATGTGATGAAGGGCGACAAGGCAGGTGAGGAGAAGCAATATACTGTACTGACACTGACCGACAAGGACATCAAGAGCGAACAGCGCACCATTCTGCTGGGGGCTGAGCGCGGACGCCTGCTGCCCACTGACACGGGCGTGGTGGTCAACGACTACCTGATGGACAGTTTCCCCACCATCATGGATTACAACTTCACCGCCGACGTGGAGAAGGAGTTCGATGCCATCGCCGACGGTAAGGAGGAGTGGACGGGCATGATTCACCAGTTCTGGAACGAGTTCGAACCGATGGTGGAGCAGTCCGTGAACACGAAGACTGAGTTGCGCGTGGGCGAGCGTGTGCTGGGAGTTGATCCGGCCAGCGGCCGCACGGTGAGCGTGAAGATTGGTCGTTTCGGTCCTGTCGTGCAAGTCGGCACAGCAGACGATGAGGAGAAACCCCGTTTCGCACAGCTGAAGAAAGAACAGAGCATGGAAACAATTACGTTGGAAGAGGCTCTTGATTTGTTCCGCCTGCCGCGCACACTTGGCGACTACGAGGGCGATACGGTGGTCATCGGTACCGGTCGCTATGGCAATTATGTGCTCTACAAGAAGAAGTTCGTGAGCATTCCGGCAAACATCGATCCGTTGGCGATGACCATGGAGGATGCTGTTGAGCTCATCAATGATAAGAAGAAGTCAGAAGCTGCACGCCATCTGAGAACCTTCGATGAAGACCCCGACCTGGAGGTGATGAACGGTCGTTTTGGCATCTATCTGGCATATAAGGGTAATAACTATCGTCTGTCTAAGGTTAATCAGGAGCGCTCTCAGACGCTATCTTACGAGGAGTGTATGGCCATCATCAAGGAACAGGATGAGAAGGCAAAGAACACTGAGAAACGCCGTTACACCAAACGCAAGTCTTAACCGTTAACTCAAATGGTTCGCGTCATTCTCATAGGTTACATGGGTGCCGGCAAGACAACAGTCGGTAAAGCCCTGGCTGCCGCCTTGGGCGTCACATTCTACGACCTGGATTGGTATATCACCATGCGCTACCACCGCAGCGTGACAGAGATTTTTGCAGAGCGTGGCGAGGAAGGCTTCCGCGACCTGGAACGACGGATGCTGCACGAGGTGGCAGAGTTCGAGGACGTGGTTGTCAGCTGCGGCGGAGGCACACCCTGCTTCTTTGACAACATGGAATACATGAACTCGTTGGCCGAGACGGTTTATCTGAAGGCTACGCCGGACGTGCTGGCGATGCACCTGAAGATGGGCAAGGGACGCCGACCGCTCATCGAAGGCAAGAGCCCCGAGGAGCTGGAAGCTTACATCCGCGAATCCCTGCAGGCACGCGAGCCTTTCTACAGTCAGGCTAAACACACCATCGATGTCACAGTTCTCGACACCTTCACCAAGATAGACGATTGTGTGAGAATCATCAAGGAAGAGATTATCAAATAGTTGTAATATCAAATCATCGCATTGCAAATGAAGAAGTGGCGCATTGAAGATTCCGAGGAGCTCTACAACATCAAAGGTTGGGGAGTCAACTACTTCGGCATTAATGATAAAGGTCATGTCTATGTGACACCCAAGAAGAACGGAGTGCAGATAGACTTGAAAGAAGTCATTGACGAACTGGCGACACGCCATGTGACAGCCCCTGTCCTGTTGCGCTTCCCGGATATTCTGGACAACCGTATCGAGAAGACAGATGAATGCTTCCGCAAAGCGGCCAAGGAATACGACTACCAGGCAGAGCACTTCATCATCTTCCCTATCAAAGTAAATCAGATGCGGCCCGTCGTGGAGGAGATCATCAGCCACGGCAAGCGCTATAACCTCGGCCTGGAGGCTGGCTCCAAACCCGAACTGCACGCGGTGCTGGCCACGAACATGGACAGCGACAGCCTCATCATCTGCAACGGCCACAAGGATCAGAACTTCATTGAACTGGCGCTGCTGGCACAGAAGATGGGCAAGCGCGTGTTCCTTGTGATTGAGAAACTGCCCGAATTGAAGATTATTGCTGACACGGCCCGTCGTCTGGGCGTGCGCCCCAATCTGGGCATTCGCATCAAACTGGCTGCCAACGGCTCTGGAAAATGGAGTGAGAGCGGCGGTGATGCTTCCAAGTTCGGCTTGAATTCATCGGAGCTGCTGATGGCATTGCAGATGCTCGACGAAATGGGCTTGCGCGACTGCCTGAAGCTGCTGCACTTCCACATTGGAAGCCAGATAACCAAGATTCGCCGCATCAGCACAGCCCTGCGCGAAGCGGCCCAGTTTTATGTGCAGCTTCATTCGATGGGATTCAACATCGAGTTCATCGACTGTGGCGGCGGCCTCGGCGTCGATTACGACGGCACCCGCTCCAGTAACAGCGAGTCCAGTGTCAACTATTCCATTCAGGAGTATGTCAATGACTGCGTCTATACGCTTGTGGAAGCTGCGAACCAGAACGGAATCCCCCACCCCAATATCATCACGGAGGGCGGTCGCTCGCTGACTGCTCACCATAGCGTGCTCGTTGTCGATGTCATGGAAAGCGTGTGTGCTCCGCAGATGCCGGAGGACTTCACCCCCTCGGAGACAGATCACAAACTCGTGCACGACCTCACCGAAATCTGGGACAAGCTGTCGAGCCGTTCGTTGCTCGAGGACTGGCACGATGCCGAGGACATTCGCGAGGAAGCTCTCGACCTGTTCCGCCACGGCATCATCGACCTCAAGACGCGCGCACAGATAGAGTCCATCTACTGGGCCATCAGCCATGAAGTGGCAGAACTGGCACACCACCAGAAACACGTGCCCGATGAACTGCGCGCCCTCGACAAGCAGATGGCCGACAAGTACTTCTGCAACTTCTCGCTCTTCCAGTCGATGCCCGACTCTTGGGCACTCGACCAGCTCTTCCCCATCATGCCCATTGACCGTCTCTCGGAGCAACCCACCCGCAGCGCCACGCTACAGGACATCACCTGCGACAGCGACGGTAAGATTACGACCTATGTCAATGGCGGACACCAGACGAACTACATTCCTCTGCACTCTGTCAAAACCAATGAGCACTATTATATCGGAGTTTTCCTGGTCGGGGCCTATCAGGAGATTCTCGGGAATATGCACAACCTTTTCGGCGACACCAATGCCGTGCACATCACCGTGTCCAAGGAGGGCTACGATATTGAACAGATTATCGACGGCGAGACTGTGGCCGACGTGCTGGAATATGTGCAGTACGACCCCAAGAAGCTCGTGCGCCGTCTGGAGATATGGGTCAGCCGTGCCATCAAGGATGGCAAAATCACAGACAGCGAGGGCAAGGAGTTCATCAGCAACTACCGTGCCGGACTCTACGGCTATACTTATCTGGAATAAAAAGCATTCCAGACAAGTCGTCACCTTTCATCAGAACATTTTACGTACGCGGTCGATGCCCTGAACAAGCGCATCGACCTCTTCTTTTGTATTATACAGGGCGAAGCTGGCGCGAACGGTGCCTTCGATGCCGAGGCGGTGCATGAGGGGCTCGGCACAATGGTGACCTGTGCGCACGGCTATGCCGAGGCGGTCGAGGAGTGTACCCAAGTCAAGGTGGTGGATATTGCCCACGAGGAAACTGATGACAGCATCGTCGGAGGGGCCGAAGAAGCGCATCCCAGGAATCTGTGACAATTGCTCACGGGCATAGACCGTGAGCGCATGCTCGTGAGCCTCAATGGCTTCGAAACCGATACCGCTGACAAAGTCTAAGGCTCGGGCAAGCGCTGTGGCCGCCACGTAGTCGGGGGTGCCGGCCTCAAACTTATAGGGGAGGACGTTAAACGTGGTGTGCTCGAAACTGACCTTGCCTATCATCTCGCCCCCACCCATGTAGGGAGGCATCTTTTCCAGCCACTGCTCCTTGCCGTAGAGGACACCGATGCCGGTAGGGCCATATACCTTATGGCCGCTGAAGGCGAGGAAGTCGCAATCCAAAGCCTGCACATCGGCGGCCATGTGAGGCACACTCTGGGCAGCATCGATGAGGACGGGAACATCGTGGGCGTGAGCCATCCGGATGATGTCCTGTACAGGGTTGACGGTGCCGAGGACGTTGCTGACGTGCGTGCAGGCAAGCAGCCGTGTCTTGGGGGTGAAGAGTTGTGATAGAGCCTCGAGGTTGAGGCGCCCCTCATCGGTGATGGGACAGACGCGAATGACAATACCCTTGCGGGCCTGCAGAAGCTGCCATGGCACTATGTTTGAGTGGTGCTCCATCTCGGTGACGATGACCTCGTCGCCCTCGCGCATAAACGCTTCACCAAAAGAGGCTGCCACGAGATTGATGCTCTCAGTGGTGCCGCGCGTGAAGACTATCTCTGCGGTAGAACGGGCATGAATGAAGGCCTGCACCGTGGCGCGGGCTTCCTCGTAGAGACGCGTTGCCTCCTGCGAGAGGTAGTGTACACCGCGATGTACATTGGCATTAACATTGAGGTATTCGTCGGTGATGGCGTCAATGACGCACTGCGGCTTCTGCGTAGTAGCTCCGTTGTCGAGATAGACGAGAGGCCGGCCGTAAACGCTACGGGAAAGAATGGGGAAGGATGACCGAGGCGCGAGTTCCTGCTCTAAGGCTGTATCTGATTTGACAGACATAAAAATGAAATGGTTTCTTTAATCAAACAAACTGGTTTGCCCGTCAGCGCTGGCAAGAGGTGAGCGCCCCATGTGTTCATAGGCAAGGTCGGTGACTTCGCGCCCGCGGGGGGTACGTTTGATGAAGCCCTCTTTGATGAGGAAAGGCTCATAGACTTCTTCCACCGTGCCTGGGTCCTCGCCGATGGCCGTGGCAATGGTGGTGATGCCTACAGGACCGCCCTTAAATTTGTCAATGATGGCGAGAAGTATCTTACGGTCGATGAGGTCGAGACCATGACGGTCGATGTTCAAAGCCTCCAACGCATACTGCGCAATCTCCAGGTCGATGCGGCCGTTGCCTTTCACCTGTGCGAAGTCACGCACGCGACGCAGCAGCGCATTGGCAATACGTGGGGTGCCGCGTGAACGTCCGGCAATCTCTGCGGCTGCCTTCTCATCGATGGGTTGTCCCAGTATCTTCGCCGAACGCTGCACGATGCCCTTCAGCGTCTTGGCATCGTAGTATTCCAGATGCAGATTTATACCGAAGCGGGCGCGCAACGGTGCCGTCAGCAGGCCGGAGCGCGTGGTAGCACCCACGAGCGTGAACGGGTTCAAGTCAATCTGTATCGAGCGGGCACTGGGACCGCGGTCTATCATAATATCGATGCGATAGTCCTCCATAGCCGAGTAGAGGTATTCCTCGACGACTGGTGAAAGACGATGAATCTCATCGATGAACAGTACATCCTGCGGCTCCAGAGAGGTAAGGATGCCTGCCAGGTCACCGGGCTTGTCGAGCACGGGGCCGCTGGTAATCTTGAAACCAACGCCCAGCTCATTGGCAATGATATTAGAGAGTGTGGTCTTGCCCAAGCCCGGAGGTCCGTGCAGCAGGGTATGGTCAAGCGGCTCGCCGCGATAGCGGGCTGCCTCCACAAACACTTTCAGGTTCTGCACTACCTGTTCCTGTCCTGCGAAATCCTCGAAATGCAGAGGACGTAGCGCATTCTCAAAGTCGGCGGAAGAACCTTCGACTCCAGTTCCCCTTTCCGACGGACGCGGGGAAGTGGGATGTATGATATTGTTGAGTTCCTGATCCAATGAAAAAAACAATTAAGTATTATATATTCTTCACTCCATACGACAGCCCCTCGGGTAGGAAATCGCTGATATCCCTGCCGAAGTGCGCAAGCTCACGGACGATAGAACTCGACACGGCTGACAGCTGCTGGTCGGCAATCAGGAGGACTGTGTCAATGCCTGTCAGCTGTCGGTTGACATCGGCCATCTGCTGCTCGTACTCGAAGTCCTTGAGTGTGCGAACACCTCTAAGAATAGCCGTTGCACCGATGGAACCGGCAAAGTCGGCGGTGATGCCTGTATAGCTTTCCACGCGCACGCGCGACATATTTCTATAATAGTCGCGCAACGCGCGTACGCGATCCTCGACGGGTATCCACCCTGCCTTCTGCTCGTTGACGCCGATGGCGATCACCACTTCATCGAAAAGCCGTAAGGCACGCTCAACGAGATTGGCATGACCCAGCGTAAACGGATCAAAAGAGCCGGGGAAGAGGATGGTCTTGCCCCCGTTCTCACTCCGGATGGCAACAGGAGTGGTTATTTCATCTATTGAAGTGTGTGCGTGATGCCCTTGCATTGTTCTTCGTTCTTATTGCCTATTGTTGTTCCTCGGCTATCAGCGTAGGCTCTGAGCTGAGGCTTTTATATTCTTTATCCTCCTCTTCATCCTCGGCTCTGTCTTCCTCGATGACCAGGTTATCGATGATGAAGTTCTGGCGCTCCATCGTGTTCTTGCCCATGTAGTACTCAAGCAGCTCTGCCACCTGGTCGCTCTTGTGCAGCGACACCTGCTCCAGGCGAATGTCTTCGCCGATGAAGCCGCGGAACTCATCGGGGCTGATTTCACCGAGTCCTTTGAATCGTGTGATCTCTGGTTCCGGACCCAGCGCCTCAATGTTCTGCAGGCGCTCTTCATCACTATAGCAGTAACGCGTGATGAAGTCGCCCTTCGTGTCGGCTTCACCGATGGCTTCGAGGCGGGCTCGGGAGAGTTTCTTGCGGCGCTGACGCACGCGGAAGAGAGGGGTCTGGAGGATATACACATGACCCTTCTTGATGAGTTCCGGGAAGAACTGCAGGAAGAAGGTGATCATCAGCAGGCGGATATGCATACCATCCACATCCGCATCCGTAGCCACAATCACCTTGTTATAGCGCAGACCATCCAATCCGTCTTCGATATTCAGTGCAGCCTGCAGAAGGTTGAACTCCTCGTTCTCATAGACTATTTTCTTGGTCAGACCGTAACTGTTAAGAGGCTTACCGCGAAGCGAGAAGACTGCCTGCGTCATCACATCGCGACTCTTGGTGATCGAGCCGCTGGCAGAGTCTCCCTCGGTGATGAAGATGCTGCTGTCCTCCTGACGGTCGCCCTTGGGATCGTTGAAGTGTATCTTGCAGTCGCGCAACTTGCGGTTGTGCAGGTTGGCTTTCTTGCTGCGCTCACGCGCCAGCTTGGCCACGCCGGCCATCGCCTTGCGCTCGCGCTCGCTGTCGCCGGCCTTCTGCAGGATGATCTCTGCCACGTCAGGCGTACGGCGGAGATAGTTGTCCACCTGCTCCTTCACAAAGTCGCCGATAAATTTGTCGATGCTCACCCCGCCGCCATTGGGCTCGGTTGACAGGGAGCCCAGCTTGATCTTTGTCTGGCTCTCAAAGAGCGGCTCCTGAATATTGATACTGATGGCAGCCACGATGCCGTTGCGGATGTCGGCATAGTCGAAGTTCTTGCCGCTGAAATCTTTGATAGTCTCGGCTATATACTTCTTGAAAGCACTCTGATGGGTGCCGCCCTGCGTAGTGTGCTGTCCATTGACAAAGCTGTGGTACTCCTCGCCATACTGCCCATTGGTGTGGGTGAAGGCAATCTCTATGTCCTCGCCCTTCAGGTGTACGATGGGATAGAGGGGCTGCGTCGTCATCGTGTCCGTGAGCAAATCCTCCAGTCCGTTGCGCGAGAGAATGCGCCGCCCGTTGAACATGATCGTAAGACCTGTGTTCAGATAGGTATAGTTGCGCAGCAGCGTCTCTATGAACTCATCGCGGAAGAGGTAGTTCTTGAAAAGCGAGTTATCGGGTTCGAAATAGATCAAGGTCCCGTTTTCATCGCCGCTTGTCGTGCTTTCGTCCTTGGTGAGAACACCCTTCTCAAACTCCGCACGGCGCGTCTCGCCGTCGCGGAAGCTCTGCGCCACAAAGTGCGAGGAGAGCGCATTGACGGCTTTTAGACCGACCCCATTCAGTCCGACACTCTTCTTGAAAGCCTTCGAATCATACTTGCCGCCTGTGTTCAGCATTGACACGGCTTCCACCAGCTTACCCAACGGGATGCCGCGACCATAGTCGCGGACGGTCACGCGCAGATGATCTTCTATCGTCACCTCGATGCGCTTGCCCGCATTCATCTTGAACTCATCGATACTGTTGTCAATGACCTCTTTCAACAACACATAAATACCGTCCTCAGCGTGGGATCCGTCGCCCAGCTTACCGATATACATTCCCGGGCGCGTCCGCACATGCTCCATATCCGAGAGGTGTCGGATATTATCCTCGGAATAATTGTTATCAAGCTCCTGCTCTGAGGCGTTATCTGATATAAGAGACATTTCTGACATAATATCTTACCGTATCTTGCTGTGCTTATAGGCTCTTCTGGTAGCAGCGTCTGCGCTTGTGAATCGTGCAGTCGAGGTGAGCCCACTGACCCTGACTCTTCTCATTGTCCTCCAGTTGAGGATGCGTCTCGGCCCACACGAAGCCGATCTTCTGGGCTGCAGGAATAATCTCCGCAAACAGTAGCGCGTTCACACCCTTGTTCTGGTACTCCGGGAGCACGCCTACCAGCAGCAGATCAATGACAGGCGCCGGCTTGAAATAGATAGCCTTCATCAGATGCCACCAGCCGAACGGCAGCAGCTTGCCCTTCGCCTTCTGCAGGGCGTATGAGAGCGAGCCGATACCGACGCCCATGGCTATGGGCTGGTTGTTCTCATCCTCCACGATGGCCAGCAGCCGCATATCCAGGAACGGCAGGTATGTGTGAGCATATTCCATGATTTGGCGCTCGTTCATCTCAGAATAGCCATACAGGTCGGCGTAGGCCTTGTTGATTACGTCGAACACCTTCAGGATATACTTGCCGTCGTCAGCCGCAAGAATCTCGCGATGGTTCTTGAAATGGCGCATGTGCAGATTGTAGCGTTTCATGCTGATCTCTGCCACACGCATATACTTGGCTGAATCTGCCTGCGCCTCGCTCGTCGGCACCATCACCTTGCGCTCCACCCAGTCAACCTCCTTCTCATAGCCCAACTGTTCCACCAGCCTCGGGTAGTAAGGATAGTTGTAAATCGTGCTCATCGTCGAGAGCTGGTCAAAACCGTCGATCAGCATACCTTCGGGATCCATGTCCGTGAAGCCCAGCGGACCAACGATTTTATTCATCCCCCGCTCGCGTCCCCACTGCTCAACGGTGTCCAGCAGAGCCTTGACAACTTCCAGATCCTCCACAAAGTCGATATATCCGAAGCGCACATTCTTGTTGCCCCACGTCTTATTGGCCTTATGGTTGATGATGGCCGCCACACGGCCCACCAGCTTACCCTCCTTATAAGCCAGGAAGAGATCCGCCTCGCAGAACTCGAACGCAGCATTCTTCTTGCGGTTGAAGGTATTCAGCATATCCTCCAGAAAATCGGGTACAGCGTACGGGTTCCCCTTGTAGAGGTGGTAATTGAAACGAATAAACTTGCGCAAGTCACGCTTGCTATCTACTTTCTGAATGTTTACCATAGCTTATCACGCGTATTTAATGGTGCAAAGGTACAATTTTTTTGTTCGAAGATGAAAAAAAACACGCTTTTTAGCTTTTATAAGCCCGAGGGTTAAAAAAAGGAGCCCATTTATTAAAGTCTGTTAAAAATCCCAAGAACCTGTAACTTTATCTCTCCTCAAACGTCTTCCTATCAGAAACGCGATTCAAGCACATGATGGATTACAAGTACATAGAACAACTCATTGACCGCTACTTCCAAGGCGACACGAGCGTTGAAGAGGAGCAGATTCTCCGCAACTTCTTTGCTCAGCCCGAGGTGCCCGAGCACCTGCGAAAGTGGCAGCCACTGTTCAAGGCTCAGCAGACGCTGGCCTCGGCACATCTCGATGAGTCGTTCGATGAACGGCTCCTGGCGCTGACAAAAGAGTATCGCGTTCAGGCAAAGGTCGTGCCCCTGCACACAAGGCTGCGTCCGCTCTTCCGTGCGGCGGCTTTCATCGCCTTCGCCGTCATCATCGGCTCCGCACTCGAGCGCTCGGCTGGCAACAGCCCCGAACCCAACCAAGAGCCCATGGCCGTCAACGAGCAGGATGAACTCAACGCCGACGAGACAACACCTCTGGATATCCGTTCGGCAGAGCTCACCGACACGCTCAAACTCAAATGATTCATTTTTGCTTTTTCTCTATAAGACAGTTAGTGCTTGTTTAAAACTAATCTACCAAAAAGAACACTAACGAAGAACAAGAGGCAGCCGGGAGGTTGCCTCTTGCTCTTTTATTAACCTATTAACTAACTATTCTTACACTCCCCTTTAGGGGGCTTGGGGGCCTCCTTACAGCCACCCCGCAGCCTTATACCAGCGGATGCTCTCACGTACACCCTCCTCCAATGTCCACCGAGGAGCGTAGCCCAACTCGCGCTGGGCAGGACCGATGTCGCAGTTCCAGTTCCGCTGCGCCAGGATATGGTATTTATCCATGTTCAGTGTTGTCAGCTTGCCCATCCAACGAGCCACCGCACCGTTCACCGTGCAGACAGCACGCAGGAACCACAGTGGAGCCTTCACGTGCAACACCCAACGAGTGCCCATCTCCTTCTGTAGCAGATCCGAAAACGCACGGCTGTGATAGCTATTCCCGTCCGTCAGGAAATAAGCATGGTGCACAACCGCCGATGCCGGACGCTCGCAGGCAAGGAACACCGCCAGTACGACATCCATCATATACACAAATGTAATCTCCTGAGGCTCATAGCCCACAGCAAAGTCGATGTGCTGCTTGATGCTCTTCGCCATCAGGAAATAGTCGCGCTCACGCGGACCATACACTCCCGTCGGACGCAGGATCACCCAGGGCACATCCGACTGCGATCGTAAGAACTCTTCTGCCTTCAGTTTGCTCTCACCGTAGGCCGTGTTAGGCCGTGGGGTGTCCGACGCTGTGATAGGCGCATACCTCCGCGCAGAACCGTCCGTGCCGATCTTCTCCTCCTTGATAGCACCAAAGATGCTCAGCGAACTCACGAACACAAAGCGCGCAGGCATCATCCCGCAGTCGCGAAGCGCATTCACCAGGTTCTTCGTGCCCTCGGTGTTCGTGCGGAAGAACCCCTCGCGCGTCAGCGACTTCGTGGCTCCTGCAGCGTGAATGACATAATCCCACGTCTGCCCGCCCATCAGCTGACGACAGAGCTGCAACTGTTCCCGCAGGCGCTGGGGATTACCCAGATCCAGCTCCGCAAAGCGGATGCGGTCATCCGTCAAGTACTGCCGACTGCTGCTGCTCCGCATCCCAGCCCACATCTCGTGGCCGCGATGAAGCCCCTCGCTGACAATGAAACTGCCGATGAAGCCCGATGCTCCCGTAACTAATATCTTTGCCATCTTCTCGTATAATTATTTAGTTCTTTACTCAGTCACTTGCAATACGCCTTAGCTTTTCGCCTGCAAAGATACAGAATAAACTTCGTTCTCAATCCAAAACTGCACAAATTATCATCAAGATACTAAAAACAGTACATTAGACGATTCAACGTAAAACAAACGTTAAAAGATACAGGTGTCGTTTGGGCGTTTCAGTTGAATCCTCTTACTTTGCAGCGTCAAAGATTATTTCGACTCGCCAAACGGCGTAAAAACAGAAACCTTTATGCAAAAACTCACAGCTAAAGAAGAAGAGGTGCTAAGGCTGATATGGCAGCTTGGCACATGCACTCCCAAGGAGGTTCAGGCGCTGTACGACGAGCCGCTGCCACACATCAACACGGTGGCGCAGTCGTTTCAATCATTGGAACGCAAAGGCTACCTGAAGCATACGCCGAAAGGGCGTGGGTATATTTACGAGGCAGTCATCAGTCCTGAGGGTTATGGGCGCAACGGACTCAAGGACATCATTCGCGACTTCTTCGAAGGGTCGTACAAGAAAGCCGTTCATTCGCTGATGCAAGATGAACATTTCGATGAAGCCGAACTATGGGCTTTCCTTGAAGAACTGAAACGCGAGAGGTATATGCAGCTACAATGACTACGTTGATCATCTATATCATCAAGTGGGCAGTCACGCTGACGCTACTCTATTCGCTCTATGGCCTGCTCCTTCGCCACGAGACCTTCCACGCCGTCAAGCGTTCGGTGCTTGTCGGCATTCTCATCCTGAGTGCTGTATTGCCAAACCTCCACCTGACAAGTTCTCACAAGAATGTGCTGACCGAAGGATTCTCGCATGTGGAGAACTATGTGTCAAGAATTGATGCTTTCTCTGAGGAAGAAGGTGCTGAGATAGTTTTCCTGCCAGATGCTCCACAAGAGGTCAGCTTCGATTTCTCATGGACACGGGCGCTCGTCCTATTATATTTTTTAGGGGTACTCATTTGCTGGGGAAGCTATTTCCGTTCGCTGGCAGGTGTCGTATCGCTGATTATCAGGGGGTGCCGTATAACGACAGAGAACTCGACTGCTGGGGCGCGCGTCCTCGTCACCGACCATGTGACGGCACCCTGCTCATGGATGCGATGGGTGCTGCTCAACCCGCGCGATTTAGACGAAAACCTTGATGCTACGCTGACACATGAATTGGCTCACTTGCGCCTTGGCCATTCTTGGGACATGTTGTTATGCGAACTTACTTGCCGTACGCTCTGGTGTCTGCCCTTTGCCTGGATGCTGCGGGAGGACCTGAGCGATGTGAATGAATACGAAGCAGACCGTGCCGTACAACGCAGTGGCTTCCCACAAGAAAAGTATGATCAATTGCTGATACATAAAGCTGCTCACGCAGGACTGCAGCCCGTCGTGAACGCATTGAATCAGACCCAACTCAAAAAACGATTACGAATGATGTACACGAAGGAATCCACCCGACGGGCAATGCTCAAAGTCGTTTACATCATTCCCCTTATTGCTTTCGCGCTCACGGCTTTCGCTCGTCCCACATGGGTGGAAGAGGTGAGTCAACAACTGCAGACAGAGACCGAACAAGTGCCCCTACTCTCGCCTACAGCTTTCGCAGAAGCTTTACGCCCGACAGCGGAGGCAGAGCCTACGATAGAAGTGAATAGTACAAATCGAGCGGAGGTCGCCCAAGAGAAGAAACATGAAGAAGAACTTTCAGATGCTAAAAAGCTATCAGAAACAACGCACGTCATCGGAGAGCATCAGCCAACAACCGAGAAAGAGGAAACCCTCGACTCTCCTTTGGTGGGAACATGGATAAAAGGGGCAAAGAACTCATCGGGAAGTATTGTTAATTTGCATGAGAAAAAGATTCTCCCCAATGGTGTCTTCTACGTCCAATGCATCCATGACGACGGCACCTCGCACACGATTTCCTCTGGCTTGTGGGAAGTGCTCGACGACCAGCACTACGTAGAACACATCGAACACATCACGACCGATCCGAGTTCGCAGGGAATGGACAATGTCATCACCTATTCCTTTGCCGAAGACGAACAACAGCTTTATCTTTACTACATCATGCCAGGCAATGGCGTTAGCGGCTCAGAATACTGGCATCGCTCTCAATAGACTCTATTCTATAACCCTATCTTAAAACGTTTTACGCTCATGAAAACAAAAATCATTGCTGCTGTTGCAGCCCTGCTGCTCACAGCCTCGCCCATGACGGCAAAAGAGAAAAAGGACAAAGCCAAGAATCCTCAGACAGAGAAGCTCACCGGCGTGTGGCAAATGTGCCGGGTGTTAAAAACCGGAGATGGCGAGAAGACCATCCATTACGCTCCCATGTTCAAGGTGTTGAATGCCGACGGTTCATTCTTTAACCTCCATCAGATGGACGACAAGTCGCCTGCCGCTCTCTTCGCCACCGGCACGTGGGAAGTGCGGTCGGAAGCGACCTACGCCGAGTGCCTGACCAGCATCAGCACAGACCCGAGTTCGCAGGGAAAAGAGAACATCATGACCTTCCGTCTGACCGACAACGACGAGATTCTTCACACCTATTACAGCATGCCTGGCAATGGCTATGAGGGTCATGAGACATGGCATCGTGTAGAAAAAGGTCTTCCACAAGTCATCGCAAAGAAAGAGTATCGCGGTGAAGGCAAACGTTTTGATGCCGACATAGAGATGGCCGACACGGCAGGCGTCAACCATAGCCTTGCCGACGTCATCGGCACGGGACGCTATGTCCTTGTTGACTTCTGGGCCAGCTGGTGCGGCCCCTGCTTGGGCGAGATGCCGAACGTGAAAGCGGCCTATGAGCGCTTCCATGCGAAGGGCTTCGACATCGTGGGTCTCTCCTTCGACGCCCACGCCGATGCGTGGAAGGCAGCCATCAAACGTTTCGAGATGCCATGGACAAATCTCAGCGACCTGAAAGGCTGGCAAAGTGCAGCCGCCAAGAAATATAAGGTCAACTCCATCCCCGACAACATCCTCATTGGCCCCGATGGACGCATCATTGCCAACGGCCTGCGCGGAGAAGCTTTACAGCAGAAACTCGCAGAACTGCTAGGCGAATAACAGTTCTCTGCCCTAAGCAGCTTCTTCGATGACATAAAAAGTATAACGAAGAAAGTAAACGCAGATAAAGTCTATAGACGACTACCTTTAATAGGTAAAATTTCTTCTGCCCCGCTGCATCGTGAGATGCGACGGGGCGATTCTCTATCCAAATAGCTCGCTGGTTGAAGCTGTTTCATCCTTCGCTCAAGATATCGTTGAACATATCTTCAACGCTACTATAAATCTTGTTTGGATTGTTGCCAGACCGCGCCTCCTCAATCGCCGCCTTAGTGACCTCGTTGGGTTCGTCATAAACGGCATCCAGAAGCACACACTCCACATCGTTATTCAACGTGCGGTTCTCGCGGCCTGCATTACGCTTCATGCGCTCAAGAAGATCTGCACGCAGACGAAAGGAAGCGGGTTTACGAACGATTGCTGTTGCCATAGTATGTCATACATTTAATTGCTTTCAGCGACAAAAGTACAACTTTTCTTGGAACCTGCATGAAAAAAGGAAAAGAAAAGTACTTATTGGGAGTCGGAAGATATGTATCTTCACTGCGAAAGATATAGCTCTTACAGCCAGAAGATATATTTCTTAAGCGATTTACCATTAGTGGTAAAATGTAAAAGCTATAGGACAATTTTCTGCGATAGTTGAACGATAGCTTCAGTCACTCGTCAGCGCACGATGATAGCGCGGAGGACAAACCAGCAGTGGGCTGCGATGGCGGCTGGCCAGCCGTAGTGGTGAGCCATCAGACGCAGACGCTCCACGAGGGAACGGCGATGGTTGCGCGTCGTCATGCCCTCAGACAGGTAGTCGGTCAGGATGAGATGCGTGTTGTGGCGGGCAAGCCCGCGTCGCTCAGCGCGTCTGAGCACACGGATGCACCAGTCGTAGTCGGCAGAAAAATGGAAGCGGAGGTTGTAAGCTTCGCGGCGGGCAATATCGCTGCGGACATAAAAACTCTGGTGGCACACGAGCATTCCGCTGAGGAAACTGCGGGCAGAGAGGCGCTCGGGGGCCTTCAGGCGCCGGTGGCGCAGGAAACGTCCCTCGCCGTCAACAAGGTCTGTCTCGCCATAGACCACGGCAGGACGGCGGTTGGGATTGTAATGTGTTTCTATCTGCTGAGCCACCTGCTGCAGCACCTCAGCCCCATGGAAGGTGTCGCCCGCATTCAGGAAAAGGATATAGTCGCCCTTGGCCTGCTGGATGGCTTTGTTCATGGCATCATAGAGCCCGTTGTCGGGTTCCCGCACCAGGACGATGGAATGCGGGTGGCGCACATCAGTGTTGTGCTCCACATAGCGGTGGATCTCAGCCATCGTGGTATCGCTGGAGCAGCCGTCAACAATGAGGTGTTCTACGGCTTCATGTGTTTGCTGCGCCACGCTCTGGAGCGTACGTCCTATGGTGGCGCCGGCATTGTAGGTGACTGTGGCTATGGTGAAGCGAATCATGTTTATGAATGATGGATTAAGCTTTGGTAGAGGCTGATGTACTGGTGGGCAACAGTCTCTTCGTTCCATGTGGCAACGGCTTTCCCGACGGCATTGCGGGAGAGCCGTTCGCGGTTTTCAAGCACATAGCGGATGCCCTGAGCAAGGTCGTCGATGTCGCGATAGCGGGCTACGTAGCCGTTGGCCAGATGGTCTATCATCTCGGGAATGCCGCCAATGCTGAAACCGACACAAGGGGTGCCCGAAGCCATCGCTTCCATGATGGTATTGGGCAGGTTCTCTTCCAGCGACGGGGTCACAAATACGCTGGCAGCCTGATAGAGCGCTGCCATGTCAGCCTCGGCAGACAGATAGCCAATGGCGTGAACCGGGAAAGGCAGCTGGCGCTGAAGGCCCTCGGCCATCTCCCCGACAACGACAAGGTGGAGGTCTGCCGATGCCTGTGCCAGCAACGGCGACTGCAGGGCCTCGAAAAGGATGTCAAGCCCCTTGCGGCTGTTGGTCACCTTCTGACAGGCAAAGAGCAGGAACGGCACCTGTGCGGGCAGCCCCAGACGGCGGCGTGCCTCGGCCTGCGATGCAGGGTGGAAGAGGGTGCTGTCGTAGGTGTTGGGAATAGAGCAGATGGCGTGCTGTTGCAGCAGCGCACTCTTGCGGGCTTCCCCGGCGAGCCACTGGCTGCACGCCACGAAGTTAATCTTAGCGCGGGCATAGGCACGTTCCTTGGCACTGAAGACCTGCCACGACAGGTCGTGAGCAGCAGGGCGCAGTAGCTGTGGGCAGTCGTGGCAATGGGTGTGGAAGTGGCGGCAGTCACGGGCATGGTGACAGACAGCTGTGCAGGGCCACATGTCGTGCATCGTCCACACGACGGGTTTTCCGCTGGCGAGAATCTTTTCAATCTGTGCCAGCGACAGCAGCCCCTGGTTCACCCAATGGAGATGGATGAGGTCTGCTTCGCGGAAGGCCAGGAGACTGGTGATGTCAACGCCGCAACAGGCGCTGTCCACAGCCCATAAGCCCTCGCGACGAAAACCGTTGACCATCCAGATGCGCAGACGCTCCCACAGGAACGCTGCCCGAAGGCGCAGGCGCTGAGGCAGCCGCACGGTGGTGGCACGGGAGGTCTGCCTGTCGCGAACGAGCAACTGTGCCTCCACGCCGTGGCGGTTGAGGACATCCGTCAGTCGGGAGGCAGCGATGGCAGCCCCCCCGATGAGCTCCGAGGTATTGACCAAAAGGACACGCATTGCGGGTGCAAAAGTATATAAAAAGTGCATAATGGAAGAGTGAAAAGCGAAAAATTAAAAGTCAAAACAAAAAAACTTGCCACTTTCAACTCTCAACTCTCAACTTTTTACTACCTTTGCGCCGCAATTCAGGCCCAGATGGTGGAATTGGTAGACACGAGGGACTTAAAATCCCTTGGCCAGTGATGGCCGTACGGGTTCGATTCCCGTTCCGGGCAC
>CACZSQ010000051.1 GCA_902783885.1 uncultured Bacteroidales bacterium
TCTTTTCTAATCTCTATAGAATCCACGTCACCACTTTTCTACCGTTTAAGATGTAAATAGCTGATAGAAAAAGACTTGCAAATACTATAATTGCAGTGGCCTGACATCCATCACCATTCCTGAGAGCGTGACCAGCATCGGCTCTTCTGCTTTCAGGGATTGCAGCGGCCTGACCTCTGTCACCATCCCCAACAGCGTGACCATCATCTTCGATGAAACTTTCTCAGGTTGTAGCGCCCTGACATCCATTACCATCCCTGAGAGCGTGACCGACATCGCCAGGTATGCTTTCTCAGGTTGCACCAGCCTGACCTCCGTCACCATCCCCGAGAGCGTGACCAGCATCGGCAATTATGCTTTCTCAGGTTGCACCAGCCTAACCTCCTTCACCATCCCCGAGAGCGTGACCTGCATCGGCTCTTATGCTTTCTATAATTGCATCGGCCTGACATCCGTAGTAATAGGTAGCAGCGTGACTGGCATCGGCAATCAAGCTTTCTATGGTTGCAGTGGCCTGACATCTATCACTATAAACTGTCCAAATGTGCATTCTTGGTTTAGTGGCTTAAGTTCCATCCAATCAGTAACTTTAGGAGAGAGTGTGATCAGTATTGATAGTAAAGCTTTCTCTGGTTGCGGTAGATTAACTTCCGTAACCTCTTTCATGGTTACACCTCCCATCCTCAGCGCTGACATATTCCCCTCTACATTCAAGACCACAGGAACACTTTACATACCAGCAGGGATGCGAAGCATCTATGTTGAGAAAGGATGGAGCCTATATTTCGCTAATATAGTTGAGATGGAGGCAGGAGAGCCTATATGGCTGTCTATCAAGGATGCTTCAAATGGGTTCTCGGAGTTGAAATGTAAGACAGGCGAGTGCTATACTCTCCGCTTCAGGCCTGAAGAAAACTGGCACGTACATTCTGTAACTTTCAATGGAAAAGATGTGACGAACGAGCTGACGGCAGACAATACATTCACGACACCCGTAATGAGCAAGAGCGCAACGATTGTTGTCAACTATGCCCAGGGTGGTACTGCTGTCAAAGCCGTATCGGGTGACACAGATGTCCGTGTCCTCAAAATCGATGATGAGATAGTCGTCAAGAACGCACCCGCGAGTACCCCCATCCGCATCTATAGCCTCAATGGAACACTCCTGAAAACGGTTCAATCAGCAGGCAACGAGACCCGAATAAGCACACAAAATCTACAGGACTATTTGCTGTTAGTCAATGTGGGCAAGATTAGTGTGAAGGTGGTAAGGTAAGAAGCCATTTCTCCTAAAGTGTCTCACACAGAAGTACTGCTCTCCACACAAAATAAAAATATTTTTTAACACAATTCATGCGCACACCGCATTTTTCGTGCGGTCTGCGCATGAAATTTGTTAAAATTTATTTTTTTTATTAGAAAGCAGTAACCTTAGAAATGAAGAAATAGCTCGCTATTCCATATTTCGTAAAAGGATTGCAATATCGCCACTAATGATGGCTAAGTTGTTAGTTTTCTGATAATTAATTAGTGGCGATATTGGAAATAATATCGCCATCATATGGCCATTAATTCCGTAGAAAGGAATTGTTACGGTGGATACAATATGGATTTCAGTTGGCTGTGAAGCATCACACACCCAGGTCTTATGACGTTTACCACCATTGGTAAACCAGTTTATCACTAATGGTAAACGGTCGAAGCTCTAAGAGGTGAGTGACAATCGTCTTAGGACGATCGGTCGATGGTCCTAGGACGATGAGGCTGCGGTCCTTAGGACGAAAACGTTTCGTCCTATGGAGTAAAGTGCGATGACCTTTAGACAAAAGGACAATGGTTCTTAGACAATCGGGTGATGGTCCAAGGAGTGTGAAGCAGTAAGTTTGGGGTGGGGATTACTTCGTTCTGATGATGTCGAAGAGGTAGCCGGCTTTGATGATGATGGCTCCGTTGGCCGAGCGGCTGAAGGGGTCGTGCTTGGAGTCGTGGAAGAAGCTGCTCAGACCGTAGTAGTAGCGGGCTTCCAAAAGAAAACGGCCGGCACGCTTGGTGCCGTACTCGATGGAGAAGCCGCCTGTAAGGCCGTACTCGAAGGTGCTCTCAACCATTTTCCCGTACTGCTCTGTGACGTTGTTGGGGCGTGGATTGCCGGCCCACGGGTCGCTGTAGTGCTCTTTTTCACCGATGCAGAATCCTATCTGCGGACCCACCATGACGCCAAAGAGAAAGCCTTTGTGTTCACGGCCCCAGCCCATGCGGGCTAAGAAGGGAACCTGGATGTAGTGCATATCACGTGAGTAGGTGTCGGTGCTGTACTCAGGCTCGATGTTCTCCTTCCATCCGAGATTGGCGTAGTTCACTTCTGCCTGAATGGCGCAGAGAGCGGAAAAATATTTTTCACACGTGTAGCGAACGGTCAGCCCGAGGGTGCCGCCGCCTTTCTGGTGGAGCTTGATGGAGGGATAGAAGTCGGGGCGGCTCAGAACATAACCCGCTGTCACACCTACGGTCAGGTCGTTCCTATGAGATCCGACCTGCGCACGGAGGCCGACGGCACTTGTGAAAAGACACAAGACGAAGAGTATGAAACGAGCAGGGGTCATCAGCGGTTGCGGCTTATCAGTTCAATGGACTGATGAGGCGTGTAGTGAATGAGCTGGACAAAGGCGTTGATGTAGCCGTTGCCTTCGCCTGTGTGCTCGAAATAGAAGGGGTGCTGGAATGGGACGACGGGCACTTGAGTGACATGCTCCTGGAAGTGGTCACTGCCGTAAAGAGCAATGCCTCGGAGAAAGAAATAGCCAAGGTCGAAGCCCATCAGCGCATACCGTGGGAAGGTGTTGCTCATGGGCTTGTGGAACCAGCTCATGAATTGACGATCCATCGCTTCGTTACGGTTGGCAAGGGGGTTCCGGTAGAATGATGTAAACAGATATGTGTCCAGCTCGTAGAAATCCGACAGTAGCTGCGAGGTGAAGGTTTGCCAAGTAGGATAGCCAAACAGGGACATCTGGTAGTCCGGATTCTGACGCTTGAAGTCTTTCAGCTTGGGAAGGATTTGGTTCAGGGCTTTCATGCTCGTGCTGTTCAGCACTATCAGGTTCCGTCGTTGGGCGTTGAATGCTTGTTGGAAGGCGGTGTCGTCTGCCTCCAAATTCAGAGGACGGACATAGATGCCTTGAGCACTCATGGCTGTGCGCAACATTTCACCGAAAGCACTACCTTCAGCATTTTGCTCGTTGCACTGCACCAAGATGATATTAGAGTCCGCAAATTGGTTCTGGATGTACCAGATGGCTTCTTCATGAGCCTTTTGCCGGGGTGCATTCACCAGATAGTGATAGGGATGGCCCGTCACCTGTGATGTGGTGTTGGAGAAAGGCACCACAAGATGAATGTGATGAAGGTCGCAATAGTCGGCCAGCGAGGTGAGCTGAGCTGCATCCAGAGGACCATACACCACATCGCAGTCCTTGAGCTTCTGAGAGAAAAGCAACTGATCCATCTCTGAGGCTGTAGAACCGGAGTGGATGGCCTGAACATCGACGGACACCCCTTCGCGCTTGATGCTGTCCACGGCCATCAAAATGCCCTGATAGAACTCTACCATTTTGTTGCCGCGGGTGTTGTGCTCTTTCAACGGAAGGACAACAGCCATCCGGACTTGGCGTTGAACAAGGTTCTGAGCCATCAAACCGGTGATGAAGAGCAGACAAAGGGAAAGAAGGTATAAGCGTTTCATCATGAGCGAAAGGGATTTTTTTTGTAGAGATAATCAGCGCAGGCGGTCAAGCGAGCGTACGAGCATCTCGTCTTTCAAGATGGCGCGGAAGGCCAGATAGGAGAGGATGGCAGCTATAGCGGGGAAAGCCGCCCAAGGTGTGAGCTGGAAGTCGGCTTCGAGTTGTCCTTTAAGAATATAAAGGAAGATGCCATAGACGATGTTCCAGCCAATGAGCAGGATGCCGCACAGCAACGCCAGACGAGACTGCACCAATCGCTGCCTGAACAGGAAAATGTCGAAGATAAGTCCTGTCGTGGTGATGACAAGCAGACCAAATAAAGCCCACGGCGTAAACACGTGTGTGCCGGCTGCTTCTTGCGCTAACACAGGGGCACTGGCATCTGTGGTGATGGTGGAGCCGATGGGGGAGGGAATGTGGACCCAAAGGTTAAAGAGCGTTCCCATTACTTCGCCCTGCCCATCTGTAAACGAGGCAATGGGCAGGCACAGGCAGGCCAGACACAGCAGGGCGGCCACGGCAAGATAGATGGTCTGGATTCGTTGAATCATAAATCTTCGTTCTCGACCTCCTTGGCGGGATTGCGATAGTATATTTTACCCTCGCGGAATTCTTGAGTGGCGATGAGGGTGGGCTTGGGCAGCTTTTCGTAATAGCGGCTGATCTCTATCTGCTCACGATTTTCGAACACCTCGTCGAGGTTGTCGTTGTTGGAGGCGAACTCCTGAAGCTTCTTCGAGAGTTCTGTCTTCATGTCAACACTGATCTGGTTGGCGCGTTTGGCAATGATTGCCACGCTTTCGTAGATGTTACCTGTTTCCTCGCAAAGATCGAGGATGTCTTGTGTCACCGTGTTGGTGGGGGCGTTTGTCTTTTTGTAATCCATATTATAATTTTACGATTTTACAATAATACAATTATAGATTTAACGATTTATATTTTACGAGAAATGGTTTTGTCGCTTGCTAAGTATCTATGGTTCAATATTTCTCAATCTTCCAAATCTTGTCCCTTGAGTGCTTTCTGACTGCGGGTGAGGTAGCTTTGGGCTTCCTTGAGGTGAACAGATTCGGGGAACTCGTTTACAAAGCCATAATAGTCATCAATGGTTTGGCGAAAACGTTCCAGGCGTTTCTCTTCTACGCTTTGGCGTGCCAAATGGTAGCGGGAGCGCAATACCAGGAACTGAAACTGTTCGCGACGCTCCGAAGAAGCGTATGGGAAGTCGCGGAGCGCATTCTCTGAGGTGACGATGCAGGCTTCATAATTGGAACCGCCGCTGGTGCAGTTGCCGATATATGACCCAAGGTCGTAATAAAGCTTAGCGGTGCGGAACTCTTTCTCTACCAAGTGATCCTGCAGGCGTTGCAACATATCCTGAGCTTGTGCTTTCAGGCGGGTGTTGGGGTAATGGTCGAGGAAACTCTGCAGTTCAGCTTCAGCCTGCTTGGTCGTGGTCTGATCAAGACGAGGATCGGGAATCGTGTTGTACAGGGACAGCGCGCTGTAGTAGCGGGATTCCTCAACATAAATGCCGCGCGGATAGCTCTGATAGTATTTTTTGAATGCCGTTGAGGCGATTTCATAATCCTTATGCATGAAACTGCTCATAGCCAACAGATAGAGGCATTCCTCGCCGTATGTGGAGCCTTTCATGGTAAGGACAACGCTATTGAGCAATTCGCTGGCATAGACGTATTTGCCTAACGCATAATACCCTTTGGCAGCTTCGTATTTGTATTCTGCGTCAGCGTGCTTCATGATTGCGTTGTATTCGCCACAGCCCGTGAGGCTGAGGAGAAGCACCAAGCAGACAATTCCAAGATTCTTCATAAGAGAGCTTAAAAACAGCTGCAAAGTTACTGCTTTCTGTTGATTTGGCCAAAGGAGAAAAGCTTTTTTAATATAAAAATGTGTGTCTGTGGCTAAATCTCCGACTTTTTGTGTACCTTTGCATCCTGATTTCTGGATGTCCTTATTATGTCTGATTTCATCCTTACATCGAAATATGAGCCCACGGGCGACCAGCCTGAGGCCATCGAACAGCTCACTCAAGGTGTGCTCGATGGCCTGTCTGCGCAGACGCTTTTAGGTGTTACCGGCTCGGGAAAAACCTTTACGATTGCGAACGTGATACGTAACGTCGGGAAGCCCACGCTCATTCTTTCGCACAACAAGACTTTGGCTGCTCAGCTCTATGGTGAGATGAAAAGTTTCTTCCCGCATAATGCCGTGGAGTACTATGTCAGCTATTACGACTACTACCAGCCTGAGGCTTATATCCCCACTACTGATACATATATTGAGAAAGATTTGGCTATCAACGATGAAATCGATAAACTTCGACTAGCTGCCACCTCGGCCTTGCTGTCGGGGCGTAGAGATGTGGTAGTAGTAAGCTCTGTTTCATGTATTTACGGCATGGGTAATCCGGCTGCTTTCTACAATAACGTGATTGAGCTGAGGATGGGGCAGAAGATTGATCGCAATGTGTTTCTCAGGCGTCTGAACGATTCGCTCTACACCCGCAACGATGTCAGCCTCTCACGTGGGGAGTATCGTGTAAAGGGGGATACCGTGGATGTGTTTCTGGCTTACTCGGATAACTTGCTGCGCGTCGTTTTCTGGGATGATGAGATAGATGCTTTGGAGGAAGTGGATTCGCTCTCGATGACACGTGTTGGCAGCTTCCAAGACTACAAGATTTATCCAGCCAACTTGTTCATGACGACCAAAGAACAGACAAATGCCGCCATACACCAGATTGAGGACGACCTTGCAGCGAGGGTGAAGTATTTTGAAGAAATCGGCAAGCCCCTGGAAGCAAAGCGCCTGTATGAGCGCGTGACCTACGATATGGAGATGATTCGCGAACTGGGTCATTGCTCAGGCATCGAGAACTATAGTCGCTATTTCGATGGACGCACTGCGGGCACACGACCCTATTGTCTGTTGGATTTCTTTCCCGAAGATTTTCTGATGGTCATTGACGAGAGCCATGTGAGTGTGCCTCAGATTGCGGCGATGTACGGCGGTGACCGTGCCCGCAAGACAAATCTTGTGGAATATGGCTTTCGCCTGCCGGCAGCAATGGATAACCGTCCGCTCAAGTTCGAAGAATTCGAGGCATTGACTCCCCAGACAATCTATGTCTCGGCTACACCGGCAGACTATGAGCTGAGGCAATCCGAGGGTATCGTCGTTGAGCAGGTGATCCGCCCGACAGGGCTTCTGGATCCTGTGATTGAGGTACGGCCTACGGCCAATCAGGTGGACGACCTGATGGAAGAAATCCAGCAGCGGGTCGAGGTGAATGAGCGAACGCTGGTGACGACGCTGACAAAGCGTATGGCCGAAGAACTGACAGAATACCTGCTGAATAATGGCGTGCGGGCACGGTACATTCACAGCGATGTGGACACGCTCGAGCGCGTTCAGATTATGGACGACCTGCGTTCGGGAAAATTCGATGTCTTAGTCGGAGTGAACTTGCTGCGTGAGGGACTCGACTTGCCCGAGGTGTCGTTGGTTGCCATTTTGGATGCTGACAAAGAGGGCTTCCTGCGTAGCCACCGCTCGCTGACACAAACAGTCGGCCGTGCTGCCCGTAATGTTCACGGCAAAGCGATTATGTATGGGGATACCATCACGGACTCTATGCAACGAACTATAGACGAGACGAATCGTCGTCGCGAAAAACAATTACATTATAACGAGGAGAATGGAATTACCCCGACGCAAATCCGAAAAGACCGCACGATGACAGACCTTGTGGCAGCTCATCAGGATTCAACTTCGGAGCGCGATCGTCGAGCCTATGTGGAGCCTGAGAGACCGTTGCTCCAGCCCGTCAGATTACGTGGAGAGAAAGATGACGTGACGATAGCAGCCGAGCCAGAAGCCGAGTATCTCACTCGCGATCAGATGAAGAAACGGATAGAGCTGTTGCGACGTCAAATGCAGGATGCTGCCAAAAAGCTCGATTTCATTACGGCTGCCCAGCTGCGTGACCAGATGCTGGGGATGATGGCTCAGCTCGACGGAGAGGAGTAGAAGAATAAAAAGAAAAAAGAAATAGTTATGGAATATATGTCTCAGGAAGGCTACGATAAAATCGTAGAGGAACTTCGTCAACTGGAAAAGGTAGAACTCCCACGTGTGAAGGATGCTATCGCAGAAGCTCGTGACAAGGGCGACCTCAGCGAGAACTTCGAATACCATGCCGCTAAACGTGAGCAGGCGCGCTTGTTGGGGCGCATTCGTTTCAAGCAGCGTGTGCTGGAGTTTGCGCGTGTCATCGATATGTCTCGTCTAAGCAGTGACAGCGTTGGGCTGTTGAGTAGGGTAGAACTTACCAATCTGGCTAACAACAGTCGTATGACTTACACGATTGCCAGTCCGCACGAGGCCAACCTCAGGGATGGTAAGATTTCCATCAAGTCGCCTATCGGGCAGGCGTTGCTGAATAAGAAGGCCGGCGATGTCGTGGAGGTCAGGGTGCCGGCTGGCGTGTTGCGCCTTCGCATAGAGAGCATTAGCTTGTCGAACTCTTGACAAGGTAAACAAACCAAGAACTTATGTTTAAGATACGCAAAAAGCCTTCCTCAGTAGAAGGCTTTTTGCGGTGCGTACGAGGCTCGAACTCGTGACCCCATGCGTGACAGGCATGTATTCTAACCAGACTGAACTAACGCACCAATTTTTGATGGAAAAGCCACTTCATTATGTTGAAGTGGCTTGCGGTGCGTACGGGGCTCGAACCCGTGACCCCATGCGTGACAGGCATGTATTCTAACCAGACTGAACTAACGCACCGTAAAAGTATTCCAAAGAGCAAGAAAATGAGCGGCAAACGAGACTCGAACTCGCGACCCCGACCTTGGCAAGGTCGTGCTCTACCAACTGAGCTATTGCCGCAATAAGTGGGCGGAGATGGATTCGAACCACCGAAGGTAACAACCAGCAGATTTACAGTCTGCCCCATTTGGCCACTCTGGTATCCGCCCA
>CACZSQ010000052.1 GCA_902783885.1 uncultured Bacteroidales bacterium
CTCGCCTCTTAATGGATTCTAATGCTGCCAAACCATACTCCCTGTATATTCTTAGCCACACGGAAATTCTTGTGGGACTAGCACCGTATTTTAGCGAAGCTGCGTGCAAAGTTAAGTGATTTTCTTCAATATCAAGCACGATTCTCTTCTTTAATGCAAAATCTGCCTTAATATTAGCACTCTTCTTTAGTCCTGATGGTCCAAATTTCTGGTATTTCGCTCATAAAACTTTAAGTTGATCCTTATCTATACCATATTCTTTGTGGATAGATCTGAATGATCTTCCTGACTCTAACAGACGCATATACTTTAGACGGTTTGCGTAATCATGTTTCTTTCTTTTTCTTCCTGACATAATAAACCCCGAAAGTTTTTTGTCTAACTTTCGGGGGGCACTTCAATGATTTCATCCGCTTTTTTTGTGTGCATAATAAAATAATGTGTAACTTTGTCGCCGATAGGGCCAAGATAACGGCTTCATAAAGCCGATTCAACCGGTAAGAGGATGTGCTTACCCGCTTGTGAAGCGCCTAGTTATAATAATGGTGTAAAAGAGGGCAGGGATGAAGACTGAATGAAACATTAATTAAAGATGAAGTTCTAATTTTTTTTAGCAAAAAAACGTCAAAAGATAACGGCAGTGTCAGGATTTATTGCTATCTTGCGGGCGTTTTTTGGAAAAAGTAGCCTAAAAGCTCTTTTGAAAGGCCGAGAAACGGCAGGAAAACGAATCTTATAAACACATAACTAAATAAATTAGAACTATGAAGACTTATCAGACAAAGGAGATTAAGAACATTGCCTTGCTTGGTAGTGACGGTGCGGGAAAGACTACCCTCACCGAAGCGCTGCTCTACGAGAGCGGCATCATCTCGCGTCGCGGACGCATTACCCAGAAGAACACCGTGAGCGACTATCTGCCCGTGGAACAGGAGTATGGTTACTCGGTCTTCGCAACACCTTTCCACTGCGAGTGGAACGGCAAGAAACTGAACATCATCGACTGTCCGGGTTCCGACGACTTCGCAGGTGCTGCTCTCACGGCTATGGGCGTGACGGACACTACCATCCTGCTCATCAACGGTGCCGCAGGTCCTGAGGTGGCTACGCAGAACCACTTCCGCCTGACGGAGAAGATGCAGAAGCCTGTGATCTTCCTCGTCAACCGCCTGGATGAGGAGTTTGACTACGATCATCTGCTGGAGCAGCTGCAGAGCATCTACGGCTCCAAGGTGGTTCCCGTGCAGTACCCCATCAAGACGGGTCCCGATTTCAATGCCGTCATCGACGTGTTGCTGATGAAGAAATATTCATGGAAGCCCGAAGGCGGCGCTCCCATCATCGAGGATATCCCCGCCGATCAGCAGGATAAGGCCATCGAGATGCACAAGGCGCTCGTGGAAGCTGCTGCTGAGCACGACGAGTCGCTCATGGAGAAGTTCTTCGAGACCGAGGAACTCACCGAAGATGAGATGCGTGACGGCATCCGCGCCGGCCTGGCCGCACGTGGCATGTTCCCCGTGTTCTGCGTCTGCGCAGGCAAGGACATGGGCGTGCGCCGTCTGATGGAGTTCCTGGGCAATGTAGTCCCGTTCGTGGATCAGATGCCTGCAGCCCACAACACGCGTGGCGAGGAGGTGAAGTGCGACGCCAACGGCCCCACAAGCCTCTATTTCTTCAAGACTGCCGTAGAGCCCCACATCGGCGAGGTGCAGTATTTCAAGGTCATGAGCGGTGTCGTGCGCGAGGGCGACGACCTGACCAATGCCGACCGCGGCTCCAAGGAGCGTATCGCGCAGCTGTTCGTATGTGCCGGCGCTAACCGCACGAAAGTCAGCGAGCTGGTGGCCGGTGACATCGGTTGCAGCGTGAAGCTGAAGGATGTGAAGACGGGAAACACGCTTAATGGCAAGGACTGCGACAACCGCTTCGCCTTCATCAAGTATCCCGAACCCAAGTATATCCGCGCCATCCGTGCTGCCAATGAGGCCGAGACGGAGAAGATGATGAACGTGCTCCAGCGCATGAGTCAGGAAGATCCCACGTGGGTCGTTGAGCAGTCGAAGGAGCTGCGCCAGATTCTGGTGAAGGGTCAGGGTGAGTTCCACCTGCGCAC
The DNA here is from genome assembly GCA_902783885.1 of uncultured Bacteroidales bacterium. GTDB lineage: Bacteria > Bacteroidota > Bacteroidia > Bacteroidales > Bacteroidaceae > Physcousia. Next base: position 2,117 of record CACZSQ010000052.1, read on the forward strand.
GCTGAAATGGCGTATGGAGAACAACGACAAGATTCAGATTGTTTACGATGAGCCCCGCATCCCCTACCGTGAGACCATCACGAAGGCTGCACGCTCTGACTACCGCCACAAGAAGCAGTCGGGCGGTGCCGGTCAGTTTGGCGAGGTTCATCTGATCATCGAACCATACGCCGACGGTCAGCCCGTCAACGAGGTCTATCGCTTCGGTGGACAGGAGTTCCGCATCAACGCTAAGAGCGAGGAGGTCATCAACCTCGAGTGGGGCGGCAAGCTGGTGTTCATCAACAGTGTCGTCGGCGGTGCTATCGATGCCCGCTTCATGCCTGCCATCCTGAAGGGTATCATGAGCAAGATGGAGCAGGGTCCGCTCACCGGTTCCTATGCCCGCGACGTGCGCGTCATCGTCTATGATGGTAAAATGCACCCCGTGGACAGCAACGAGCTCTCCTTCATGCTCGCTGGCCGCAACGCCTTCAGCCAAGCTTTCAAGGAGGCCGGTCCGAAGTTGCTGGAGCCCATCTACGATGTCGATGTCTTTGTCCCCAGCGACAAGATGGGCGACGTGATGAGCGACCTGCAGGGACGCCGTGGCATGATCATGGGCATGACTTCTGAGAACGGCTACGAGAAACTCTCTGCCAAGGTGCCTTTGAAGGAGATGTCCAGCTACAGCACTTCTCTCAGCTCTATCACCGGCGGCCGTGCCAGCTTCGTGATGAAGTTTGCCAGCTACGAGCTCGTGCCTGCCGACGTGCAGCAGAAACTCCAGAAGGAGTTCGAGGAGAGCCAGAAGGATCAGGACTAAACGCGATAAAAAAAAACCCTCCCTGCGCGGGAGGGGATTTTTTTTATCTTACATTATCTCACTTCCTGAATCTTCAGCTCGTAGAAACAGGGATAGACATTGTTGGAGGCGTCGCTTTGTCCTTGTGTGTGGGGAACTATGAGGCGCACTTTCGCAATCTGTTCCTCGCCGCTCTGACGCCCGATGCGGATATAAGAAAACGGAATGAGCCAGCCCGAGGGGACGCTGGCGTTGCCGTAGGTGTTGTACATCTTGCTGCGATAGTCGGTGGTGTTGAACGATGCCGTGAAGGTGCCATAGGTGTTGGCAATGTCCATGACATCCACGTAAGGGTTGTCGTTCACAGTAATCTCATTGGTGCTCTGGATGGAGTCGCGCATGATGTTGAACTCGGTGTAGCGCACGAGCACGCTCTTGCTCTCGCCGTGCTCCAGGCGTTTGCCCACGCCCTCGCGCACAATCTGCATATAGACGCCGGTGCTGCCGAACACGACATACTGGTTGCTCTCGGTGTAGGTTTTGCAGCCTTGCTCGTTGAAGGTTGATTCGCTGATGGGGTTGATGCGCCCTACGTCGATGACCACATTGCCGTCGGCATCGTAAATCTTCACGTCGCGGCCAACGAAGCTATTGATGGCGTCGCGTTCGCGTTCCTTCTGCTCGGCGTACGTCTCATCGCTGCTGCAAGCCGCTAACGTTGCCAAGGCGATGCTCACGCACGCGTATATAATAATAAGGTTTAGGGTCTTTCGCATAACTGTTGTTTCCGTTTTTCGGCTGCAAAGGTAAGTATAATTTACGACTTAACGCGAGCAATTAGCGAAAAAAGTCAAATAAAAAAGTGGCAAAAATGCTTGCCAATTCATGGAAAAGCAGTACCTTTGCAAGCCGATTATTATCAAGGAGCCTTCTAAATGGCTCTCTTTCTGCGTGTTAATAGCTTTTCTCATTGGCCTGGGAGAGCGGTTAGTGAATCGCAGATGAAGTGAAAAGTCCGCCTCGGCGGCAAAGAAACAACAATTAGTAGTACAAATTATTTAACAACGAAGAATGGACACTTTAAGTTACAAGACCATTTCTGCCAACAAGGCGACAGTGCAGAAGGAGTGGGTCGTTGTGGATGCAACGGACCAGATCCTCGGTCGCCTCGCAACGAAGGTGGCAAAGCTCCTTCGTGGCAAGTACAAACCCAACTTCACTCCTCACGTGGATTGCGGTGACAACGTCATCATTGTGAACGCAGAGAAGGTTCAGCTCACCGGTAAGAAGATGACTGACCGCGTATATCTCCGTTACAGCATGTACCCCGGCGGCCAGAAGGCCAGCACTCCTGCTGACATCCTTGCCAAGCCCAACGGTGCCGACAAGCTCCTGCGCCGTGTCGTGAAGGGTATGCTCCCCAAGAACAAACTGGCCGCTCAGCTGCTGGGCAACCTCTATATCTACGAGGGTCCCGAGCACAAGCATGAGGCACAGAGCCCCAAGGCCATTGATATTAACCTCTACAAATAAACAGAAATGGCAGTAGTAAATGCATTAGGACGCCGTAAGAGCGCCGTTGCCCGTGTTTATGTGACAGAGGGCACTGGTAAGATTACCATCAACAAGAAGGATCTGACCGAGTACTTCCCCAGCAGCATCCTCCAGTTCGTCGTCAAGCAGCCTCTGGCTCTTCTCGATGTGGCAGAAAAATACGACATCAAGGTGAACCTCTTCGGTGGCGGCTTCACCGGTCAGAGCCAGGCTCTCCGTCTCGCCATCGCCCGTGCGCTCGTCAAGATCAATGCCGAGGACAAGAAAGCCCTGCGTGCTGAAGGTTTCATGACCCGTGATCCCCGTGAGGTGGAGCGCAAGAAGCCCGGTAGGCCAAAAGCACGTCGTCGCTTCCAGTTCAGCAAACGTTAATATATCGGCTCCAGTTTGCTGGGCTGCATAAATTACGTTTAGTATCTAAATCGTGCGGATTCTTAGGACTACCGCATGGTTGGTTAACAATTAACCCAAAGGAAAGTAAACAATCTGAGAAGACAACTTGTTCACTCAACAACTTGTCAACTCGCCAACAAAAACAAAAACTATGTCAAGAACAAATTTCGACACTCTACTTGAAGCAGGTTGCCACTTCGGCCACCTCAAGCGCAAGTGGAACCCCGCCATGGCTCCCTACATCTTCATGGAGAAGAATGGCATTCACATCATCGACCTCCACAAGACTGTCGTGAAGGTTGACGAGGCTGCAGAGGCTCTGAAGAACATTGCCAAGAGCGGCCGCAAGATACTCTTCGTTGCTACTAAGAAACAGGCCAAGTCGGTCGTAGCTGAGAAAGCTACCTCCATCAATATGCCTTATGTCATCGAGCGCTGGCCCGGTGGTATGCTCACCAACTTCGCCACCATCCGCAAGGCTGTGAAGAAGATGGCTAATATCGACAAGCTCACTGCTGACGGCACCTATGCCAACCTCAGCAAGCGCGAGGCTCTGCAGGTCAGCCGCCAGCGTGCCAAGCTGGAGAAGAATCTCGGCAGCGTTGCTGACCTCACACGTCTGCCCGCTGCTCTCTTCGTGGTTGACGTGCTCAAGGAGCAGATTGCTGTCCGCGAGGCTAACCGTCTGGGCATTCCCGTCTTCGGCATCGTTGACACCAATTCCAACCCCGACAACGTTGACTTCGTGATTCCCGCCAACGACGACGCCAGCAAGAGCGTAGAGGTGATCCTCGATGCTTGTGTGGCTGCTATCGCTGAGGGCATGGAAGAGCGTAAGGCTGAGCGCGTTGACGCTGAAGCTGCCGGCGAGAAGGCTGAGAAGCAGAACGCCCGCGTCGAGGAGGAAGAGGCTGAGGCCGCTGAAGAAGCTCCTGCTGAGGAATAATTTAGTTTAAAGTTTTAAATCAAACTACTTTAAACATTAAACTTTCAACTTTCAACTGTTAAAACTGCGGGCTAAGCCCGCGATAATACAATGGCTGTATCAATCAAAGATATTCAGAAACTGCGCGAGATGACTGGCGCAGGTCTGGCAGACTGCAAGAAAGCACTCGAGGAGAGCAACGGCGAAATCGAGCCCGCTATCGAGATCATCCGCAAGAAAGGTCAGGCTGTTGCTGCCAAGCGTAGCGACCGTGAGGCCAGCGAGGGTTGTGTCCTTGTGAAGGTTGACGGCAACTTCGCTGCCATCATCGCCCTGAAGTGCGAGACCGATTTCGTGGCTAACAACGCCGACTTCGTGAAGCTCACACAGGACATCCTCGACGCTGCTGTAGCAGCTCGCTGCAAGACCCTCGACGAGGTCAAGGCACTGCCCCTCAACGGCACTACTGTTGCTGAGGCTGTGGTCGATCGTAGCGGTATTACTGGTGAGAAAATGGAACTCGACGGCTACAGCGTCGTTGAGGGCGAGTGCATCGCTGTTTACAACCACCAGAACAAGAACACTCTCTGCACCATGGTGGCTCTCAACAAGTGCGTTGAGGATGCTACTGTTGGCAAAAATGTCGCCATGCAGGTTGCCAGCGCAAGCCCTGTGGCTGTTGACGCTGCTTCTGTTCCCCAGGAGACCATCGACAGCGAGCTGCGCGTCGCCGTTGAGAAGACCAAGGAGGAGCAGGTTGCCAAGGCCGTAGAGGCTGCCATCCGCAAGGCTGGCGTGAATCCCGCACACGTAGATAGCGAGGACCACATTGAGAGCAACATGGCTAAGGGATGGATCACACCCGAGCAGGCTGCCATGGTCCGCGAGATCAAGGAGAAGGTGGCTGCTGAGAAGGCTGCCAACCTGCCGGAGCAGATGATCCAGAACATCGCTCAGGGTCGTCTGAAGAAGTTCTTCAAGGAGAACTGCCTGCTCGAGCAGGAGTTCATCTGGGACAAGAACATGACTGTTGCCCAGTATCTCCAGAGCGTTGACAAGGCTCTCACCGTGACTGCCTTCAAGCGCTTCACCCTCCGCGCTGAATAATCATTATTCAAGCTTTATACCAAAGGCTGTGTCATTCATTTGGCACAGCCTTTTTCTCTTTTACCTTTGTCTGCTTCTCTTTTTCCTCTCGCTCCCCATTTTTTTGACTGAGGTCAACGAAATGGGCTATTTTTATGCTATTTGGCATGTTTTTGATGTGATTTCGCTCAAAAGGCCGTACCTTTGCAGCGTCAAAAGAAAAACACAAGAGTAGAAATGGGTCAAGCGTGGCCCGCATGAAAAAACACATGAAGGATAACTTTAAAAAGGTAAAAGGATTATGACTAGTATTATTACTTCTATTGCTTTCGCAATTGTAGCAATTGCAGCAATCGTCAGTAACGCCTCTGTTTTCAGCACGCGTCTGCACTAAGGTAAGAGAATCACAATCAAGTATTAACAGACAGTAAAAAAGCAAAATTGAATAAGCAAAGCCCGCCAGGAATCCACTTCCTCGCGGGCTTTTTCTGTGGTTGCGACCATCTTTTTGTCTTTTTTCTTTGCCCCTTACTGAAAAGTACATAACTTTGTGCTGTCGAATCCGTTTAACTCAACAACAAACGCTCAAACACAAATGAACAGGATTTTCTTTTCCTTGATGACTTCCTTGCTCGTTGCACTTGCTGTGCAGGCGCAACCTTCTTTCGGCAATGCCCGACTCTTGGACGCCGGCTGGCGATTCCGCTTGGCCGATGACTCTGTGCCCATAGCTGCGGACTACGACGACAGCCGCTGGCAGCGCGTCACCGTTCCCCACGACTGGGGCGTGACACAGCCGATGTCGCCTGATGCTGGCTCTTGTCAGGGCTATCTGCCTGGAGGCATTGGCTGGTATCGCTGCCACCTGACGCCTACAGCAGCAGAGTTGGACGAAGGTCGCCGCCTTTATGTTTATTTCGAGGGCGTCTATAATCGTTCTTCAGTCTATGTCAACGGCCACCTGCTGGGCTATCGTCCCAGTGGTTTCGCCTCCTTCCTCTACGAGCTCACCCCTTATCTTCACGCCGGCACTGACAATGTCATCGCCGTGCGCGTTGACCACTCGCGGCAGAACGACTCGCGATGGTACACGGGTTCAGGTATCTACCGTCCCGTTTGGCTTGTGTCGGCACCAGCGACTCACCTCGCCCTGTGGGGAACGTCATGGAGCATCAAGAGCCTCAATGACAAGAAGGCTCTGGTTGAGGTCAGGGTGGAAAAGCCCGAGGGAGCAGCAACCCTTGCGGTGGAAATCCTCGATGCTGCGGGAAAGGTGGTCTCAACGTCACAATCTAAAACTTCAACATCTTTCACATTGGCAATCGCCAATCCTCACCGCTGGACGCTCGATGCCCCATATCTATATAAAGTGTGCGTGCGCTTGATGGCTGATGGCCGTGAGACAGACCGCAGCGAGGTGCCGCTGGGGCTGCGCACGCTGGAGTTCTCGCCCGACCGCGGTTTTGCGCTCAACGGACAGTGGATGAAGGTCAAGGGCGTCTGTCTGCACGATGATGCCGGCACCCTGGGCACCGCCGTGCCCGCTGATGTGTGGCGCCGGCGCCTGTTGACGCTGAAGTCGCTCGGCGTCAACGCTATCCGCATGAGCCACAACCCTCATGTGCCTGCCCTCTACGCCCTTTGTGACACGCTGGGGCTGCTCGTCATGGATGAGGCCAGCGACGAATGGGAGTTCCCGAAGCGCAAATGGCTCAAGGGTTGGAATCAGGGCACACCTGGCTTCGAGGGCACTTTTGACTATTTCGAAGAGTGGATAGATCGCGATGTGGCGGATATGGTGCGGCGCGACCGCTGCCACCCCTGCATCTTCCTGTGGAGTATCGGCAACGAGGTGGATTATCCCAACGACCCCTACTCGCATCCGGTTCTTGACGGTGGCACGGCGGGCTTCACCCAACCTATGTACGGAGGGTACAAACCCGAACAACCCCATGCTGAGCGCATCGGGCGCATAGCGCAACGCCTGGCGGCTATCGTGCGTGGTATTGATGATACACGAGCTGTCACGGGAGCACTCGCAGGCGTGGTCATGAGCAATCAGACCGCCTACCCCGAGGCAGTAGATGTGGTGGGGTATAACTACACAGAGAGTCGCTATCAGGAGGACCATCAGCGCTATCCCAACCGCGTCATCTACGGCAGTGAGAACCGCCACGACCTGCCAGCCTGGAAGGCTGTGCGCGACAATGAACACATCTTTGGGCAGTTCCTGTGGACGGGTATCGACTATTTGGGCGAGAGCGGTCCCTGGCCGGCACGTGGTTCCACGGCGGGGCTGCTGGATCTCGCCGGCAACGTGAAGCCTATCGGGCATTACCGTGCAGCGCTTTGGAGCAATCAGCCGGTGTGCTATATCGGCAGCTATCCCACGGGCTTCGGCGGCAACAGAGGCCAGCGCCAGAACCGTCAGCAGGTGTCACCCTATGCTCCTGCCGTGTGGAACTATGACAACGACCAGCCTGTGCGGGTGGTGTGCTACACGAACGCCCCGTCAGCGCAACTCTTCCTCAACGGACAACCTATTGGCGGGGACCCTGTGCACGACGATGCTACAGGTATTCTCTATTGGGATGTCCAATATCAGCCAGGCACACTCCGTTGCGAGGCAGCAAACGGAGCTACGGCCTCCATTGTCACCTCTGGTCGCCCCTTTGCGCTGCGGGCTACAGTAGATAAAACAGTGCTGACAAACACCGATGAGGTAGCACACGTGACCATCGAGGTCGTAGATGAGGAAGGTCATCTTGTACCGTTGGCTGACAATGATGTCATCTGTTATGCGATGGGACCTTTGCGGATTCTTGGCTTGGAAAACGGCGACAGTCGCGACACCAGCCTCCGCTCCACGCGTCATCTGCGCGTTCATGGGGGGCGTCTGGTGGCCTACGTCAGCCGTGCACCACAGATGCCATTCTCCAACCGCTATGCGCGGAACGATTCGCCTGTCATCCGCTTTACGTCGCCTCTGCTTCAAGCTGCAGAGGTACAGTTGTCCTTACCCTAAAGTTATCCGAAGAGGGCTCGGAACGCATCTTCGACTCGACGGCAAGGGGTAATCTCTATCTTGTAAGAGTGTGGATTCACAGCCTTGAGGCTTGCAGCAGGAATGAGGATGCGCTGGAATCCAAGCTTCTGGGCTTCGGCAATGCGTTGCTCGATGCGGCTGACAGGGCGAATCTCACCCGAGAGCCCCACCTCGCCGCAGAGGGTGACGCCTGCTTCGATGGCGGTATCGACGTTTGATGACAGGATGGCGGCGATGACGGCCAGGTCGATGGCGGGGTCGGTGACGCGCAGGCCACCGGCAATATTCAGGAATACGTCCTTTTGTGCCAGTTTGAAGCCTACGCGCTTCTCCAACACGGCTAAGAGCATATTCAGACGGCGGTAGTCGAAGCCGTTGGCAGAGCGCTGTGCAGTGCCGTAGGCTGCGGTGCTGACAAGCGCCTGCGCCTCGATGAGGAAGGGGCGCACACCCTCGATGGCCGCAGCAATGGCGATGCCGCTCAGACCGTCTTGGTTGTCAGTCAGGAGCAGCTCGCTGGGGTTGGTGACAGGCCGCAACCCTTCCTGCCTCATCTCATAGATGCCAAGCTCCGAGGTGCTGCCGAAGCGGTTCTTCTGCGAGCGCAGGATGCGGTAGAGATAATGCTGGTCGCCCTCGAACTGCAGCACCGTGTCAACAATGTGTTCCAGCACCTTGGGGCCGGCAAGGGTTCCTTCTTTGGTGATATGACCGATGAGGATGGTGCTTGGGCCGCCGCTTTTGATATATTTGAGAAGGGCGGCTGCGCACTCGCGAATCTGCGAGAGGCTACCGGGTGATGACTCCACGGCCTCAGTGGCAATGGTCTGTATGGAGTCGATGACCACGAGGTCAGGCTGTTCCTGTTGGATGTGTTCAAAAATGTTCTCCAGCGAGTTGTCGCAGACAACTTGGATGGTTGATGGCTGTTGGCTGTTGGCTGACAGCTGGCTGTCGTTCATCAGCCGTTCCGCTCTAAGCTTAATCTGGCGGGCGCTTTCTTCGCCGCTGACGTAAAGCACCTTCTTGTCCTTGAGGCGCAGCACCGTCTGGAGCACGAGCGTGCTCTTGCCGATACCGGGCTCACCTCCCAGCAGCACAAGGCTACCGGGTACAAGACCTCCCCCGAGCACGCGGTTGAGTTCCTCATCGTGAAGGTCTATGCGTGGCTCCTCGGTAGCGTCGATGTCGGACAGCAGGGTGGGAGAGGACCCTCTCTCAGCTGGCCCTGCCAAAGGGAGGCCCCCTCCCTGGCGGGAAGTGCCGGAGTTCGCTTTAACTCGGAACTCCTTGAACGTATTCCATTGGCCGCAGGAGGGGCATTTGCCAATCCATTTGGCGCTCTCTTGTCCGCAGTTGTCGCAGACGTACATCAGCTTGTCTTTTGCCATGACTATGCCATCTGGAGAGTAAGTTCAACGGGGCAGTGGTCGCTGCCGTAGATGTCGGTGAGAATGTCGGCACCCGTCACCTGTGGGAAGAGACGATTGCTCACAAGCCAGTAGTCGATGCGCCAGCCGGCATTCTTCTGGCGAGCCTGAAAGCGATAGCTCCACCAGGAATAGACATCGGTCTTGTCGGGGTTGCGGGCGCGCCAGGTGTCGGTGAAACCGGCTGCCAGCAGCTCTGTGAACTTGGCCCTTTCCTCATCGGTGAAACCGGCATTCATGCGGTTGCTCTTAGGATTCTTGAGGTCAATCTCTTCATGAGCCACATTCATGTCGCCGCACACGAGGACCGGCTTTTGTGCGTCGAGGCGCTGGAGATATTGGCGGAAGTCATCGTCCCAAGTCATCCTGTAGTCGAGGCGGCGCAGGCCATCCTGCGAGTTCGGCGTATAGACGGTGACAACGTAGAATGTAGGATATTCCAGCGTGATGACGCGCCCCTCGTGATCGTGCCCCTCAATGCCGAGCCCGTAGGCAACGCTCAATGGGGTGTGCTTGGTGAAGATGGCGGTGCCGGAGTAGCCTTTCTTTTCCGCGTAGTTCCAGTAGCTCTCGTAGCCTTCGAAGGCAATGTCGAGCTGGCCCTCCTGCATCTTGGTCTCCTGCAGGCAGAAAAAGTCGGCATCGAGCGTGCGGAAGATGTCGCGGAAGCCTTTGCCGTCGCAGGCGCGCAGGCCATTGACGTTCCATGAGACGAATTTCATGTCAGAATCTTTTATGTTTTTTTGTTGTGTCCGAAGAAGTATTGCCCTCGTTTGCGTGTGATATTACCGTAGTTGATGGCGTGTCGCGGGCAGTAGTGATAGCAGGCCAGACAGTTGGTGCAGCTGCCGTCGTGGTGCCACTGCGGTAGCGCGTTGTCCCTGTCAATGCTCATCGTCAGGTTGCCCGTGGGACAAGCCTTCACGCACTTGCCACAGCGGATGCAGATGTCGGCATCGACGGTGAACTTCTTGTCCGTGATCATGTAGCGGTTGAAGTAGGCTCCTATGACATGTGAGAAAAGCCAGGGAGTGAGCCCTCGCTGAGTGTGGCACTCGCTTCCCACACGGCGCACGATGAGGTCGGCATATTGCGTGAGTTGCTGTTGTGCAGTGGCTATCTTGCTCTGTTCGCGCGCGGGGCTGTCGGTGTACATGAAGGGTAGGCAGACATAGCTCTCGGGCATTACCAGCGAGAATATGCTGTCAGTCTGCAGCCCCACGGCGCGCAGTTCGCTGTTGAGCATCTCCATGGTGCGTCCGATGCTGTCGCCGCAAGTCACGAGCGCGTAGCAGTAGGGACGTGCGCCCTCTGCATACTTCAGTTGCAGGCGGCGGATGAACTGTCGCACGATGCGCGGCGGCTGCCACCCGTGGACGGGGAAGCAGAAGCCTACGCGTTCACCGGGCTGCAACGTGTAGGTGCACGATCCAGCTGTAGCATCGGCAATGGCAACGAGGTGTTCCCCTGTGGCTTCAGCCAGCTGTTCGGCTGCCCAACGCGTGTTACCTGTCCCTGAGAAATAGAAAATCATATAAAGCCTTGTCTTTTCAGCGCTTCCTGCAGGCCACGGCTCATGGCCTCGTTGTCGGCCTTCGTGTAGCGAATGTCCGTGAACACCTGCGCGAGCGTCTGCTTATGGTTGATCCTCACGAACTCCCTGTTCTCCGGCAATGCCTCCTTGGCAGCGTAGTAGCGGTTAATGTCGGCGGAGGTCGGTGAGTGGTAGTGTTCGTCGTGCACGAAACTCTCCAGCGGCAGACGGTCGGAGAGAGGCGGCTCCTCAGCGGGCCATCCCACCGTGAGCGTAGCCACGGGGAACACCAGCTTGGGCAGTTTCAGCGCCTCGATGATATTCTGCGGCATATAAAGCGTAGTGCCTAAGTAGCAGAGTCCCAGCCCCTCTTCCTCAGCCAGATTGCAGAACGTCTGGGTGAAGAGCAGCGCATCGGTGGCCGCGTTCATGAAACTGAGCAGGTTGTCGTAGCCGGGATTGGCCTGGCGGCACTCGGCCCACTTCGTCGTGCGGCGGAAGTCGGCACAGATGGTCAGCACCACGGGTGCCTGCTTCACCATCGGTTGGTTGAAGTGAGCAGGAGCGAGTGCCTCTTTGCCTTGAACCGAGCGGGTGACAACCACGCTGTAGAGCTGCAGGTTGCCCATGGTCTGAGTGCGTGCAGCCTCTGTGAGCAGGCGGTTCAGGAGCGCCGGTTCTATATCTCGTCCGCTATACTTGCGGATAGTTCTGCGAGTGAGTATATTTTTCATGCTTTTCTTATTTTCTTATTTTCTAAATATCTTATTCTCTTATTCTCAAAATTTCTTATTTCCTATATCTCCTGTTATCCCGTTAGCGGCGACAAAAGTACAAAAAAAACACGAATCATTTTGCAGTGTGGCAGAATAAACCTAATTTTGTGGCAGATTATTCATCATAAACACATATTACTACACTATGAAACGTTTCCTCTTCCTGCTTCTGATGCTGGGCGCTCCCGTGGTGCTGAGCGCACAGGAGACAACACCTCAAGACTCTGTTCAGCAGACTCTTCCATCGCATATCCTGTTTGAGGGTGTGGAGATGAAAGGCGACATCTACGACTTCTCTAAGGCTTTGCAGAAGCGCGGCTTCAAATTGGAACAGCGCGATGGCAACAGCCGCAACTATGTCTTCCGTGGTGATGTCTGCGGACGTCCTACGCAGTTTCAGGTCAGCTTCACACGCAAAACAAAGACCGTCTATCGCGTGATGGCACAACTGAAGAACGCGCCCCTCACCGACATCCTTGCAGCGTTGAATGCCGCTTATGGAGAGCCGTTCGACATCAACAACCGCGGCTACCAATGGCAGGTGCCCGGCGGTGGCGTGATGCTTGGGACTCCCGAGGGCTACGACCCTACGCTCGTGGTAATGGATGCTGCCGGCGTGGCTGCCTTCAAAGAGGAAAACTGACAACTATTCCTTTCATGTCTTTGATGCCGTAGGCACAAGCTGTCACTTGTGCCGATTGGCACGTGCACGACGGATGTCGGCCTTCTTCTTGGCCGAGGCTGAACCGTGGGCACCGGTGATGTAGGCTTTCTTCTTGGCCTTGGTTTTCACCTTACCCGATTCTTCATGCTTGGGCCCCTTCGATGCGCCGCGAAAGGTAACGCCATTCATAATGACCTTGTCGATATCATCACCGGCAAATTTGTTCTGTTCCATCCCTCTCAACTTTAAACTATAAACTATAAACTATTAATGATGGAACAGTCTCACCCCTGTGAACGTCATGGCAATGCCATATTTGTCGCAGGTCTCGATGACATGGTCGTCGCGAACGCTGCCGCCGGCCTGGGCCACATATTCCACGCCGCTCTTGTGGGCGCGCTCGATGTTGTCGCCAAAGGGGAAGAAGGCATCGCTGCCCAGGCAGACGCCCGTGTTCTGTGCCACCCATGCGGCTTTCTCTTCGCGTGACAGAGGCTCGGGGCGCTCGGTGAAGAACTGCTGCCAGGCTCCCTCGGCCAGCACATCGTTGTAGTCGTCGCTGATATAGATGTCGATGGTGTTGTCGCGGTCGGCGCGTCGGATGCCGGGTACGAAGGGCAGGCTCATCACCTTCGGGTGCTGGCGTAGCCACCAGATGTCGGCTTTCTGACCGGCCAGACGTGTGCAGTGGATGCGACTCTGCTGTCCGGCACCGATGCCTATGGCTTGCCCGTCCTTCACATAGCATACGCTGTTCGACTGCGTATATTTCAGCGTGATGAGAGCGATTATCAGGTCGCGACGCTTCTCCTCGGGGAAGTTTTTGTTCGCTGTGGGGATATTGGTGAAGAGGGCGGGGTCATCGAGACGAATCTCGTTGCGGCCCTGCTCAAAGGTGATGCCGAACACCTGTTTGCGCTCAATCGGCTCGGGGCGGTAGGCGGGGTCAATCTTGATGACGTTGTATGTCCCCTTGCGCTTCTCCTGCAGAATCTGCAGGGCCTCGGGTGTGTAGTCGGGAGCGATGATGCCGTCCGACACCTCGCGCTTGATGAGCAGTGCCGTAGCCTCGTCGCATGTGTCGCTCAGTGCAATGAAGTCGCCGTAGCTGCTCATGCGGTCAGCACCGCGGGCGCGGGCATAGGCTGTTGCTATCGGTGTGAGTTCGAAGGGCACATCATCCACCCAGTAGATCTTGCGCAGCGTATCGCTCAGGGGCAGTCCCACAGCAGCACCGGCGGGCGAGACGTGTTTGAAGGAAGCGGCTGCGGGCAGACCCGTAGCCTCCTTCAGCTCGCGCACGAGCTGCCATGCGTTGAAGGCATCGAGAAAATTGATGTAGCCCGGTCGGCCACTGAGCACTTCGAGAGGTAGTTCACTGCCGTCGGCCATGAAGATGCGCGAAGGCTTCTGGTTGGGGTTGCACCCGTACTTGAGCTGTAGTTCGTTCATGTTCTGTTCACTTTGTTATTTGCGGCGCAAAGATATGCAAAAAATCACAGAACAGAAAAATTAATGATTAAAAAGAAGCCCCCATGCCCCCTAAAGGGGAGTGCAAAAAAAGGGAGGAATCAAACGAATACTTACTCATAATTATTGTTTGCAAAGTTACGAATTGTATTTCTATTCCTTACACAATCCTCAAAACCACCTTTAGGCATAACCCCCAATGTGGCCGAGTTCTTTCTTCCCAATGCTTTCACATCTTCGAAGAACCTATTTCTGTTATCAATGAATTCTATCGTCATTCTTTTCTATCACC
>CACZSQ010000053.1 GCA_902783885.1 uncultured Bacteroidales bacterium
GATTTGATGGCGGTGGGGTAGTCGGTCATGATGACGGGCTTCTTGAAGTGCTCCTCCACGAGGTAGCGCTCATGCTCGCTGGCCAGATCATCGCCCCAGTTGCAGGGGAACTCAAACTTGCGACCATTCTTGATGGCTTCCTGCAGAATACGGATACCCTCAGTGTAGGGTAGGCGCACGAACTCTTCCTTGAGCACACTCTGCAAGCGCTCGATGAGGGTCTTGTCAATCATCTGGTTCAGGAAGGCAAGGTCATCCTGACAATGGTCAAGCGCCCAGCGGACACAGTATTTGATGAAGTCCTCTTCGAGATCCATGAGTTCTTCCTGATCCAGGAAAGCCACCTCGGGCTCAATCATCCAGAACTCAGCCAAGTGGCGCGGCGTGTTGCTGTTCTCAGCGCGGAAGGTGGGACCGAAGGTGTAGATGGCACCCAGGGCAGTGGCACCGAGTTCGCCTTCGAGCTGTCCGCTCACGGTGAGGCTCGTCTGCTCGCCGAAGAAGTCGTCGTCGTAGATAATCTTGCCGTCCTTGTCCTTCTTCAGGTCGTAGAGGTTCTTGGTTGTCACCTGGAACATGTTACCTGCGCCCTCGCAGTCACTGGCTGTGATAAGCGGCGTGTGGAAGTAGTAGAAGCCGTGCTCGTGGAAGTAGGTGTGGATGGCCATGGCCATGTTGTGGCGGATACGCATGACCGCGCCGAAAGTATTCGTACGCAGGCGCATGTGAGCGTGCTGGCGCATATATTCAAAGGACTGCCCCTTCTTCTGCATCGGGTAGGTGGCATCGCATGTGCCGAGAACCTCTATCTCCTTGGCCTGCACCTCGCTGGCCTGACCGGCAGCAGGGCTCTCCACGAGCACACCTGTCACCTTCAGGCACGCGCCGGTGGTGATGAGCTTCACCACGGACTCGTCGAAGTTCTGGTCTTCACCCACACTCTGGATGTTCTTGATGGTGCTTCCATCGTTCAGGGCAATAAAGAAAATACCTTTGGAGCCGCGTTTGGAACGCACCCAACCCTCAATGACTATTTCGCTGCCGAAGTCCGTACGCTTCAGTGCATCTATGACTCTTGTTCTTTTCATTTTGCATTAAACGTTATACGTTAAACCATAAACGATGTCTCACTCAAACGCTCCCATGCGCAGCATGTTCACTTCCTGCTCCGTGAGGTAGCGCCAGTCGCCACGCTTGAGATTCTTCTTGGTGAGACCTGCGAAGAAGACGCGGTCGAGCTTCGTGACCTTATAGCCCAGATGCTCGAAGATGCGGCGCACGATGCGGTTGCGGCCGCTGTGGATTTCAATGCCCACCTGCTTCTTGTCGGTCTCAGAAGCGTATTCAACGGCGTCTGCGTGAATCTCGCCGTCGTCGAGGGTGATACCCTCAGCAATCTGGCGCAGGTCGGCTGCCGTCACGTTCTTGTCAGTGTGGACGTGGTAGATTTTCTTCTTGAGGTACTGCGGGTGGGTGAGCTTCGAAGCCAACTCACCGTCGTTGGTCAACAGGAGCACGCCGGTGGTGTTGCGGTCGAGACGTCCTACGGGGTAGATGCGCTCGTCACAGGCTCCCTTGACGAGGTCCATCACCGTCTTGCGGTTCTGGGGATCGTCGCTGGTGGTCACATAGTCCTTGGGCTTGTTCAGGAGCACATACACCTTCTTCTCGATTTTCACGGGCTGGTCGTGGAACTTCACCTCGTCGGTGCGCTTGACCTTTGTGCCGAGCTCTGTGACTACGACACCATTGACGCTGACAACGCCTGCCTCGATGAAGGTGTCTGCCTCACGGCGTGAGCATACGCCGGCATTGGCCAGGAACTTGTTCAGGCGGATAGGTGCTTCGGGGTCGATGTGTGCCTCGGAGTATTCAATGCGCTTCTTGAAGCTGTATTTTGCATTGGGATCGTAGCCGGGCGTGTGCTGGCGACGGGGACCGCCGAAACCGCGCTGCTGGCCGTAGCCGCCACGCTGCTGATAGCCTCCACGCTGTGGGCCGTGACCGCCACGTTGCTGGCCGTAGCCACCCTCGCGATTGAAGCGGGGCTGGTAGCCGCCCTCGCGTTGCTGATAGCCACCCTCACGGTTGAAGCGGGGCTGGTAGCCACCCTCGCGCTGTTGGTAGCCACCTTCGCGGTTGAAGCGAGGCTGGTAGCCACCCTCGCGCTGCTGGTAGCCGCCCTCACGATTGAAGCGGGGCTGGTAGCCACCCTCACGCTGCTGACCCTCACGGTTGAAGCGGGGC
Organism: uncultured Bacteroidales bacterium; assembly: GCA_902783885.1. Taxonomy (GTDB): domain Bacteria; phylum Bacteroidota; class Bacteroidia; order Bacteroidales; family Bacteroidaceae; genus Physcousia. The sequence continues at coordinate 2,248 of CACZSQ010000053.1, forward strand.
TGGTAGCCACCCTCACGTTTCTGGTAGCCGCCCTCGCGGGAGTATGTGGAACGGGGCTGATAGCCGCCCTCGCGCTGATAACCGCTCTTCGGTTGGAATGTGCGGCGCTCGCCGTCGGCACTACTGCCATAGACGGGACGCTGGATGCGGGGACGCGGTGTGCGACCCGGTGTGCCATAGCTGTTGTTGTTTTCTTGACCTTCGTTTGACGCAAAGTTCTCGCGCCATTTTTCTTCGTTGTTTTCCATATTATCTTTTATTATTTTTCAGGCCCTTTCTAACCCTCCTCCGGGGAGACATGCTTTTCGCAAGAGCCGTTATTTCACTTTTAACTATTAACTCTTAACTATTAACTCTTAACTATTAACTCTTAACTCTAAACTCTCAACTCTAAACTCTCAACTAATTCACATTCCCGTGTAGTTTTCGGGCGTGATCTGGCGTAGTTCGGCTTTCACAGCGTCGCTGACGTCGAGTGTTTCAATGAAAGATGCGATGCTCTCGGGGCTGATGGCCGCACCTGTTCGGGTGAGCGCCTTGAGCGTCTCGTAAGGGTTTGGATAGCCTTCGCGACGGAGTATCGTCTGAATGCCTTCGGCCACTACAGCCCAGTTATTCTGCAGATCGGCCTTGATGGGTTCCTCGTTCAGAAGCAGTTTGCCCAGGCCCTTGAGCGTGCTCTGAAGGGCGATGACGGTGTGACCGACGGGCACGCCGATGTTGCGGAGCACAGTGGAGTCGGTGAGGTCGCGCTGCAGGCGGCTGATGGGCAGCTTGTGAGCCAGGTGCTCCAAGATGGCACCGGCGATGCCCAGGTTACCCTCGGAATTCTCGAAGTCGATGGGATTCACCTTGTGGGGCATGGCGCTTGAGCCCACCTCGCCGGCCTTCACCTTCTGACGGAAGTAGCCCATGGAGATGTACTGCCACACGTCGCGGTCGAGGTCGATGATGACGGTGTTGATGCGTCGAAGGGCGTCGAAGACAGATGCCAGATGGTCGTAGTTGGAGATCTGTGTCGTCCACTGTTCGCGCTCCAAGCCAAGCTGCTCACTCACGAATCGGTTGGCAAAAGCACGCCAGTCAATCTCAGGGTAAGCGATATGATGGGCATTGAAGTTGCCTGTTGCGCCGCCGAACTTAGCCGTGAAGCGGGCCTCCTTCAGCGTCTGGAACTGCTCTTGCAAGCGATAGACAAAGACCATCAGTTCCTTGCCCAGACGGGTGGGAGAGGCCGGCTGGCCGTGGGTTTTGGCCAGCATGGGAATATCCTGCCATTCGGTGGCCAAAGCCTGCAACTTGCTGATGAGCTGTTCGTAGAGCGGGCAGAGCACATCCGTGAGTGCTTCCTTGAGGCTCATGGGGACAGCCGTGTTGTTGATATCCTGTGAGGTCAGACCGAAGTGGACGAAGTTCAAGGCTGAAGGCAGAAGGTTGATGGCCGTCATTTTCTCCTTGATGAAGTACTCAACAGCCTTCACGTCATGGTTGGTCACTGCCTCGATGTCTTTCACACGCTGTGCGTCGGCGAGGGAGAACTCCTCGTAGATGGCACGCAGAGTGGGGAAGAGGTCGTGGGGGAAGTCGGCCAGCTGGGGCAGAGGTAGTTCGCAGAGGCAGATGAAATATTCGATTTCCACGCGCACCCGATAGCGGATGAGAGCGTACTCGGAGAAATACTTGTCTAAAGATTCGGTCTTAGAACGATAGCGGCCATCGATAGGCGATGTGGCCGTCAGGGCTGTCAATTCCATAGCTAAGTTGCGCTCACGCGCTGATAATCATTGAGTTTCTAATAGATATAATTTGTGTTCTCTGTTCGCTTAAAAGCTCTTTGCTCGTAAATCGCTGCAAAGGTACGAAAAGTTTTCCGAACCACCGCATCAATCAGCCCATATTTTCATCTTAGTTGAATTTTAAGGACAAAAATCAAAAGGTCTTTTTGGGGATAATGTCAGACAAGAAACCGCGTCTCCAGCATTTTGCATGATGGAAACGCGGGAAAGGGCATGATGGATTCTTCATTCAATCGTGATATAGACAGGTTCTCCTTCGGGTCGCGCGGCGAGTCGGCGTTTGAGCAGGTTCACGTAGCGACGGCTGTCGAGCACCTTGCCCACTTCGCGGTTCTCGCCCAGGAGGATGCAACCGGCGGTGTCACAGCAGGTGTTGCCTTCGTGAATGCGGATGCCCTCGAACTTGGGCACGTGGAGCAGGAGAGGGAGCCACTGTTGGAATTTCGGCGACCACGTGACGACCACGGGGTATCGGCCTTCGGGGATGGCTGAGTGGCCTTTCATCTTGTAGCCTCCGTGCGCGTAGTCGCGCCATGTGGGTTCCAGGGTGTCGCAGAAGTAGGACTCTCCCCCCTGCCCCTCCCTGTTTGGGAGGGGAGTAAAATGTTCTTGAGAAATAGTATTCTCATCGATTGCGCCAGCAAGTCGCCCTTTACGGGGAGATTTCGTGGGGCCCTCCTCTTCTTGACAGGTAACCGCTCCCTCCCTTACAGGGAGGGCGGGGGGAGAGTCTGGGTCTTCTTCCTTTATGTACAACTTCCCAATTGTATAGCTCTTTTTCTTTGCTATGCGTTTCAGAATCAGTTCCATGATGTTTTAGTTTATAGCTTTAAGTTTAATGTAGAATGTGGGTGGGTTGAGTTCAATGGTTCAAGAGCGTAAAGGAACTTAAATCTTATCAAATCTCACCTTAAATCTTTCTTTGGAAACAAATTACCGTAATTGCCATAATTTTTCTAACCGCAAAGGACGCGGAGTTTCGCAGAGGATTGCGGCGAACATCTGTGCAATCTGTGTGAGAATAAATATCTGCCACTGGAATTATGATTATTATGATAATTTGTTCCCATAAGATTTATGTTTAGATTTATGACCGATTTATGTTCCATTCATACTTCGTCCTTCTTGAACCTCCTTAATGTCACAATGTCACATGTCACAAAGTCACATTTTTATTTCTTCAACACTCCCCTTTAGGGGGCTTGGGGGCCTTCAACTTTCCTCCACCTTCCCTTGTCGGTTTTCTCAATCCACTTGTCCCGATGCCATCGTGAAATGATTTTTCGGAGAGAACCGTCGCTGCAGAAGCCGCGTTTCAGGGCTCGCAGGTCATCCAGCGTGAAGGTGGGCGGCAGCTGGTCGAAGACGCTGTGGTTGCAGCCATAGCGCTGACATTCGCCACTGGCCTCCACATACTGCGATTGCAGCGCCTCGCCGAATGCCGCGATCTGCTGACTGAGCGCATACTCGGCCATCATCACGGCAAAATCAATACTCGACTTGGACTCAGAAGACCCACCCCGCAGCAGATGATGTATCACCCCGCAACGGAACCCAATCACAGCCGCACGCTTCCTGTAGGTGTCCTTCACATGGTCGATGTCCTTGGCGGCCTCCACGCGTTTCTGCTCCACCCATTCATCGATGGCTTTGCGCAGACGAGGGGTGTCAACAAGACCTGAGACGGAGCGCAGACGGGTGACAGCCTCCTGGATGCGCGCTTCGTCCTCTGCCGAACGACGTCCGAACCTAGGCATTTTCGAGAAGGAGCTGTCAGGCATTTCGGCCACGAGAATACGGGAGCTGAGTCCGTTCTCGATGTTGTCCTGTTTGAAGCACTTGCGCATGGCTCCTTCGGTGCCCAGCATCGTCCAGTTGTAGGCCACCTTCACCACGCCCGACTCTGCCTGGTCGCTGTTGTAGTCCTGTCCCCACTCACCTCGGTCGAACGAGAGGCGGTAGATGTCGTACTTGCTCGACCACGACCCCGCGCCGTTGGTCTTCCTGAGCGTATCGAGTTCCTCGCCGAAACTATACAGCGTATGGTTATTGGCGTTCTTGAAGCGTTTCAGCAGCGTGGAACATGAGACCGTCACGGGCACCATGCGTATGAGCACGTGTGGGTCTTCGGGTGCCTTCTCGTTGGCTTTACGCGATTTCTTGCGCTCCTTCCATTCCTCTTCGCGCTTGCGGGCGAGGGCATCTTCCTCGTCGAACTGGCGCTTCCACACATCGACGGCATTCTTGCACACGCTCTTGCCGCTGGCCTGTTCACCCCGGATGATGGACATCAGTCCCAGGTGCTGCAGTTGGCCGTTGCAGTACTCCACCTCAACCCCGTCAGCGTATGCCGCGGCGATGGGCAGCACGGCACACAGCACCGGCATGTGCATCGAGGGCGGCACACCCTTCAGCGACTCTTTGAGGCCGATGGGGAGTCTCACCCCCGTCCCCTCTCCAAAAGGAGAGGGGCGTGAAATGTCCTGTGGGTCGTCAGCGCCGTCGTTGCCGGAGACCAATTCTTCACTTTTCATTTTTAATTCTTCATTTTCCAAGATCCTCTGCATCATCTTCGAAATGCCCTTAGGAGGTTCCTTGCAGGCAGAGTCAATCACGCTACGCATTTCTGCGTCAGAGAGTCCGAAGCGAGGCATCACCTGCATCAGCACCTCTTTCTTATTGTCGCAGATGGCACGCAGGTTGACCGCCAGCTGATACAGCTTCACATTGCGCTCACCCTCCTGCGGCTCACCGCCCGTGCGATGCCACCATTCAGCGATGATAGAGGCGTATGGGATGCCCTTGAATGTGGTTGGGAAGGACTCGCAGCCTTGCCTCTCGCTACTTGAAGTGTCAAGCGTCGCAGAGCGCCGAGCAGTAGTGAGGGGAGCAGAATGTGTTAGAGCTGTAGCCTTCTCTTCTTGACGGGTGAGGGGTGGGTCTGCCTCAAATAACCTCTCGCTCACATACTTTGTATGCTCTTCTGTCACCATGTAGATACAGCGCGAGACATCCTTCACGGCGGCATCCGGCTGGAAACCCGTAGCCTCGTGCATGAGCTGCTGCGCCGTGGTGGCATCCATGCCGTCGGGCAGTTCCACGAGCACATGAGTACCGCGACGCACGCTCTCCTCAATCAGCAGCGGCACCAATGGCGACTTATCCAAGAGTCGGGCACATATCTCATCCGTGTGTCCCTTCTCGTCGAAGTCCAACATCAGACGGCTCAGCGGTCGGACAGCATCGGCGATGGCACGATGATTATTCTTGAACTCAGCGCAATGCGGTGTCCACACCGGCAAACGATGCTTCAGCTGCTCGTCGCCACGTTCTATTCTTTCGCACATCTGTTTCAGCCAGGGCTCCCGACGCAGCTTCTCCCAATCCTCTCGCGTGGCAGGGAGGCAAGGGGCACCGTGCCCCTTACCTATGCAAGTAAAAACATTCTTCTCACTCATGACCAAATCGTGTTATCTTTTAGTGACTTAATATAGTTTACAATCTCTTTGATCTGCCTCATGAGAGCCTCGATGATGGCGATGCGACCGATGCCCAGCGGCAACACCAGTTTCACAATCATGTGTCGTTTGGTGCGTTTCACTTCGCCGTTTGCTGTCTCGAAGAGGAGCGCGTAGCGACTGCCACTGTTTGAGCGATAGGCGCGGAAATGGCTGGTGCCGGAACAATCGGTCACCATGCGGCCTTTCTGGCTGGCGCTATCGCCACCGGCTACGATGTGCTGCCCTAATTCGAACGCGCAGGGATAGATGTTAATATTACCATTCTGCATGAACACTGTCTGCGTCTCCATCTGCAGATTCTCGATAAAAACTTTTTTCATTGTTCTGAGTAGAATTTCGAGAGAAGTCTTCGAGAAAGGGCCCTACATCAGCCGCCGGCTGACGCTCAATTGATTCCCTCGGCTTCAACTCAGGTTACATATTATTGATGATTGATTTTCACGATGTCAGTAGCAAGGATTTCCTGAAACACCTGTCCCTGATATTCGTGTGTAGAGAACCGGAGCGTGGCTGCCACCACATCCCCTTCCTGGAACCTGCACGCGGCCAGATTACCCAGCATCGCGCACACAAACTCGTCGCCGAACTTGGAGCCGCCCAGCTCACGAAGTACGATGTTGCACTTCTGCACCTGTCCCGTCTCACTCTTCGACGACTGTACGTTGAAGGCTTCGCCCTGCCGTACCACTTTTAAGATTCTTGTTTCCATAACGGATTCACTTTGCTTCCGCCTATCAGAGGATAGCCCGCTTAATTGCTGCTTATCTCGGAAGACGATACAAAGGTAGGGACTATCTACAAGAGCTAAAAGGCTTTCGAAGTGGCCTGTTCTAACTTGCTCTAACTTGCTCTGTATTGCTCCGAAATAGTTCTGCTCTGTTCGCTATTGGACAAAAAAAGCACCGGAACCATTCGATTCCGGTGCCTGGTATAGTGCCTGCTTGCTCTTATTTTCGGTTTGGAGCCTCGGGCTTGTTGTAGTACTTCCTGAACGTGGTTTCGTTGAACCCCTCGCCATTGGGTATCCCCATCCTGACGAGTTCTGCGTATGCAGCCGCAGGATTTGGCGGCAGCAACACTTTCTTCTCGTTCTTCAACCCGGCAAGGTACTGGCATATCATCTGTAATCCCTGCCGCTTTACCACCCGTTTCACGGCATCATGAATCCGCCATGCCTCCGCATCGTCAAGTTCGGGATGGACGAAATGAAACAGCTCTTCGCTGCGCTGCCGACTACAATCTCTTGCATCAAGATGATCCGGCTCAACCGTTTTCTCATCTTCGGCCTCAACTATAGGATTAGGCTCGGCCTCGAAACCACTTTCAATCTTCTGGACATTGCCGAAGTAATTATGCTGTTCCTTCACATAACCGTTCATCTGGGCACCGGGCATGACTGTTATGTTGATCTTCGGTTCGTTCATGCTGCTGATAATTGTTTGTTAGGCAGAATGCCGTTGTTTGTCTGCTGCTGTACCACACCATTGACATTTGAACCCGGTTGTGCCGTGATATTCATTGACAGCTGCAACTCTTGTTGCTGCTTAGCTAGAATCTTTTGCAAGATACCCTCGGAATAGGCATTCCAGACAGCATCAATCTGTAACATTGTGTTCAACGACATGTAAACATTTAGGGCAATAGCGGATGGAAATATCAACAATCTTTGTTCAATTACATTGATAGGCACAGAAGCTTTCAATGCAGTGCTCAGTTGTGTGGCCATTTCTTTAGCTTGTCTGTTCATCGTTTCCTGCGTAATGACCAGTTCCCCCCTGATTCTGTCAATCTCACATTCCAATTCACGGTAACTCGGCAACCGGTGTTGATTAAGCATGTTTCGGAACTCTTCAGGAAAAAGGACCTCACAAAGCTCGTCTAATTCTGGCGACTGTCGGGTGTCATTCATTCGTTTTTCTATCTTACCCAATGCTCTTGTAAGACTTTCGCGCTTCGTTCCCATCTCCACAAGTTCCTCAAAACGTTCCTTCAATGGAGCATGAATCAGATGAAGATAAGGGTCAAAATCTTGCTGTCCACCCACAACGTATTGAGCTAATTGGGCGAAATTGGTATAGTTGAGGCTCACGATGCGTCTCACCATCACGGAATATACCGTACGCAGGAAAGCCCACTGCTGAGAAAACAGTTCAAGCAACCGTATCTTATCCTCTATGGGATGCTCTGACATCATAATCATTGTGAAGGCATGGAGCAGACAATAAAAGTAACCTGTCTCCTTCATACCGTTACGCGTACCTTCTACTTCCATACGGCATAACTTGTCATCCATCATTTTGCGCAGTTCCTGCCAGTTGGCTACATACCCCGTCTGTCCGAGTCGTGTCAGCAAGGCTAACAATGTCTTGCTGTCGCCCCCTTCTATCCAACGTTCGGTGAAAACTATAAGGTCAAGTTTTTCCGCTGCCCACTGACCTATAAGTCCATCCTTCTGCGCCACAAAATCAATGAAATTCCATGCTTCGCGCGAATCAACCTCCTTAAGCAAATATAACCCATAAAAGACTGTCATCTGCTCATGGAGGTCCTGAGCATACCCCTGGCGAAGCATCGCTTCCACATCCTGTTTCATCTGCTTCCAATCATACCACTGGACGCTACCAGGCTTCCTCGTCTCCTCTCGGAGCATCTCAAATATGTATAAGTAACGTTGTTGCATTGTCTAATACTGTTTACCTTGTTCTAAAAAAATCAAGTTAGTTCCATCTTTAAGAATCATTATATACTGAATCCAAAAGACAAAACAAAGTTCAGCAGTTCGGTCATGTACCGCCGACGTTTGTCTGTATAGCTGTCGTAGTTGTCACGTGAACGGCGAAGCCAGGCATACAGTTCAGGTGCGTTGCTGTTGGTGGGCAACGTGTGGTGGCGGTGAATGTAATCCATCATCTTGTTGCAATTAATCAGGAACTCGAATTCGGTGGCCGATTGGGGATAACCCAGTTCATCGTAACGTTTGACGGTCTCATCAAGTAGTATCTTCTGTTCATCGGTGATAGTCAACACTCCCGTAGTCACATTATAGTACCACCGCATAAGCGAACTCTCCTGGTCGCTACCGTTATAACCAGGGAAGCGGTGATAGGCTTCCACGAATTCCTTGAACATCTGAAAACGCTCATCAAAGCGATAGCGCTGAACTGTCGTAGCCACTACATACTTCTGAGGATAGTCTTTTGAAGCCAAGCCGAAATAGCCTCCCTCAAACTCCACAAAACGCTGTAAGTTGTCAAAAGCCATTGTGGCCTCCAAGCTGGCTTTGCTGGTATTTGGATAATGCTCGCTCACCCCGCTGAATAACAAATCTATATGCAAGGGTATGTCCGATGCACTCAGCAAGTCAACGAGCAAATCCCTGATGCTGCCGAAATACACGTCTTCCCAAGTGTCAAGACCATAGCACGAAGTCTTACCTATTGATTTGATGTGCTTGTGCTTGAACAAGAAAGATTTTATTTGTATCGGTTCGGTATATTTATAGTCAGGGAATCTCTGTTTGAATGTCCTAAAGATTTCATCTACATGCATCGGCTCACCCTTCTTGGCCAATATGTCGTACAACTCTTCAGAGACATCTACGTAGTTCTGAGAAAGGTGGAGTTGCCCATCATTGGTAACATCGACGTCATAGATTTCTGTGGCAATATATTTGACGATTTCTTTCATTGCGGGTCTCAAATGCTCCGGCACGGTAAAGAGAACAGAGTCAATAGAGACGTATGTGCTGGTAGAATATTTGGCGTTGATGATATTGAAGAGCGTGTCCATGCAGTCGCTGAACTGAAAGTCATCGCAGCTGTTATTCACTAGAAAGGCGTGCCCCTCTACATCTTCCGCCTTAAAGTCTGCAACTAAGCACATCATGGAAGTAAACACATTAAAATCATCCGACAAGTGTTCAGACTCTTTTAGCTTTGCGAACTCCTCTGTTTTTTCATAAATGAGCGGAAGCTGGAACAAGTCTTTGTAGTGAGCCCAACCCTCATCTTGCGCCAATGGAGATTCCTGCGCCTCTATGTTCCCGCATAGGAGCTGACGAACTCTCTCACGGCTGAGATTCATGACTTCAGCAATCTCGTTCAACGTCCTTCTTTGGCCGTCAAAGATGCCGTGCGCCATGCAGTAGATCTTATTCGTCCTGTTTTCCGACAAACGCAGATAGTGCAACATCAGGAAAAACAACGGAGCGTGATTGTGTTCCTTCGTGAAATCAAAAACGAACCTACGCTGCCGACTGGTCAGGAACGGATAAGCGTGTTTCAGAACTTCCGTCTGTATCTCATCATCAGAAAGTTTTGTAACCCTATCAAAATCCTGTTTGAATATCCGGTTAAATTGGAACAGTTCGGTCAATGTTTTCGTCATATTCTGCCCAGGACAGATATTCCGATACGCAGCAAAAGGTTCTTCTGCATATCGTATAAGGTCGGTGAAGTGGGGTACAAACTTAGCAACGAAATTATTGGCTCTCACACTTAGCCTCGCCGCCACTTGCTCTTGATACAGTTTCTCCAAGTAATCTTTGGCAGGCGGAGAAAGGAAATATCTCGCAATCTGCTCATAACTGAACTCTTCCATCCTCATTGCCAAAGCCATACCCTTTTGCTTATATGCAGAATAAATAAAGCGCCCTGCTTCACGCGCCTCCTCCATGCCCTTCAACACCAGGTCTATGAACTGCTTATAAGCGTGGCGGATTTCCAAGTTTTCTTCACGAGAATACTCTTCAACGATGACCAACATGTTATCCAGTTCACCCATCACCAGCTCATGCATAGCTTTCGGTTCTGGATAAGAAGCTTGCAGATAGGCTTTCACCTCCGTATCGCCAGAGGTGACAACCGCGTGAGCATCTGTGATAATCCCCACAAGCGTTTCACCCAAAGCAGCAAACGCATCCTGTTTCGACTGGGAGTGACCTTCGACATGACCATGTGTCATTCTACTCAGAATCGGCTCCATCTCGGTGTACGACTTGCGTCCGAAGTTCCGAATATTGAGCAAATCCATAGGGGTTTCTATATTATTCAGAACCTCGCCCAGGTTTTCCATCCCGGCAGAATGCAAGCAGTTGAAGGTGCGGACAGAGATTTGTCCCCACTCGTACAACTCTTTTATGGTCGTATCTAAGTTGAATTCCATATTCGCCATCGTTTATTCTTTTGTTGTAACTTCCCAATGACCTTCCTTGCGGCCACCCACACGACTGATAACCCCTCGGGCCTTTAATGTGCGTATATTGTAATTAACACCATCGCGAGTAAGACCACATATATTTGCTAGCTCTTCTGTCGAAATAAAGGGATTCTTCATCATCAGCTCCAGCATCTTTTGTGTAGTCTTTTGTGTAGTCTTTTGTGTAGTCTTTTCCGTAGTACCTTCCGTAGTGTTCACATTGTTTCTTTGGAACGTCACCATAACACCACCAAAAGCAGACTCTATCTTGGGCATGGGCAACCCTGCGCTCTCAAATCCTTCGCGAATCTTCTTATAGCCGCGTCCCCATGCATCGATGAAACCAGCCTTGAAGAAGGCATTGGCTATATTCCGATTGCGAGGACGGGAAGCGTGCTGTCCGAGCAATGTCTCAGGAGTAAAGCCAGCAGGCAATTCACCCTCGTTCCACACTTCACAATAGTCATCCCACACGCGCATCTGAATGTGAACACCCGTATAGTCCTTATGAATGATGGCATTATAGAGTATCTCACGTAAGGCTTCTTCCGGAACTTCGAGCTTCTCTATACGGTTCATTCCTTTAAAGGTGATAGGCATGGTAAGGTATTTCGACTTCAATATCTCCATAACCCGGTCTGCCATTTGAATAATGTTGCCCTCTATGACATCTTGCGTGATGAGGTTGGATTCACTTCCACTGAAACGACCAATGTTGAACCTTACGCTGGTGAAATAATGTTGGGGTCTCTTGGCAAACAGCAAGAGTGCTGCATTCTTAAGTTTGCCCTCCTCGTTGATGAGATCCAGGTTCTGAAGGAGTGTTTCAATGGGCAGGTTCCGTTCCTCGTCGCTTATCCGTCCGTTTTCATATCCCTTGCGCAGGAAGTAATCGATTGCGGACTTGTCCAAATCATCAATAGTGGCACGGTCGTTGGTCACATCGTCCCACGAGCGACCCATCTTCTTCAGCACAAACTGTTGGAGGGCGGGACCGCGAAGTTCCTGCATGGTGCTTCCGGAGCGGTAGTAGTACTTGCCACGATAGTTGATGGGGATATTGCTTGGCTCAATCACCACTTCAATATATTCTAAGCCATCCTGCTCGTGAAGGTTCACGTCAACAACGATACCCATCGTGGTGACAATCTTATTGGGAATGTCCTCCATCAGACGGCCAACATTCTCCAACCCGACAACCTCGTGTTCATCATCCACACCAAAGTACATGACGGCACCCTGTGCATTTGCGAAGC